>JAJZXB010000011.1 GCA_021846395.1 Thermoplasmata archaeon | reverse complement strand
AATATAACAAAAATAGTGTTATAAATAGAGAATTTCAGTTGATTTTGTTCTAATTCCATGGATATTTTGTATTAATTTTAAAATATGAAAATAAAGAGTGGTAATTTTCAGGTTATTGGAAAATATCTTTATAAAATGTTAGATACAATAACTAACACAATAAAACCTGAAAAATCAATAGAAATATATGGTAAACACATAGGTATGTTGCCAAATTACGATAAACAGGAGTTAAAACACCCATCTCCATACGCTGGAGAGTATTATATTACTATAATTATATTACAAGGAAAGACATGAATTATTGTTAATATATAATGGGCATATTGTAATAACTGCTATGGCATTCATTGAAAATGGAGGTAAATGAAAGAAATAAGATACTTAATATTATAAATTACAAAGGTTGTATATTATGGAGGCATTGTGGGATTACACCAAACATAGAGATAAATATATGGGAAGACATATATTGCCAGGGTACAAGCATAAGAATGGTGAATTCGCACTCATCTTTACAAACCAGCAATGCAGGATTGATGACAATATATTGGCACTCCCTAAAATGGTTAACCTTAAGGTAAAAACAAGGCTAAATAATATAGATCTGAGGAAGGTAAAGATATGGCCAAATAGCATATTTCCATTTTATAATGTTTATGTTTATTAAATTAAATGAATACGTTAAATATATGTTTTAAATCTATAAATTCAGAGGTGCTTATTTGTCCGATGAGGAAATTAAAAATATTACGAAACTTGAATTTAAATATCTGGTAAAGTTGTTTCCTGTATTCAGAAAGTTTTTAGGGGATAGAAAAAAATCCAAAAAAAATGAGGAATATGATTATAAAATTGAAAAGAATGGTAGAAATGCGGTAAAAGTTTTCATTGATCTAGGCCCAACCTTCATAAAACTTGGACAAGTACTGTCAGCCAGGCCCGATTTACTGCCAAAGGAATACTTAAAAGCGTTTGAGGGCCTTCAGGACAGGGTACCTCCAGATGCCTTTATCCATGCAGGAGAAATAATAGAAAAAAATATGGGAAAAATAAATCAGGTATTTGAATACTTTGATGAAAATGCAATATCGGGGGCATCTCTCGGTCAGGTCTATAAGGCAAGGTACAGATCAACAGATGTTGCAGTGAAGGTCAACAGGCACAATATAAATTTCATCATTAAAAGAGATTTGATAATTATCAAAAAACTTCTAAGGCTATTCAAAAGATTCATAGACAATTATCTTTATATAAGCATTTCAAGCGTTATATCCGATTTCTCTGCAAGAATCTATGATGAAACAAATTATTTTATCGAGTCCGAAAATCTGGAAAGAATAAGAAAGAATATCGGCAAATATGGCATAATTATGCCTGACGTTTTATTTGTATCAAAGGAAGTTATAGTGTTAACATATATTGAAGGAATAAAAATCACTGATGTAAAGAAATTGAAGGAAAGTGGAATAGATACAAAAAAACTGGCACATAAGCTTGACCTTACATTTATAAGAATGCTATTGAAAAATGATATATTCCATGCAGATCCGCATCCCGGAAATATATCAATATCACCTGATGGCAATATCATATTATATGATTTTGGAATGGTTGGGAAACTGGATGATGATACAAGATTTTCACTTCTCAAGCTTTATGATGGATTAATTACAAAGGACCCTGACATCATTATTGATTCACTGCTGGAATTAAATGCCCTATCTCCTGCGGCAAACAGAGGTGTAATAAGAAAAGCAATTGATTTATCAATAGCAAATCTATCAGGGAGGAATGTAAATGAAATGGATATTTCAGAATTGCTGGAAATTGCCAACAATGTGATATTTGAATTTCCGTTTCACCTTCCACGGGAACTCGTTCTTTATATGAGGATGTCTTCGCTTCTGGAAGGAATATGCAAGACGCTCGATCCAAATTTTAAATTTGTGCTAGTGTTGAGGGACATTCTTTACAAAGATGGGATGCTGAATGAGCTATATAAAAGGGAAATGTCCGAATTCATATCAAAATCTGTAATTTCAATAGAAAAGGGTCTTGACGTTCTCCCATTGCTTAAAAGAAAGCTTGAAGAAACCGATCAGCTAGCAAACAAAACAAACAGTAATGTACCATTGAGCATATTTTTATCAGCGCTGTTAATATCAATGATAATTTACTCAAATACACACCCGGTTATTTCATATATTATAATTGCAATGGATGTAATTGTATTTGCGTTTGTTTTAAAAAATAAAAAATAAAAACTCACTCAATTTTTACTGTTTTAACATTCTTTACAGGTATTTTAAGTGTTAATACTCCATCTGTATATGTTGCAGTGTAATCGACCTCATTGTCTATTTCTAGAGGAAGGGCAATTCTCTTAAATATTCTTTCTGGTCTCTGGTTTTCCAGAACGTTTCCTTCCGGTTTAATTTCCCTTTCAGCACGAATCACCACTGCATTGCTTTCTACTGTAACCTTTATTTTATCCTTGCTGAATCCAGGTAAATCCGCCTCAATAGTTATTTCGCCATTATCCTCATACATGGTTATTGGTGGATACATAAATGTCATTATTTCCTTTGCCCTGTTATTCACATTTTTTATAAATTCATCCGAATAAAATTTTAATGGCCTGTACATAGTTTGTTATAAATTATCCGTACTAAAAGTTTATGTTATTTTTCCAAATACTTATTTTTCAGCCCATCAAGGTTCCTCATAATATCATCTGCAATGTCATATGGATTCTTACCTAGCAATTTATTTTTATCAACACTTTCAATATAGACTGAATACGTTGTAAATATCCTTTCAATAATGATCTGTCTTATTTTTCTTATGTTCCTTCTTTCAGTATTTTTACCGTTCCATTTCAATATAAAATCAATAAAACTTTCATAATTATCAAGGGTAAGTGAATTCAGGCCAATTACAGGAGTATTCGGTTTATTGCTGATCTGCAATGATTCCATAATGTCCTTTATTGAAATATATGCATCCTCCCTGTCCATTTTATTCATTATAAACACATCCCCTATTTCCATCATTCCGGATTTAACTGCCTGTATTTCATCACCCAAACCCGGTGCCAGTATCACACAGGTCAGGTCAGCAACATTCATTATATCTATATCAGATTGTCCTGACCCCACTGTTTCAACTATAATAAAATCACTTCCTGAGGCTTCAAGTATTTTTATAATGTCCCAGGAATATTCGGATAATCCACCTTCATATAATCTATTTGAGGTGCTTCTCATATAAATATCATATTTGCTCAAATTTTCCTGCATTCTTATTCTGTTTCCCAGTATGGAACCACCAGAAAATGGACTTGCCGGGTCAACGGCAAGAATAGAAATCTTTCCACTTTTTGACAGCATTGGGGCTATGTTCCCTATTATTGTGCTTTTGCCAACTCCAGGAGGACCAGTAATTCCAATAATTTTTGAATTGCCATAATCATAAATCTTATCAATTATATTTTTTCTCTGTTCATCATCCGAATTTTCTACGATTGATATGGCTCTTGCAATGCTTCTCTTATCCCCATTTAAAATACCTCTTACCAGGTCATTTATATTCATTTTCTCTCAATTTCCTTATTTCACCCGCTCTTTTTTTGACATGTTCTATGATTGTGCTCAATTTAGTTCCAGGGCCAAAATTACCGGTAATCCCCATTTTTTCAAGCTTTGGCTTATCCCTATCCGGGATTATGCCACCACCAACCACAGCTATATCCTTTATCCCCCTTTTATTTAAAATATTCATGACGTTTTTAAAGGCGGTCATATGTGCCCCATTTAAAAGGCTCAATGCTATAACATCAACATCCTCATTTACTGCTGTTTCAACAACCTCTTCCGGCGTAGGCAATAATCCGGCATATATTACCTCCATGCCGGCGTCTCTGAATGCCCTTGCAAGTACAAAGATGCCACGATCGTGTCCATCAATTGCAGGTTTTGCCAGCAAAATTTTAATTGGTTTTTCAATATATTTTCGATTCTTTCCATTCACCGAATATCTCCCTCCCAACATTTGATATTTCTTCTATGGTAGCGTAGTTTCTAACGCAATCCATGATATATGGCATTAAATTTATATTTTCATCTTCCATGGCAATTCTGAGCCTATCAAGGGATTCCCTTACCTTTTTTGCATCCCTTTTATTTTTTATTTCCTTTAATTTTCTGATCTGATTGTGTTCTGCAATGTCTTCAATTTTCAGAATATTTATTGGTTTTTCATCTTTCTCAATATATTTATTCACGCCCACGATAATATCTTCCATATTTTCTATTCTCAACTGTTTTTTATATGAAGTTTCTGCTATTTCCTTTTGAATATAGCCCTTTTTTACAGCATTCAATATTCCTCCAAGCTTTTCTATCTCTGAAAAATATTTGTAGGCTTCTTCTTCTATTTCGCTTGTAAGTCTTTCCAGATAATAGGATCCTCCCAGAGAGTCAATAACATCGCCTATTCCTGATTCTTCGGCTATTATCTGCTGTGTCCTCAATGCAACCTTAACCGCCTCGTCAGTTGGCAATGCCCACGCCTCATCGTATGAATTTGTATGCAAACTTTGGGTTCCGCCAAAAACAGCTGCCATTGCCTCAATTGTTGTTCTTATTATATTGTTAAGAGGCTGTTGCCATGTCAGTGTATAACCTGATGTTTGTGTATGAAATTTCAACTGCATGCTCCTCGGGTTTTTAGCGCCGTATTTTTCCTTTAAAACAGTTGCCCAGATTCTTCTTGCAGCCCTGAATTTTGCTATCTCCTCGAAGAAGTTTATGGACGAATTGAAGAAAAATGACATTCTGGGCGCGAAATCATCAACCTTTAGACCCGCATCTATACCTATATCAATATAATAAAATCCATCTGCCAGAGTGAATGCAAGTTCCTGAACTGCACTTGAGCCAGCTTCCCTTATATGATATCCTGAAACACTAATATAATTCCATTTTGGGACATTTTCAGTCGAATATGTCAGCATGTCTCTTATCAACCTTAAATGAGCTTCTGGAGGATACATCCACTCTTTCTGGGCAATATATTCCTTCAATATATCTGCCTGAACTGTTCCAGATATTTTTTTCAGATCAATATTTTTCTTTTCTGCCAGAACAAAATACATTGCTGTTAAGATTGCGGCTGGCGCATTGATCGTCATTGATGTGCTTATTTTGGACAGATCTATACCGTCAAAAATTCTTTCCATGTCATACAATGAAGAAACATTTACTCCGCATTTGCCAACTTCTCCAGCTGACCTATTGTTATCGCAATCGTATCCATAAAGTGTTGGCATATCAAAGGCTATACTGAGCCCTGTTTCACCATTTTTTATCAGGTACTTAAGCCTCTTATTTGTATCATCGGGTGTGCCAAATCCTGAGAACATTCTCATCGTCCACAATCTGCCCCTGTGCATATTTGGATAGACTCCTCTTGTGTATGGATACTCACCAGGATAACCAAGTTCTTTATCAAAATCCTTCGGCAAATCTTCCTTTGT
Organism: Thermoplasmata archaeon; assembly: GCA_021846395.1. GTDB lineage: Archaea > Thermoplasmatota > Thermoplasmata > Thermoplasmatales > Thermoplasmataceae > Acidiplasma. Next base: position 68,122 of record JAJZXB010000011.1, on the reverse strand, counting down.
GTATAATTCTTTTATTTTCATATATGAAGAATTTGTATATTCCTTTTCAGTATAGCCTGTTTTTTTATTCCATTCTGATAGAGTATCTTTTTTCCATCTTTCATAATCAGTATTTTTTTTGAACGATTTTTCCATTTCATTGATTTTAGCCTCCCAAAATGAATCGACCATAATTGCTTAATTCATAGAAGGATTAATATTTTTCTTTTATTTCATATGTCTTGGATTTATAATTGGCACAGGTTCACCCATGCACTCATTTAAGGCAGGTTCCCGCACACTCCATATGATTCACCTTCCGGCTTTGGTTAGATATCCACGGTCTTGAATTTGTCACTCTCAGTACCCCCATGTATTCATTCTCCTATACAATATTAAATGCCACATTGCAATTCATATTGACTATCTATTGCCACAATTGAAGGATTTAGAAACTTTATATCATTATTTTATCTTTCTCTTAACCTCAGGACATATCAATTATATTATTCACTCAATAATATCCCTGAGCTTTATCGACTCTCCGTCCTTTTCGACCTTTGCATCAAGATCATAACCGGTAGTTATTGCAAGTTCTTTACCGCTAACAGGTATAAGAAAATATGCACATTGTTTATTTTTCCCAAGCAAAATGAGTTTTCTTTTTGTTTTTTTTCCAGTGTTTTCATCCATATATGAATATATTATGAATTTTCCAAAATCCTCATAAATGCGATCTTCCATTTTTCCAGTTTTTGATTTTGTTGAATACTCTTTATCCATGTTTCATTTAATAAAAATAGGTATAAAAATCTATTTTATTCTTTTTTGAATGCGTCAATAATTAATATAAAATAACGTATTATAAAAATAAATGTAAGTATAACGTTATATAACTTTAATAAATAATATAATTCGTTACAAAATAAAAAAAAATAAAAATTAAAAATGTTTTTATAAATGAAAACAATGTATACAATTGTAAGGTGAAATTATGGAGCAAATCGAAAAAGAATCCGTAAAAGTTGTGGACCCGGATACAAATAAAATTGTTGTTGTAAGAACATATATGGGCAGACCTTCAAAATTGAGCAAGAAAAATATGAATGCATTGCAGGAATCTATTGAAAATATTAAAATATGTACAGTAAGCGAAGTGCAAAATTTTATTAAAGAAAAATTTGGTGTTGCGTATTCATCCAAGGAAGTAAGGGAAATTTTGAAAAAGTTTAATTTGAATTACTATCCATTATTGAGAAAATATACTTATGAAAGTTATTATAGAGAAAAAATAATGAAAAAGTTTGAATTTTAATTGCAGGTTTATTGTATAAACTGAGCGTTGATATATTTACCCAACCCATCTGAATAAGTGAAATGGTGCAAATATATAATGTCAATATTTCAACAGTAATATAATGTTCTATAGATATTGTGATTGGAGAGCAGTAAATTGATATGGATAATTATTCCATCTAAAATTGGCAGTGCCTGAGTTTATAACAAGTATATTATAGTATTTCATATTTTACTGAACTATGGATATGAAAGAGTATCTATCCACGCATTTTGTTGTGGTAGGGCATCGTGGGTTACCCTCTGTATACATTGAAAATACATACACATCATTCGAAAAGGCATTTGAATACACCGATCTTGTAGAGCTAGACATCCATCTATCAAGAGATAACCATGCTTATGTTATTCACGATTTTAATTTAAAAAATATAACTGGTTTAAACAAGGTTATTGAAAATTTAAGATCATATGAAATAGATGAAATAAAAATTGAAAATGAAAAAATCCCCTCGCTGGAATATATATTAAAAAATTTTCCAGACAAATACTTTTTCATAGAATTAAAAACAATAGATGATTCTGGGAACCTCATCAAGAATGATATTGAAAAGGAAGCAATTAGAATAATTAAAAAATATAAAATGGAAAAACATGTATGCATAATATCATTCAATCCCTATTCTTTGAGGAATACTCATGTGCTGGACATGGACATTTTTCTCGGCCTTGATTATGCAGAAACATCTGAAAAATATATGGGCAAAATAAGATATGAGGATCTTCATGAAATGGGAATTTCTGTATATTTGCCAGAATACAGTGCAAAAAATTTACCAGAGTTTATTGATTTAAGGAACAAGGGCATTTATATTATTCCATGGACTGTTAACGATGAAAAATCGGCGAATGAAATATATTCAAGCAATTTAAATGGTTTTATAACAAATAAGGTTGACTTTTTATCGAAATTTCAGAAAGAAACAATTTAAAATGTATATGTCTGTAAAAATTTATTTTTCTGTTTAATTAGGAAAATATATTTATCTATATAAAAAACAGGCAATGGAATGAACTCTGAAAAATATGGCTTGAGAAAATAGTTAAAATGAATATGTAAAATACTATTAATCTTTATACATTATTTATCGCACATCCTTAATTTTTAAGAACTGAATAAATTAACATTTTTTCCAATGTATTAATACTATCATTCATTTTGTTATACAGAATAAATTTATTTAGGTATACCTAATTTATCCATAGATGATCCAATGAAATTTAGCAACAAAAAGCTCACACTTATATTGCCAGGGCTTGGAATATTTATAGCATCATATGATATTGCAGCAATTTCAGTTTCCCTGCTTGTTTTAAAAAATTTATGGCATCTTACGGATGGAATTATATCCATAGTAGGGGCTTCGGCATTTATTGGGGCAATATTTGGCGGGTTTTTCTCCGGAATTCTTGCGGATAAATATGGTAGAAAACAACTTCTCGTACTGGATTTTATTACGTATATAATTGCCTCAATAGGTAGTTCACTTTCATACAACATTGAAACACTGATCCTTTTCAGAATTCTTGTGGGTATTGGCATAGGGGCCGATTTTACTGTAATATTTCCATATCTGGCCGAGGTATTGCCTGTTGAAACCAGAGGAAAGGACATGGCGGCCATTATGTTTACAGCAAACTTCGGGATGGTAGTCGCATACGGTCTTGGGGGTATTTTTGTTACATTTGGGCCTGTGGGGTGGAGATTGGTCCTTCTTTTTGGTGGAATTATGGCAATACCTTTTATGATTATGAGGACAAAAATCGTGGAATCTGGATTATGGATAAAGAACAGAAAAAAGGGGATAAGGGATATAGTTAATAATTTCCACCGTAGGGAAAAGAGAAATGTTATTGTTTCATCAATAGCATGGTTTTCCTATCAGGTTGGTGATCAGGCTCTTTCAATATTCTTGCCATTGTTCCTCTTTTCAGTGCTGGATTTGAATTCCTCATATTCATCATATTCCAGCCTGCTGATAAAATTAATTACGATACCGGCTGCATTTATGACAGTTATATTAATAAACAGAATAGGAAGGAAACCACTGCAGATTTATGGCTTTTTAGGAAGAGCTCTGGGTTTGATTGGTACAGGGATATTTCTAATATATTTTTTAAATATTTCAAAAATATTGATAATATTATTTCTTTTTATAGCATATTTCTTTGGTGCTGTAGGTCCTGATAAAACCATTGTTATAGCTCCATCTGAGCAATTTAACACCAGTATAAGGGCCACAGGCCAGGGTATATCTGAATCATCTGGAAGATTTGGTGGTGTTGTGGGAATTATAAGCTATGGATTTATTGTTCAGTATTTTGGCTCTGGATACAGTATATTTTTCCTTGCAATTTTTGCCATAGTAGGTTTTATTGTAAGCAGATTTTACATGGTGGAAACAAATCCAAGAAATTACACCAATTTAAACGATATTGAAGAGTTTGGCAGGGACGTTTAAATGTGAAAATCTTTACCAAGGCAAAATATATTTATACGAGTTTTATCTTAATATGTTGTATTGTGATCAGTCATGAAAGATGAAATGGATTTGTTAATGGACAGCATACTAAATTATTCAAGAAAATTGAATTTAAACGTTTATTATTCAACTGATGTTGACATAGTTATCAGTTTCGAATGGGATAAACGTATGGGAACATGGAAGGACTTTCTGAACAATTCCAGATTAAATGGAACAAAATCAGTAATACTATCTGTTAAGAAATTTGAAGACGAAGATGTTGACATGGAGGCGCCTTCCTCAAAAAAATTTTTTAACAAAATAGCAGAAATTGATATAATGTATATAATGAACGATATTGGCTATAAATATCATGAGGAAGCAAGCTGGTATAACGAGATAAATTCCTATAGTTTTGATGATTTATTTGATGAGCTAGAGGATAAGAAAATTCTTTCTCTGAATAAAGAGGTAAATGAAAAATCCATTGAAACGTTGTCCCAGGAAATGATTAAATTCCTGGATGAAGAAACATCGGGTTTCCCATATTCAAATATAGACGAATCAATAAAATCATTCTGGCTTTATAAGGGGATTAATCTTGATTTTGGCACTGAAAATGAGATAAAAGTAAAAATTGATAAAGTTAACAAAAATGTGGGGAAATATATTGAAAGGGAGGACAATAAAAAGGAAAGGGAAAGGCTTTATAAAATGATACCTGATTTTATTGCAGCCATAGCCAAAAAATCACAGCATTCTATTACACTTGAAGATATTAAGTCATACCTTTCACAAAATAATGTTAAGGTTAAATATAAATCAAATATAAACAGCATGTATAATCAAATTTTAAAGAAAATCAAACTCAAAAATGATAAATAAGTGCAGGACAAATTCATAAACGTTAATTATTTTTATGTTATTTTATTATAATAAATTAAGTAGCTATGAGAGATAAAAGCATTTCAAAATAATTTTTTATCAATATATAAAGGAGATTTTTGTATTATATATTGCTACTTAGCTATTTATCATATTAGCACACATTAAGACAAAAGATATATATTACTCTGAATCCTTATCTTATTTAGTTAAAAAGGTGAAATAATATGGTAATGACAGAAGAAAAGAAAAATTCCGAGGTCAGACTGGCGCATGACTTTGAAATAAGTAAAAACGCTCCATTTAAAACGGTAGACGAATTTTTAAGTGAGATGGCTCACCTTGTCACAGATGATATGCTTGTATTAAGAGTAACTGAGAGTTTATGCCCACTATGTGCTGACGAAGAGAAATTTGACCAGATGAGGATACCTGCGATTGTATATGAACAGGGTGGAGAAGTAGATTTAATAAAGGAATGCCCTGAACATGGCATAACAAAAGAGAAGTACTGGGAAGACTATGATATGTACGAGGAATCAAAGAAATATCAGGACAAGGAAGGAACACAAATATTGAACCCCAATGTTGCAGTATATGCTGATAAAATTATATGTCCTACCCACTGCGGTCTCTGTGTGAAACACAAATCACATACAGGTCTGGGAAATGTTGTTATAACAAACCGCTGTGATTTATCCTGCTGGTACTGCTTCTTCTATGCAAAGGAAAATGAACCTATATATGAGCCCTCTCTTGACCAGATAAGATTGATGTTAAGAAGAATGAGAAACGAAAAGCCAGTTGGGGCAAACGCAGTTCAGATAACAGGCGGAGAGCCAACATTAAGAGATGAGATCATAGATGTTATTAAAATAGCAAGGGAAGAAGGCTATGAACACGTTCAGATGAATACAAACAGTGTAAGGGCTGCATACGATCCGGACTTTGTAAGAAAGGCCAGAGAAGCAGGATCAAATGTTGTGTACACAAGTTTTGATGGGCCAACACCCCGATCCAACCCAAAGAATTTCTGGGAGATTCCAATGGCATTAAACAACTATAAGAAAGCTCCAATGGGGGTTGTCCTTGTACCAACAGTAATTGGTGGTATTAATGATCAGTATTTAGGAGATATGGTAAAATTTGCTGTATCAAATATTGATGTGGTTAGGGGACTTAATTTCCAGCCGGTAAGTCTTGTGGGCAGAATGTCAGATAGGGCAAGAGCCAGGCAGAGAATAACAATACCAGGAGCAATAAAGAAAATTGAACAGCAGCTTGACGGCCAGATAGGAAGAGAGGATTTCTTTACAGTTCCTGCAACAACAGAAGTGTCAAACTTTATAGAAGCCTTAAAGGGGCACCCAACATACAAATTATCAATACATTTCGCTTGCGGTATGGGTACATATGTATTCATCGAGGATGGAAAAATAACGCCGGTAACAAGATTTGTTGATGTCAAAGGAATGTTTGAATACCTTGGCTCACTGGGTGAGGATATAAAATACTCCAAATGGAAAACAACAAAGAAAGCAGAATCGATAACAAAGCTGTTAATGCACATGAAAAAATTCGTTGATTATGAAAAAGCACCGAAAGACTTCAAGCTGAAGGATATGGTATACAATGCATTTACAGAAGGTGACTATCATGGATTGAAAGCATTCCATTACAAGTCATTATTCATAGGATTTATGCATTTCCAGGATCCATACACATATGATGTGGACAGAGTAGAGAGATGTGATATACACTATGCAATGCCAGACGGAAGAGTAATACCATTCTGTGCATTCAACGTTATACCTGAACTATACAGAGATTCAACTCAGAGAAAATACTCAATTCCAGCAGATGTTTATCAGGAAAAAACCGGCGTGGACCTTAAAAAGGATAAGTACTTCAGAAAATACACAAACGAAGAAAAGAAAAACATCATCAACTTCTATGAAAAAAGCGTTGGAAGAAAACTGACACAGCAGGAAATAGGAATTGACCTTGACAGAGACGAGATACCAATGATCTCATCTGTTAATCCTGACGAACAGTAATAATGATTTCTATTATTTTAAATTTTAAAAGATATTTATAATTATTTTTTTCCAGTAATTTTCCTTAATCTAATTGAGTATCCTTATGGTGCCCTCTGTATTGAGGATCATTACAGCATTTTTCAATGAATTTATTCGATGAATAATAGTCTATTGTGGAATGAGATCTTACATGGTTTTATTCATATAAACCCCAGATGACGGAGGATATAGAAAAAAATAATCGTTAATAAATAAAATTAATCTTAAAATTTTTTTAAAAGTTCAATATATTCCATATCATATTGTAAACATATATGTAAAATATTACACATTATTATATTATGAAATATAAATATCTTGCTATAATAACAGTATTGGTTATAGCGATGTTTATAATGCTTTCATTTTCAGAGGATCTCTATAGAAATGATGTAAGGAGCGTTAATGAAATACCTGCATCTGATAATTATACAAAAATAGGAAATATAACATACATTGCATAATTTTAACATTAAGAGCAACGGTGTGATATCATCAAACAATTACACATCAATTGCAATGAATATAATGCCATCCAGAACAAATAATACTGTAAAATCCATGAACATAAGTGAAACAAGTGCGGTGGTAATAGACAATAACTGGCAATGTATAAAGGCCGTGGATATATTAGGAATTGCCACCGGCTGTTAAAAGGTGTATTGTATGAAGGGTGATGCGAATCCAGAAAAAAGGGAACGATTACAAAATATTTTTATTAAAATACGGTTAATTTCATATATATTCATAGCTGTGACATCCTTTATTGTGTTTTTAATTCCACTTTTACAGGGAAAAATAAAGGGCACACTGTTATTTAAATATGGTTTATTTCAGTTTTTATTATAATTATTATCTTGAGCATATATGTTTATTTTATAAATAACAAAGGCTATAATAAAAAAGGAAAATTCAAAATTCAAACTAAAGCTATACTTCTATCAATAATAGCAATATTTGAAATTATATTCATATTGTTTTATCATAAATTCATAATATTATTCTTAATTATCATGGCTGGAATTATAATATCCGGGATATTTATTTTTACAGCCATAAAAATATAATTAAAAAATTCATAGGCATTCTTTTAACCAGATGCAATCCCTGCTCTCTTTCAGTATCTCATTGATTTCAGAACCTATCGGGTAGCCAATATACTTCTGCACAATCTTACAGTTTACCTTTATCCAGTCAACTATATTGTAGTAATTCTTTTGCCCAATACAAACTTCACAATGTTCAGAAAAGGAGGTAATATTACGATTTTAACATAGATTCGATACCCCCTAGTTAAGGCATAAAAAGTTTTATAAACAAAATTACGTTTATATTTTGGATGTATTGCATAGACTTTAACAATATTAAGAAATATTTTGGCAATAATGTTGCTTTAAATGATCTAACAATAAATATAAATTGCGGTGAAAGCATATCATTGATTGGGCCAAATGGGGCAGGAAAAAGTACAACAATTAAAATACTTGCTGGATTGCTTGAGCCAGATTCAGGCGATGTTCTGATATCGGGATATAAACCGAATACAGAAGAGGCAAAGAAAATAATAGGTTATTTGCCGGAAGATGCCTCTCCATACCTCACTCTGAGTGTAAGGGAAAACCTTGAATATCTTGGCGCTTTGAGAGGGATTGATGATTTAAATTACAAAACCGATTTTTTTCTGGATTTTTTAAAATTAAGGGAATATGAAAGGAATAAGGTAAGTTCATTATCTAGGGGAAACAGGCAGAAATTGTCTCTGGCACTTGCAATAATGCATGAACCAAAGGTATTATTGCTTGATGAACCTTTAAATTATCTTGATATACCATCTCAGGAGGATGTTATAAAGTATTTCAAAAAAATGAACTCAACATTTCTTGTTTCAACACATATAATGTCAATTGCAGAAAGATTCACGGACAATGTTATAATAATAAACAAAGGCCAGAAAATCTGGGAAGGTGAAATTAAGCAGTTAAAAAATAGGGGTGAAGAAGAAAATGCCAGTATGGAAGCCGTAATATCTGAAATAATGGGTGGGCTATGAATATAAAATTACTGAAATTTGTTCTCAAAACAAGAGTTACATCAGGATATATGATACTTATCTTTATATTTTATTTCCTTCAAATCGTATATGCAGTAATGGCATATTTTGTTGGCAGAACAGTTAAATCAGAATTTTTACTTGCAGCATCCTTAATAGCATTTGTTTCATTTATGGAAATCTCATTAGCAGGATTCAATTATAAAAAGTCGGATTTTGATTTTTTATTCATGATACCATTAAACAAGAATGATCTTGCAAAGTCATTTTTTATAACTTCAATACTCATATCATCTTTATTCAACTTTTTTATAAGTTATATACTTTTATTCACGGAACATGGATATTTTGCTTTTCTTGGATTAATTGACATTTTTGCAATCCTTGTTATAAATATATCTTTATCAACAATATTGAGAAAGTATCCCCTCAGAACTAGACTATTTGTAATCATTCCCCTGATTATATGGTATGTAATTCCAGGAATTATTAATTTTCCATTTTCACCTGTATCAGCATTCACGGGCCATATATATTACGGTACGTTCATAAGCTTAATTCTATCATTTTTGTTAGTGTTATACGTTTATAACAAATCCGGAAACCTGCCATCAACATATTATAAGTTTATGACCAGAAGGTCAAGTCAAATAAAGGAAAATGTGAGTTTTTCTGGCATGTCCACTACAAAAGCAATTCTGTCATTCAATTTAAAAATGCTTGGTGGAGTTTCCATAATGAGAATGGGTTCAACAACGAAAGTATATGCACCAAGATTCAAAGTAACATACACATTAATACTTTCCATGGGACTTGCAGTGGCATATACGGTATTATTTTTTTATTTGCCAAAATCAATGTATTTTATCGTTGAAATATATTATTTATTATACGCAGTTATAATTTACCCTTTTACTAAGGGATATTCAGCCTCCTCAACTGAGAGATTATGGCTTTCAATAATGGCCATGCCATCCTATAAATATTTCAGGCTTAATGCAATAGGAAAATCGCTGTCAACTGGAATTTTTTTGGTACCATTAATTATAGGCAATTTGATTTTATTTGTTATTATTGGGAATATATTATTCATAAAGATGTTTGCAATCACAATGGCATTTGGTATGCTTTTCACCATTATTGGCTATTATATAGGGGGCTTCTACAATACAAGACAAATAACGGATCTCGGTGAATTATCCGGCTATGCAAGACATTCCTTGGGTAATGTAATAACGGTTGTAATTTTATTTCCGCTTATCCTAATCGCAATACTTAGCGTATTTTTAAATTTAGTACTTTATATCGGGATTATTGCACTGTTGATATTTTCATTCTCATTAATTTTAAGCAAAAAAATTAACAAAAAAATGCAGGATAGAATGATAAAAAGGGATTTTGTTTAATTCCTGCGTTTTTATACTTATATAGAATTTTTACTAACACTCCTATGGCGGCAAAGAACTGTTAGGTCACTTTCATACATTTCTCCATGTGGAACGGATCGGAACGTCGATTTTTTGTAGGGAATAATATGCGCATACAATATTTTGGTTCGTAGACCCAATATTTTACTTGATTAATCACAATTATTATTGAAAAATTCTAACGGTTTATTACCGCCATATCAACACTCACAAACATTTATTCGCTCAAGTCCAGGCATGATGGGAAATTAAAAATTTATACATTGATTGATATTTTTATTGTTAATAAAGCATTATAAAAACCCATAAATATGGTTAGATAATTTCTGAATATGGAAACAAAAATGCTTGTTATTATAACGTCAGGTGAGAAAGATAAAACAAAGGCTAGAATCGGATTAAATCTTGCCCTTCATTCAAACGTTGAGACAAAGGTAATACTCTTTGGTGAAAGTGAAAAACTGGCAGCTTCCGGTGATAAGGATATAGATATCCTTCTGGAGAGCTTGAGAAATAAAAATATTTTGCCAATTGCATGCCAGAATATAGCAGATTCAGCAAATATAAGAGAAAAGCTTCTGGAATTAAAAATAGATCTGAAACCCATATCGTCTGTGATAACTGACTTTTTGGGTAAAGGTTACATACCAGTAACCTTTTGAATATTTTTATAAGCATCATTAGGGTTTTTTAGGTAGCCCATATTTTTTATTGTAATTTTTAAAAAAAGGCGTGAAAGCATATATTTTTAATAAAAGTGTACTGTTTAATTTTTAAAATTTTAAAAAATTGAAATTGTTAGTATATTAAAAATCCAGAAATATAAATGAATTTTTGTGTGTCTGTAATGGACTCTTATAAACATGCAGAGGACGGGATTTGAACCCGCGAACTCCTTCGAGACCAGACCCTTAATCTGGCGCCTTTGTCCTAGCTCGGTAACCTCTGCACCCTCCCTATTATTTCAAAATATATTAAGTTTGATTTTTTTTAAGGTATATCTCCCTAAATTTTGTTGCCATGTATAATATAATAATGCTTATTATGAAAAGTGAAATCATAACAATAAATATATTGGTATCATTTTTTACATTTATTAAAAGAAATCCCGCAACCACCGCCCCGGCAAATACACCCGCATGCTGCATTGATGTATAAAATCCAAGATTTCCGCCATAGGATTTTTCAGAAGCCACTCTGGTAATCAATGTTGGGAATACTGTTTCGCTTATTATGTAACCTGAATAAAAAATAACGATCCCCAGATAGAAAAAATAAACGTCCTTGATATATATGTTTAAAAAATATACGGGGATACTTATTAAAAGAATTATCAGTGAAATCACGGAAAAAAATACAGTTTTATTTTTGTCAGCAGGTCTTGCAATTGCCAGGCCTATAACTCCTGCTATTATCACTGCAGGTATTAAAAATGTATAGAATTCCGACACGGGAACATATCTTATTGAAAAGAATGGGAGGTAGAAATAAAAAACTATCATATAGAAATATATAAAAAAGCTTATTATTGAAACCATGATAATTTTTAAGTCTATTTTTGATTTTGCCTCAAAATTAAGCTCCTTTTTTCTTTCACTGACCATAAATACGGGAATCAATGATACAACTCCAAACAATGAGGCAATTATAAACAGAGCTGAATAGCTGAAAAATACAGCTAGCAAGGGCCCTATTATGACACCAATCATGAACGATAGCCCAATTGATATACCTATTATTGCATCGGCCATATTCCTCTTTGTGGGTTCAATATTTTCATGTACCAGAGCTATGCCTACAGAACTCACCGCTCCTGACCCTTCCATGAGCCTTCCAATAATAAGTCCAGTAATGTTTACAGGGAATGCGCATATTATATTACCTACAACAAAGGTAATAATGCCCAGAGACATGATAAGTTTTCTCCCATATTTATCTGATAAAATTCCAAGAGGCGTTTGAAAAATTGCCATTGTTATTCCATATGCACCAAGTGCAAACCCTATAAGCAAAAAAGAATTCGTAAAATTTTTTCCGTACAGTGAAAATACAGGCAAAACCATAAAAAGCCCCAGCGTTCTCAGGCCTATGGTTGTGGAAACCAGTGAAATTACCCTCATCTGGGACTTTGAAAATAAACGTAACATAAAGCATAATTTCAAAATAATTAATAATAGTTATTGTAGCAGCATCTTCAATTTTTAAAATATTCAATGGCATCCTTCGTAAATGAATTGATGTTTTTTTCATGTTCCGTGAAATCATTTGTTCCAGTAATAAAGTTATCATCATTTCTGTCCCTGAAATCATTTATTAGACCAACATCCTCAGATAGCACCATTATTGATGGCCCTGTATCGGCACTGAAATAAAAATTCTCATGTTCCTTAGAAAATTCTATTATGTTTTTAATTAAGTCGATGCTATCTTTTGTTTGAAGAACCATTCCCTGTGAAAATAAAACCGAATGCAGGTTCAATGTATCTTGAACTCCTCTTTTCAGCAGAAGATTTAAATTAAAATCATTTTTTATGTAATTATCTATGAAATCATATTTGTTATTTATCCACGATTGATAAAATATGGATTTAACCGCCATTTTATGTGCATTATCAGTTTTCTGATCAGTATATTTTGGAAATATGCCATAATGCAATTTTTTAGGCATGTCCGAGATTTTAAATGCTTTACAGTCATTTATATCCATTTCAGGATATGATAGCCATATTGATATGCCATTATGAACCGCTCTTGTACCTGAACCTGAAACAAGCCGGGCGTATTTTGATATTAGAACATCATCAACATTATTTCCAAATACATTTTTTAAAAGAGATCTTGAAACTGAGGCAGCAACAGAGGCTGATTCACTCATTCCCTTAGCATCATTATATTTTTTATATCTTCTAATGTAAAAATCAAACGTTCCACTTATATTGAAATCCCTTCTGAAATAATCAAGAGCAAATTTTGCTTTTTTTTCATAATTTTCATTTTTGGCTCCATCCAGTATTACTGTATCATGTTTGCCATTCTTATTATACCGGCATGCAGATAAACAGTGGGAAAAATTTGTGCTCAGTGAAATGGATGGGTTATACGCTATTCTATTGCTTATATCGTAATATCCCAGGAATTTCTCAAATGCCTTAATTGGATATCCATAACCCGTTGTAATATTATTATCAATTAAATTTAAATCGTATTCGCCGTATATTTTATAAATATTCTTTTCAACCAATGAATTCCTAATTGCATCTCCTGATTTTTTTAAATCTCCCATATCCATGGGTGTATATTGCATTGTTTATAATATATTTATTTTTAAATCAATTTATGTTGCCTGTGACATTAAAGATCCGGAATGGCAGCGAAACAGAAAAAAGGTCGAGGAAGTATGTTCTGTTGTAACATTTTAAAAATACAATAATATCTATCTAACATTTTTTTCTATTTCATTTTTTCTTGCCAATTCCAACTTTTCCTCTTCTATTATATTTACAGTTTTTCCTGCCTTTTCCATAACACCCGGCCTTAATTTTTGCATGCGGAATGAATAAATAAGCGTAAATACTACATATCCTGCTATAATTGCAACAGCATCCGTTATTGGATAAACCGGGGGAACCACAGATTCATATAACACAAACATGAATATTACTGTTGCAATTACTGGCAATACGTAGTGTATTACTGGATGTATTATTCTTTTTAAGCCCGTATGTTCCTCTTTTAATCTTCTGAACATTGTTATAACACTTGTATTCAATAATATATGCGTTATAATTAAACCCACCAGTGCCATAGTTGTTAAAAATTCAAACGAATCCTCCAGAGCGTTTATTACTCTGGGATTTGCAGAGCTTGAAAATAACATTGTATACGGCGTAACACCTGCACCATAGGATATTATAAATGTCCCCACTATTGCAAGAATTGACGATACTATTGCGATGAATTTCAGTGAATGTGTTGGCGTGGACCACTTTTTGTGCAGATATGCGAAAAATTCAGGTATAATTCCATCCCTTGCCATTGCATAATATACTCTACCGGCATTTGACTGCATCGCTACAGAATCTGAAAATGCCGAATTGAATGCAACAAGTGAAAACATAATACCACCAACGGCCCCAGTGTAAACAGTGGCTACTATTATTCCTGGAATCCCCGATGTTGAGAAGGACTGCATTAATGGTATTCCCCAGCCAACTATCTGGGCATATGCAACCTCAGTTAAAACTATTCCAACGATTAAAAGCCCAAATACAAGTGATTTGGTAATTGCCCTTCCATTTACTGCCTCCTCACCAAGAGGGGCGGAACCGCCATAGCCAATGAAACTTGTTAAGCCAAATATCATGCCAAGGCCAACACCCGCTATTGTTCCCCCATCGACAGTGAACCATGAATTGTACTGTGGCCATACAAATGGGTTAAATACATTTATTGTGTTGTCTGGAGCTTTTAATATGATAATACCAAACAATACCATCAGGAAAAATACCTCAAAGAAAGCTGCAATTCTTATATATTTTATCTGGGGCCTAATTCCAAACATTGCAATCATAATTGGTACAATGATGAACACAAGAATAAATGGTATCCATATCCACGCCGGTAAATTTATTCCCACAAAATACCTGACAACCCCCGGTAAAACAACACCGGCAACAAATACAGGGATTGCCGCAGTGCTTACTATTTGATACATAACATATAATAATCCTGAGGATACCGCTGGTATTGGGCCAAAGGCATTTGCGATGTATCCATAATAGCCACCAGCACTGGCATGCCTCTTTGATAGATGGTACAGTGTATTTACCTCAAGGAACATTGTTAATGTTGCAATCATGAATGACAATGGTGTTAAAAAGAAGGCAAACACTGCTGCTGATGTAACAAATGCGATGGCATCACAACCCGGAGCCATGGCTGCAATTTCCTCTGCTATTCCACCCCAGGTATCAACCTGTTTTCTTTTCAGCCCTGCCGATCTATTGCCATCGGCGTCATCCTTGTTTTTATTATCTACCATATAAATTTAGTATTATACTAAATTATATAAACCTTTTCCTAGAATAAAATATAAATATTCATTTGTTCTGATATTTTATGAGTGATTTCTGGAATACTGTATGTGCCTTAGCCCTCGTATACAACAGATTCAATATACCTAAAAAACACATGGAAAAACCAGAAAAATCATTATTATTCAGAAAATCCATAGGCAAAATCAGGGGTCAGATAAGAGATTACAGGTGCAGCATATATGAATCCAACCTGGGAATGCATGTTGTTGAATTCATGGATCATTATGAAATTCATTTAGACAGATATGACCCTATGAAAAAACCAGTGGAACACATTATTTATGAAAGTCCTGATACATTATTAAAAATACCATTGATTATAAAATATTTAAAAAGTTAAATTATTTTTTTAACATTGCAGGCCCAAGAGGTATGGAATTCGGTTTTATTGAATTGCTCACAATTGCAAAGCTTGTGTATACTGCAAAAAAGGCCGCAAGTATTCCAAAAACTCCACCTATCTTTGTCAGGTCTATGGCTGAGTAATATGCTCCAAAGCCAAGGAATATAAAGGCAAGCCATAAGGTTAGGAATACAAGGTTAAGTGCCATATTTAATCTTATGGCATTCACCCACATGTATAATGTGAATAATCCCCATAAAATAAGTGCAACGCCAATGCCTGTGGCAGGCAATGTTATTATTTTCATTGATGCCAGTAATACCATTAATCCATAGAAAAACCAGAATGAGCCGTAACTTGTGAACGCAGTAAATCCAAATGTGTTTCCACGGCGCATTTCAAATGCACCTGTTAAAATCTGGGCCAAACCACCATATGAAAATGCCAGTGGCATTACAACTGAAACGGATGCTGGGGATAGAATTCCCACATTGATGAAACTCAATAAAAATGTTGTAAATCCAAATGCAGCTAAACCAAGTGGTGCAGGGTCAGCAAGCAATGATTTATTTACATTGTCCATTTTCTCCATATTAATCACCTCCTGATCTTTTTATAACTTCAACCGCCTTTTTGATCTCATCCACTGATGCCTCATTTTCAAGAGTACTTATATCTCCTGGAAGATGGTCGAGATACACCGCTTTTATGACCCTTCTCATAATTTTGCCGGATCTAGTTTTTGGGAGTGAATCAACTATATGAATCTCTTCAGGAACCATAATTGGCCCAAGGTTATCGCGCATTCTATGTTTGAGTGAGTCTATAAGGCCTGCATTTTTTTCAAATCCATGCTTTAATGTTACAAATGCAATGATAGCATCCCCTTTGACCGTGTCTGGTTTTCCAAACACTGCGGCCTCAGCAATTTCCTTCATGGAAACAAGGGCATCCTCTATTTCTATGGTTCCTATTCTGTGCCCTGCAATTTTCAAAACTTCATCAGCCCTTCCTAGAAGCCAGTAATATCCTTCCGGATCACGAATGGCATAATCCCCCATTAAATACTTATTTTTATATTTGGAGAAATACACATCTACATATCTTTTGTCATCATTGTTAACTGTAAGCATCAGGCCTGGCCATGGTTTTTTAAGAACTATATATCCCTTTTCTCCGGGTTTAACCTCATTCCCCTCATCATCAAGTATTTCTGGATCAATCCCTGGTAAGGGAAAAGTCGCAGAACCAGGTTTAAGAGCTGGCAAACCAAGATCCAATGATGGAGATATTGTGAATCCGCCCGTTTCCGTTTGCCAGTATGTATCTATTATTGGGCACCTGTCTTTGCCAATTATGTGGTAAAACCACTGCCATGCCGCAGGATTTATTGGTTCCCCTACAGTTCCCAGGGTTTTTAATGATGACAGATCATGCAACTCCGGGTATTTTTCACCAAATTTCATCAACAATCTTATTGCTGTGGGTGAAGTATACAATATGTTAACACCATATCTTTCGATTATCTGCCACATTCTATCCGGTTTGGGGTAATCTATGGCACCTTCATACATTATAGATGTCAATCCAAGCATAAGAGGTGCAAATACTATATAGCTGTGGCCTGTGATCCAGCCAATATCAGCAGCACACCAGAATCTATCACTATCCTGTGGGTTAAATGCCCATTTAAGTGTATTTGAAACCCATGTAGAATATCCTGCGGAACTGTGAACAATTCCTTTGGGTTTGCCGGTTGTCCCTGAAGTATAAAGTATAAATAACGGGTCATTTGAATCCATTTCCTCTGGTTTTACATAGGTATCTTCAATGATGTCATCATAATAATAATCCCTATCAGCTTCCATGTTTATCCTATTGCCAGCATTTTTTACAACAATAATACTGTCAACCCCCTCGCTTAAATCAACCGCATCATCAACAATTTTTTTCAATTCCACAATATTGCCTTTCCTGTACACTCCATCTGCCGTGATTACTATCTTTGATTTTGAATCGTTTATTCTCTGTGCAAGAGCCTCCGCACCAAATCCCGAAAAAACAAAAGTAAACACTACACCAATTCTTGCACACGCAAGCATTGCAATTGGGGATTCAAGTATCATGGGCATATAAAGCGTCACTTTATCTCCTTTTTTAAGGCCCATATTCAGGAGAGCTTTTGCAAAGGCGTTGACCCTTTTGTACAGTCCATAATATGTAACTATTTTTTCCTGTCCCTTTTCTGATACCCATATAAATGCAACCTTATTTCTCTTCTCATTATTTATATACCTATCAAGGCAATTGTAAGACACGTTCAATTTACCATTTGTAAACCATCTGAAAAAGGGTTTTTTTGAATCATCAAGAACCTTTTCATAGGGCTTGAACCAGTCAAGTATTTTTGTCTTTTCATTCCAGAACTTTTCAGGATCTTTCAATGATTCCTCATATTCCCTGAAATATTTTGACATATGGGCATTGTATTTTTCATCCATTGGCAATGTTTCAGACATAATTAAATATAATTTAATATAGTATTTAAATATTATTATTTGGAAATTAGTATTTAATTGCCGATATTGTTATATCAAATTATAATAATTACTGAAACTATATATAATATATTATATAATATATGGATATTTTTATAATTTTTATATTTTAAATATGCTGTAACTGGAAAGTTAATATGTGCCTCAAAGAGTATGAAATATTATTCAAAATATACAGAAAAATTTCATTTGGAAAAAAGGCAAAAAAAATTTAATTATTTATTTTATTAACTAGAGCAGAAACAATTTTAAACAGGTCGCCAACAATTCCATAATCGCATTCCTCAAATATTGGGGCAGATTTGTCCTTATTTATTGCAACTATTGTCTTTGCTCCTCTGATTCCTGCTATATGTTGAATCTGACCAGAAATACCAAGAGCTATGTAAATATCTGGCCTTACCTTCTTTCCTGATAGCCCAATCTGCTGATCCTCACTCAGCCATTTGTAATCAAGGCATATCGGTCTTGACCCTGCAAGTTTTGCGTGAAGTGCATCAACAAGTGGCATTATTTTATCGATATTCTCCTTTGACCCAATACCCCTTCCTATTGAAACAATGATTTTTGCCTCAGCTATGTCAGAATCTCCCATTTTCTTTTCTTTTCTGTCAATTAGCCTGTAATTGGTCGATTCGAGAGTCAGGTTTTCGCTTTCCGATTCATTACTTATTTCCTTTGCCTCAGTTAATCCTGGGGAAACTGTGAATAATTTGCAATTTGATTCTTCTTCTAGCACAGTTTTTCCTCCATAGAAAAATCTTTTTGTTGTTGCCATTTTGCCCGGTTTAAAGGCAAATATTTCACTGATGCACGGTTCATTCAATTTTGAAGAAACTATGCCGGCTATTTCTCTTCCAAGTATTGTTGAGGATATGAATATGTAATCGGGTTTTACCGTATCGTTAAGTTTTTTAATTGCATTTGAAATATTATCCGAAAATCCGTCCTTATAAAAATATACTTTTTTTGCACCATATTTTTTTACCGAATCATCCTCAGGGGATATTGCAGTAACTTCCATCTCATTTGAAAAATACGTAATTATCTCCTTTAGATTTTTAGGTTCATCTGAAAATAAAAGAGCTTTCATTTTGCCACCCCTTTTAAAATCCTGGCAATACTGTCTATTCCCTCATCCTCCTTTTCATATATCATTTTTTTTCTATCATTTTCTGGTGCTTTGTTGGACAGTATGTGTATATTATCATTATAAACTGCACCGGAATCTTCTATATCTATTTTTTTCTTGCCTGCACTCATAATCTGCATTACATTTGGGAGCCTTGGTGTGTTGATTTCCTGTGCCACTGAAATAATGCATGGCATTTTTGCCTCCTCAACAAAATCATACTTATCACCTTCTATTGTGACATTAGCATTTTCATTTTTCACATCTATTCCTACCGCATTGCTCATCACCGGTATCCCCAATTTAGATGCAAGCGTTCCAGCCAGAAGTCCAGAATAGGAATCCGATGACTGATTGCCCAGAATAATAAGGTCAAATTTCATATCTTTTAATTTATTATTCAAAACAGCGGCTGTAATTGATGGTGCAGTTTTTTTATATCCCGTCAATATGATGCCATCGTCAACTCCCATAGCATATGCTTCCTTCATTGCTGAAGTTGACTTTTCTGTTCCAAAAACAATTCCAGTTACATGAGCACTGTATTTTTCCTTAAGCTGTACTGCAGCTTCAATAGCATTCTTGCTTAATACATCGACCTTCAATGGGAGGTTTTCGGTTATTGGCTCACTGTTTTCATTCAGTTTTAACTGGTCCATATCTACTGTTTGCTTAATAAGGACAACTATTTCCATAAATGCTGATACCTAAAGTAATATTTAATTTTTCTAATGGAAAAATAGGGCTAGATAATAAATATGATATTCAAGAAATAATACGAAGCTTTTCATATTGTATGGTAAAAAGCTATTACGAAAGGTATCGAGTGGCATTATTCACAAACTGCCTTCTTGAGCTAAATTAATAATAAATTCAGGTAAAATATAATTTGCAGAATTCCAAAAATAATATTGTACAGTGGATAGCACTAAATGTATATATACTTGAACAATAACGTATAATGGAAAAAATCTGTATAGTTGGTGGAGGCATTACCGGTTTATTTTCTGCCCTGAACCTATCAATGAACGGATACAAAGTAACTCTCTTTGAAAAAAACAATATATTATCGGGCACTTCCGGGAAATTTCATGGAATGCTTCATAGCGGCTCAAGGTATTCTGTAAACGACCCGGAGTCGGCTCAAGAATGCATAAGAGAGAATAAAATTTTAAGCAACAATGCATCAAGGTTCATTAAAAATACCGGTGGATACTATGTTTCCTTAAATAAAGAGGAGGAGGATTATGGCGATGCTCTGATCAGGTCAAATGAAAAAAATGGCATTGAAACTGAGGAAGTAACAATAGAAGATTTAATTTCGGCAGAACCATATCTTAATCATGCCATTACAAGAGCCATAAAGGTTCCAGACAAAATTATAAATGCCCATTCTTTTGCTTCTTCCATAGCCATTGAATCCATAATGAACGATGCCGAAATAAAAATAAATTCCGAAATAGTTTCCTCTGAAATAAAGGATAATGAGGTAATATCAGTTTCCTATAAAAAAAATAATAAAATTTTTAAGGAAAATTTTGATTTTGTGATAAATACAACTGGGCCATGGTCAGGAAACGTCCTTAAAGATTTCAATATAAAGGATTTTGAAATAATGCCCACACTGGGTTACATGGCATCATATGATCATTCCATGGTCAATTCGGTAATAAACAGAATGAGGGAACCTTCAGATGGTGATATTGTCCTTCCATATGGCCCTAATACGGTTGCAGGTACAGTCGCAATAATTTCAGAAAATCCGGATTCGGCGGAAGTTGAGGAAGAAGATATTGACACTATCGTTTCTGAAACAGCGGAAATGATTCCCTTAATGAAAAAATATCATTATCAGAAATTGTACTATTCCATGAGGCCTCTGATAAAGGATAATGGTGCTAGAGGTTCAAGGGATTTTAATATATTCAACAATTATGATAATATGATCTCAATCATCGGGGGAAAATTTACAACATCCAGAATAATGGGCAAGGAGGTATCAAAAACTCTGGAAAAATATTATGGGATAAAAACAGAAGATACGTCAAAAATAAATTTTAATGAAACATTCGAAAAATTTATAGATATGAAAAGGAATAAAGTTGATATGGAATTTATAAGTTATCTGAACTCCTATGATGACGGGATGGATTATATATACAAAGATCAAATATTAAGCGCATATCTGTTGAAATGTGCAATCATGGGTGATTAAATGGATTTTTCTGGAGATTTCAACATTGACAAACCACTCATGGATGTAAAATCATTTTTCTCCGATATTTCAAATGTACTGCCATGTTTGCCCGGAGTATATGATAGTGAAATTTCAAACGAATCCATTAAATGTAAGCTCAAACTGGATATAAGTGGTGCTGATATATCGTCTATGCGCACTATATCAGGGCGCATGAGTTTTGTGTACAGAATAAATGACAGTTCCATGAACATAGACGGATCAGGAAGAATTGCGGGATCCAAAATTACATTTAAAATAGATATAGGATTTGAAAATTTGAATGAAAAATCACACATTTCATGGAAAAGTTCCTTTGACTTCGGCATTATGATAAAGATGATGAGCAGGGACAAATTAAATAAAATTTCCATGGAAAATATTGATAAAACAATGGAATGCATTAAATCAAAACTTTAATAAAAAATATAACTTAATATCAAATTTTATAAATATTTATTTATCCTAATATTTTTAATATTAATTATGATAATAAATGCAATAAATTTTTAATATTTAAATATGATAATTTCTCATGATTTCATTTATTTATGATTATATCGGATGGGAAGAAAAGCAACTCATCAAAAAATTGAAGGAGGAAAATATACCATTTAACCTTGTGGATTCCAAAAATTTAACACTTAAATTAACATCAAAAAATGATATTGGTGATATTGCATTTATAAGGTGCATTAGCCATAAAAGGTCACTGTATTATGCAGGAATTCTGGAATCACAGGGGATTAGAGTTATCAATTCATACAGCACATTTAACATAACCGGAAACAAGATTCTGACCTCTGCATATCTATATAAAAACAATATACCAACTCCAGAATCGTTTCTGAGCTTTTCTAAGGACAACGCGATTGAATCATCAAATGAAATTGGGTATCCAGTTGTATTCAAGCCAGCGACTGGAAGCTGGGGCAGGATGATTTCCCTGATAAATAATGATAATTTTGCGGACACAGTATTTGGCATGAATGATATGGTAAATGAATCAGGAATATATTATATACAGAAATATGTTGAAAGGCCACCCAGAGATGTAAGGGCAATAGTGATAAATCATCAAATTTCTGCAGCAATTTACAGATATTCAAACGATGGATGGAAAACAAATCTTTACCTGGGCGGGAAGGTCGAAAAGGCAAATTTAACCGAAGATGAAAAGGAAACAATAATTAAGGCATCAGAGATTTTTGACTCAGGAGTCATAGGTATAGACGGAATGGAATCAAGTGAAGGTTTAAAAATACATGAAATCAATGGCAGGGTTGAATTTAAGGGAGCTTCTAAAATTTACGGTGAAAAGATAATAGATGATATAATAGGGTTTTTAAAAATATTATCATAATATTTCATCCATTTATCAACTGAATGACCATACCACTGACAGGACAAGACGCATGATAAAAAAATAGAATCAACTACATGATATCTTTAGTGCATCCCTGACCAGATTATAATTATACATATGGCTAAAATAATTTACAGTTTTTCCTTATAAAAATGAATATAAAGTATATTATACTTTTTTTTGCATATGTGTTTATGGGAAATGCAGAAATTAGAAGATTGCTTGTAGTTTTAGGAGCGATAATAATTATACTGTCCGGTTTTATAGCACTTTTCAACCTTTTTATTTCAGGAATAATGGGTATTTTCACAATTGAAACGCCAGCAAGATTTGTAATGCATGAAAATTCTTTTATGCTTGCATTATTTGGGATCTTGTACATAATATTTGGGTACATTATATATGAAGAAACAAAGAACAAACGTAAAAAGAGTGAGGCAGGATTTGTCATTCTCATTCTTTCCATATTTACTTTTTTCATAGGTGGTGGTTTTGTCATAGGCCCGCTTTTATCTGGCATTGGCGGCATTCTTTTGATATTATGATATTTAAAAAAACATTATCACGACAATAAAATCATATTGAAATTTTTATTATGCTTTTGCACTCATAGATATATCAAAAACCCAATTATTACTGCCACCATGGTTGATATTGCATTAACCTGCCCCTTGGACATTTTATTTTTATTTTCAAATAATGCACCCAGAACACTGTCAATCTGACAGCCAATAAACCCAAGAACCGTTACAATCAGAATTGGATAAAGTGTAAAGGTATGGAAATTTAAAAGTGAGTATGAAATACCAATTATAAGGGCACCAAAAACAGCTGATAGCTCTCCAAGTTTTGAGATGCCTCCGTTTATGCCAGGAACAATTTTTTTAAAGTTTGTGATGAGATATACATTTTTATCAAATATTCCAATTTCAGAGGCAAATGTATCGGCATTTACAGATGCAAAAGAAACTCCGAACAATTCGAAATATGGTATATTGTGGAACTTTGATAGATTTATTAGTGCGATAACAACGCCTATACTTGCAGCATAAATAACGTTTGAAGCATGTCTTTCACCCCTCTTACCCTCCTGGAGTTTTACTTTAATTTTTTCCTGAAGTTTATATTTTGTTGCTATATATGCCGAAATAGCAAATATAAGCATTAAAATAAGCCAGAGTAGTGAGCCAGCTATCACAATTATTATTCCAACTATTAAAGCTGCTATTGTTCCCTTTAAATCAAAAATGTTGAATATTAAAGATAATATAAATAATGTAGACAGAATAGCAATAGCTGATACAATATACAGAATATTTATTTAAACCACCACATATATTTTATTAGTATAATTAAACATTATTAACGTAAATTGATAACTATTATAAATTATTTTTTAAGTAAATTTAAATAAAATATATATTAAAACTAAAAATATATAGAAAATGTTTAATATATATAAATAATATTAAACTATGATGAAAACAGAAGTGGAAATTAATCCTGATGTATATAAAGAACAGGATTATATGAAAAATATCAAATTAATGGCATTCGATATGGATGGAGTCCTGTTGAAAAACAGAAATTCGTGGGATGTTATAATGAACAGTGTATATGGTATAGAGAAGAATGATGATAAAATGGTATACACATTTGAATATCTTTACGAAAATAATATACATGAATCCATATATGCATATATAAGTGAATCATTGATTAAAAAATGTTTCAAGTTAAACAATTTATCAGAAAATGTTTACAGAACCATGCAGGTTTTAAAATCCCGCGGAATTAAAACCGCCATTGTCTCAGCTGGCTCCAGTGTTTTTGCAAATTATTTGAAGGATATTTTCGATTTTGATTATGCAGTTGGAAATGAAATCGATTATAGAAATAAAATCTTTGTTAAAAAAGTGGACCCTTTAAAAAAGGACATAAATATAAGGGACATACAAAAAAAATTTGGCTATACCATGGAAAATACCATATCGGTTGGTGATTCAATTATGGATCTATCTATGAAAAAAGAATCAAAGTATTTTGTAGCATTTAACCCCTCAAATAAAGAAATGCTGAAGTCATCTGATTTTGTAGTTAATTCACAGAATTTATATGATATAATCAGAATCTTAAATATAAATTCCGGTGTATAAAACAGCATAGAAAAATAATTAATATATAGTTAAAATTAATATGAATGGAAATAAAGGTTCTTGGAACATGGAATTCTCATATCAGGGCTGGTAAAAGAAACACATCCTACCTTCTGGATGGCAAAATACTGCTGGATTGTGGCCCCCATACTGCCGAATCCTTACTGGAGAATAACATAAATATATCTGAGGTAAAATTGATACTGATTACACACCTGCACCTTGACCATTTTGGTGGCTTGTCCGATTTTTTATGGCAGAGGGCTTTTGAATCTACGGAAAAGCCAATTTACATACTTGGGCCTGAAAATATTGGAAACTATGCCTTGGACATTCTAACAAGATACAATACGCCTGATTATTTTCTAAAGAATATTGAATTCATAGATAGGTACAGCAATGTGGAGATAGGAAATGGAAAACATTCAATTCCTGATTTCACGTTTAAAATAAAAATAAACGATAAATATGTTTTTTATTCCGGCGACACATCATTTTCTGAAGAAGTGATAAAAAATGCCCTGAACTCTGACGTATTTATTCATGAGGCCACATATCCCAGTGGAATGGAAGATATTGCAACAAAATACGGCCATTCGACGGTTAAAATTGCCATGAATGCCTTCAGAGAAAGCAAAAGTAAGGTATTCATTCCCACACATATGTCTGAACAGTCCATGGTTGAACTTGGCAACATGAATAACAAAAATATTATTGTACCTGAAGAAAATAATACATACAGGTTTTAGGAATGAGAATAGGTTTTTTTGTAAATCCACTTGCAGGGTATGGTGGAGCCATAAATAATAAGGGATCTGACAACCTCAAAATAAACAACATTGAAGATTCGGTATCATTAAAGATAGCACAAACATTTCTGTCCAAAATAGATACTGGGAATTTAACTTTCATTGTGCCCTCAGGGTATATGGGGGCTTTTCTTATGGATAAGATGAGGATAAAATATGAAATATCATACACCAGCAATTATCCAAGCTCAATGAATGATACAGCTGGCTATCTGAAGTCTCTGGAAAATGTTGACCTATTGTGTTTTATAGGGGGAGATGGGACTGCCAGGGATGTAGTATCCAGCGGAAAGGATTTTTTAACCCTTGCAATACCGGCAGGAGTTAAAATGTACAGTTCTGTTTTCTCATTAAATGTTAACCACGCAGCATCTCTTTTCAATTCTATTGTATCCGGGCATAAATATGAAGCCATTTACGGAGATGTGAATGATATCGACGAGGATGAATTCAGAAAGGGGAACTTATCAGCGAAACTTTATGGCAAACTAAAGATACCGCTCTCCGATGATATCATATTAAACTCAAAGGCAGAATACAGTGCATCTTCAATATATGATATTGTTGAATATATCCGTGATACCATGGATATGGAAATATATTATATTATTGGTCCTGGAACAACATGTAAGGAAATATTAAAAAATATGGATATAGATACAAATTTGCTGGGTTTCGACCTGATCATGGGAGGAAAGTTGTTGAATACGGATATGGATGAGGAAACTATTTATAAAAATATGGTTTCAGGAAGAACAAAAATGATCATATCACCAATAGGAGGACAGGGATTTATCCTTGGCAGGGGGACAAAACAAATTTCAGGAAGAATAATAAAGGGTATAGGTTTTGATAATATTATTGTTGTATCTTCTGAAGAAAAGATAAACAACCTGAAATATTTATATATAGATATTGAAGCAGATGATATAAAAATTCCAAGATACATAAAGGTTCTTACCGGTTATGGCCATTTTAAATTAAAGCAACTAATTGAATGATTCATTACAGGTTATCAGAACCGCACTTTATAATAATGTCGTGTAAATTCACCCAATAAAAACTGGGGCTAAAATATATTTATATTTAATAATATGATTATGGACGAATGGAAAGTAATAAAACTCTGGCGGGATTGTCTAGGTATATTAAAAAATCACCATCATGGTATTATTTTGCAGCCCCTGTATTTTTAATATTTATCATAGATTATATAATAAATAGAAATTTAAAATCCTTTTTATTTCTTCTTGTTCTGCCATTTTTTATTCTGATATTTCTTGATTTTTTATTTATAAAACCCACAAATAAATCTTTTAACAACAAAAGAATTGTATATATGGATTTTATATCACTGTCCGAAGAAAGCATATTTTTCTGGATAATCTACTCCCTTAATTTTTTTATTAATCTCAATATTTATTATATTATATCTTTGTCCATTGCCTTTGCTTCCTTTTTAAGAGTTCTGATCCTCTTTATTTATTATCCCAAAAGGATTTACATTTCATTTATAATCTCAATGAATTATACATATTCTTTTGCTCTCTTGAGCCCTTTCTTTTTTGCTAAAATAGGGGCCTATATTTCTAATTTAATACCACTTATTATAACCTCAATGATTTTTGTTATTTTTGCCTATTTATATATCAATATTTCAACAAGGTCATTTTCCAGAAAATACGGTGCAAGTGTTCCTGAAATAGTGAATTTCTTTTTAAGTAAATCCAATGATGGTCAGATTGGCGAAACTTTCTTTAGGGGGATTTATAATAGGAAATCAAAAATACCAGTTAAAACGATAGATATAAGGAAAAATGGCATTAGCAAGGTTAAATTGATTTTTCCCTATGTACATCCCGGGCCCTTTGGCAATTTATGCAGCAGCAATTTGCCTGTAAAACTGATGAATGAATTACAGACTGAAAATATAATGGTTTTCCATACATCAACAACAAATAGCAACAACTGTGGAGGAACGGAGGATATAAAAAATATAGCTGATGCAGTGAAAATTTCCATCAAAAAAATGAAATATACAGATAAAATGTCTGATTTTGCCAAATTCAATGTGGATGGGTATGATGTATCATTGCAAAAATTTGACGACTTCGGTTTTTCTGCAATAATACCGGAAAAGAAAAGATTTGATGATATTTCCCTTGAAGGTGGATTAAAGCTTATAAAAGCACTTAAAAAAGCAGGGGCAAAGGATTTTTCACTTCTCGATGCACAGAACGGGTTTACCAGAAACGCCAGTGAGCTGGATAATTGCACCATATTTATTGATCCACTGATCAAAAAATTCAATGAAATAAAATCGGCTTATGACACGAGGATCGGGTATGCCCGACTTTATCGTAATATAAACGGGCTTGCCGAAATGGGTGTTCAGGCTATTGTAATGTACACAGGTAAAAAATATAACGCTCTGGTTTTAACCGATTCCAATAATATAACATCAAACATAATGGAGGCGGCGAAAAATAAGCTGGGTAGGGAAGTGAGTAATATTGATATATACACAACCGACAATCACGTTGTAAATGTTGGCAATCTTGATATAAACCCTCTTGGTATGAACTGCGATGAAGGTTCAATATCACAACTTATTTATGAAACTGTTTTGATTGCAAAAAAGGATATAGAAAAAGTTGAAGTTGGAATGAATACTGCCTATGCCGATGTTTATATGGGGAGGGCAGATTCTTTCCAGGATCTCATGGTTACCATACACCGCTCAATAAAAATAGCGAAATATTCAATAGCCTTTATACTTCTTATATCAATAATACTGTCAATATATTCATTCAGGTATTTACCATTTATTTTTGGATGAGTTCGACATTATTAAATCAAGCAAGACCATCGCTGTGGTGGTTTGTACAACCGGAACTGCCCTAAGAGTAATAAATGGATCATGCCTTCCCACAACTTGAATCTCAGAATTTTCCATGGTTTTTAGGTTGACCGTATCCTGTTTTTTCCTTATGGATGAAGTTGGTTTCATCACAATATTAAATTCTATGGGCATACCATTTGTAATCCCGCCAAGAATACCACCGCTGTTGTTTGTTTTGGTTTTAATATCCTCATTATCAATATAAAACTCATCATTTGCCTCTGACCCCCTCATTTTTGAAAAGTTAAATCCTGCCCCAAACTCAATTCCCTTCAATCCAGGTATTGAAAACATTGCTCTTGAAATTTCACTCTCCACAGAATTGAAAAATGGTTCCCCAACACCTTTTGGCATATTGTAAACCACTGTTTTTATTTTACCGCCAAGGCTATCCCCCTCTTTAATTGAGTTCATGATAACATTATGGAGGCTTTCGTCTGCCTTTGCGTCTGGAATTCTAGACCCATAATTGTAAACAAAGTCCTCATCAAATATCTGTTCATTGTTAACTTCAACACTGCCAGCAGATTTTATGTACGAAACAATTGTTATGCCATGGTCCTTTAGAATTTTCATTGCAATTGCCCCGGCAGCCACAAGCGGCAATGTCATTCTGCCAGAAAAAAAGCCGCCCCCCTCGTAATTTCTGTATTCCCCATATTTGTAAAACATTGTAATATCTGCATGGCCCGGTCTTGGATTGTCCCTGATAAAATCATAATGTTTATTTATAATATCTCCATTGTTAAATAAAAATGTAAGCGGAGAACCATCAGTATAATTATTTTTTACCCCTGCAATTATTTCTATTTTGTCATCTTCCTTTCTCTGGGTGGTCATCTCATTTATTCCCGGTTTTCTTCTATCAAGCCATTTTTGAATATAGCCAGAATCTACAAACGTACCTGCAGGAAGGCCATCTATTATTCCACCTATATACTGGTCATGGGAAGATCCGAATATTGTCAACCTGAATGCATTTCCAATTGTAAACATAAATGTAGATATACCATTCATCTATTAACATTTTTATATTAAATTGTAATATTATGCCAAAGCTCCGTGGTGTAGTGGCCAAGCATTACTGGCTCTGGACCAGTCGACGGCAGTTCGAATCTGCCCGGAGCTATTGTTTTCATTTTATATATATTTAAACGTTTAATCAATGAAAAATTTTAAAAAATTAATAATATACCCTTACAATATGTGAATATGGAAGACGAAAATATAAACAGTGAATATTGCGATCTGCTGGATAAGGAACTTCCCATAAACCACCGGTTTTTCATGTATGATTCGGAATTAAAAATATGTGAATCATATCTGGGGCTTGCCATATCTGAAGGTGGAAACGTTGAAAAAGTTAAAGATATTCTGGATATAATAGATACCCTGAATGAACATATATACGATCATGATACTGTACTTCCTGACAATGTAAGAAAATCGCTAAGGCACGAAAAAAAGGAATGGATTGATATTAAGGAAAAGATGAATTCAGGTAATAAATATGCAGCATATTTAATTTTGAGTGCATCACACATGAGAATTGCACTTTCGTATTTACATGAATTGAAAATGGACAATGAGTTTGGCAATTATGTTGATGATTATGTCATTGAATTTCTTGAAAAGGTTATCAATAAAACATTCAATGAAGCCATGGGAGATGTACTTTTATAAAATTTTGGTAAACAATTGAATGTATGAATTTAAAATTATATACGATTTATTGAATATTTATTTTATATCCTGCTTTCTTTTTTCCTTTTTAATTTCATAGGGAAGCCTTCCAAGTTTGTATTCAGAGGTATCAACAAATTTAATTAATTTTGATAAATTTGGATGCACTCTTTTTACCTCTTCATACATTTTTATCGCTGCGGATCTTAGATCAGGATGAACCTGTTGACCTGACCTCAATTCTGTAAAATAGGTAAGTTCATTGAAGTTAACGTTAAAAACCACCGGATATTTATATGCATATGGTACCGCATATTGAGCTATTACAGCACCATTTTTTTCTTTAATATCAATATATACAGTTTTTGCTTTTTCCATCAGTTCAATATAATTATTCCGGAGCTCCTCAATTTTCGAGAGGTTTTTTGGAATATCATAACCATAGTTAATACCAAGCTGTTTCCTTACAATGGATAAAAATCTGTGCCTCTGCAATTCCCTAAAAGCCCCATAGTTAATATTTACCTGAAAGAGATAATTGATACTTTCAAAGGCTCTTCCAACCTTGTGCCGCCTATTTTTCCTTATGGAAATCATGTCGTCAATAATCTTCAATTCTTCAGGAAATTTCAGATTCATTTTAGAATAATCTCCATAATATTGATAAATAAGAAGCTTTATTGCCCTGTCTATCGCATCCTTTTCGTTCTCATAATCAAGCAATCTAACCTCATCAATATTCTCTCTTGGGAGTTTCTCTTCATAGCCTATCAGATCACGTTTCATATTATATTCCATCTGCATTTTACCATGTTCAGATGTGGCTCCATCAATAATTTCAGGCATTTCCGATCTCAGCTCATTATAAATCAGGTCAGCATATCTTAAACTTTCCCTTGTTTTATATTGCCCCAGTCTTTCGATCAAGGATATGAACGCTCTTCCGTTTCCAGATAATCCAATGTTAGTCAGTGTTGACGCAGGCAACAGCAATCTAATCTCATCAAGAACAGAGGATCTGAGGGATGATTTATATGCGTTTTCAATTATTGGATCGTTTAAATTCTTTATTTTATCATATGAGTAAACTTCCCCACCTATTTCAAAATTGAACCCTTCTATTGGATAGAGTTCTTTCATGTACCCTAGAAGTTCAGTGTATGCTTTTGAATAAAAATCAAAAAGCTCATTGCAAAATTCATTATATTCTACTTCATTTTTATATATGCCCGCGTCGTTTCCATTTAAGAATAAATAGGCTCCATTTACCTTTTTATCATATCTTACGTATCTCGAGGATTTTTCCAAATAGGAAAGGCCTATACGCGGTTCCTCAATTATTTTTGATAGAATATTGGAAACATTCTGTATTCCCATCTGAGCGGTGATCAGCTCAGAAATGGATTCATCTCCATAATCAAGAAATACCCTTTTATAAAAATCAGCCGCACGTTCAGGGTTTTTTTCAAATTCCTTATTATAAACATCCCTTATATCTAAATTATTTGTTCTGCTATATCTTGACATCAGTGCTCCACGGTCGATCATGTTTTTTGTTTTTATTAAAAAAACATCACTGCTATCATTTGAAAAATTTGACATAAATATCGAAATAAAAAGTTGAATAAATAATTATCCACCAGTGCAGTAAAAATTTTATGGGAATGCATCTTATAATATATATTTATAATAACTATTTTATATTTTTATATCATATACCATTATGAAGTTACTTGTAATTGGTGGTTCAGGTTTTGTCGGTAGCAACATTCTGGAACAGTTTGACGCAGATGAAAAGGCATATTTTTCAAGAAATGAGTCTGAGAAATTGAAAGAAAAGGGTTATACCTACATAAAGGGAGATATAAGAAGCTACGATAATGTTTATAAAGCCATAGACGGCTATGATATTATTGTCCATGCTGTGGATGTTTTGAAGGAAGACGATGAAACCCATGAAGATTTATCATTAAAAGGAATGAAAAATTTAGTCTCCGCAATAAAAGAATATGGAAAAAATCAGAAAATAATATACTTCTCTGCCATAAATGCTGATAAGGGTACCACATCCTACTTCCGATATAAACGATTGGCAGAAGATAATGCAAATTTGCTCAAAAATTCACTGATAATAAGACCCTCAACAATGTATGGACCAGGAGATAAATTTACCAAAATGCTAGTTGATGTTGCTAAACAAAAAGTTCCATTTTTGCCGAAAAGTGGCAATATGGCACCTGTTTATATCAACGATGTAATAACTGTTGTCAAAAATTCGCTTGAAAAAAGTGGAATAATAGATGTATGTACAAAAGAGGTTATAACATTTGGTGGCATGTTTAATATAATCAGAAAAAAACTTGGATTACCTCCTGTGAAAGAAGTATCTTCATTAATATTTAAGCCGTTTATCGGGTCGCTTGAAAAAAGAGGAATTATTACAAAAGACCAGTTCTATATGTTAAAATTGAATTATTACAAAGAAAATACATCGCTTTATAGGTATGTAAAGGAACCAATGAAGTATGAAGAGTTTATTAATTCACTGGATATATCAAAAATTTAAACAAATAATCATATTTTTTAATTATTAAAATAAATATAATAATATAATTTATACTAATTAATAAAAAAGTTTATATTGAAGAACATATTTACGAATGTGATGGTATTATGATATCAGGTCAAACACCAATATTAATATTAAAGGAAGGTACAGAAAGACAGCAGGGAAGAAACGCTCAAAAGAACAATATTGAGGCAGCAAAAGCAATCGCTGATGCAGTAAGGACCACATTGGGTCCAAAGGGAATGGACAAAATGCTTGTCGATTCAATAGGTGATATAGTTATTTCAAACGATGGAGCTACAATTTTGAAGGAAATGGACGTAGACCACCCAACTGCAAAGATGATCGTTGAAGCCTCAAAATCACAGGATACTGCTGTTGGTGATGGAACAACAACAGTTGTTGTTCTGGCCGGCGAACTTCTAAAACAGGCAGAAACCTTGCTTGAACAGGGCGTTCATTCAACCATAATTGCAGATGGGTACCATCTTGCTGTTGTGGAATCAAGGAAGGAACTGGGAGAGCTTGCTGCAAAGGCAAATGATGATAAAACACTCAGGAAAATCGCAATAACCGCACTATCTGGAAAAAACACGGGTGTTTCCGCAGAATTCCTGTCAGATCTTGTCGTAAAAGCCATAAATGCTGTTTCTGAGGAGAGAGATGGCAAAACAGTTGTTGATACAGCAAATATAAAGGTGGATAAAAAAAGCGGCGGCAGTGCCTCAGATACAACATTCATTAATGGAATAATAATAGATAAGGAAAGAGTACATTCCAAAATGCCTACAGTAATAAAAAATGCAAAAATAGCCCTCATAAATTCTGCACTGGAAATTAAGAAAACTGAAATAGATGCAAAAGTTCAGATTACAGACCCCTCTAAAATACAGGATTTCCTTGATCAGGAAACCGATACCATGAGGGAAATGGCAGAGAAAATCAAAAAGTCCGGTGCAAATGTAGTTCTATGCCAGAAAGGAATAGATGATACCGTACAGTACTATCTTGCAAAGGATGGAATATATGCAGCCAGAAGGGTAAAACAGAGTGATATGGAAAAGCTTGCAAAAGCAACAGGAGCTAAAATGGTCACAAACCTTGATGACATTACAGGAGATGTACTGGGAAATGCTGATGTCGTTGAAGAAAGAAAAATAGGCGATGACAGAATGACTTTTGTAACTGGATGTGTAAATCCAAAGGCTGTAAGCATACTGATCAGAGGTGGAACAGAGCACGTTGTTGATGAAATTGAGAGAGCAATGAACGATGCAATAAGAGTTGTTGCAATAACAAAGGAAGATGGCAAATACCTTCCAGGAGGCGGTGCCATAGAATCAGAACTTGCAATGAAACTAAGAACTTATTCCAACAGTGTTGGAGGAAGAGAGCAGCTTGCAATTGAAGCTTTCGCAAAAGCTCTTGAGATAATACCTAGAACATTAGCAGAGAATTCAGGGCTGGATCCAATAAATACATTGATAAAACTTAAATCCGACCATGAAAAGGGAAATAAGACATTCGGCATAAACATGAACGATGCCTCAATAAGTGATATGTTATCACTTGGTGTTTTTGATACGTACAGAGTTAAAACACATGCAATTGAAAGCGCTGTTGAGGTCGCAACAATGATTCTCAGAATAGATGATGTAATAGCAAGCAAAAAATCATCCGCTCCAGCTGGAGGCGCTCCAGGTGGCATGGGCGGAATGGGTGGAATGGGTGGAATGCCACCATATTAATCTTTTTATTTTTATTAAACTATATATAATATTTTAGGATAAATCATAGGCGATTTTTATGATGCAATTTAATGTTAGAAGCAATGAAAGAGATTATGAAACTTATTATGATGTCATAGTTATAGGTGCTGGCGCAGCAGGGTATTCTGCTGGAATTTATATAAAAAGGTCTGGAATGAGCGTTGCCATACTTGAAAGGGAAGCAGTTCCCGGTGGAAATACAGCGTTATCGCCGCTGGTTGAGAATTATCTTGGATATAAAGCTATAGACGGTGCTGATCTTGCAGAAAATTTTAGAAAACATTATTCTGAATATGGGAAAATTATTACTGAAATAGATGTTAGAAATATAAAAAAGAATGGAGATACATTTTCAATAGAAACAAACAGGGAAACATTCACAGCAAAGGCAATTATAGTTGCTACTGGAACAACCCATAGAAAAATGAACATTCCCGGCGAGGATAAATATTATGGCAATGGCATATCTTACTGCTCAACCTGCGATGGCTATTTTTTTAAGGACAAAAACGTTGCTGTTATAGGAGGTGGCAATTCTGGTGCAATATCGGCACTGTATTTAAATGGCATTGCAAAAAACGTTACACTTATAGCACATTCAAAGATTAAAAAATGTGAGGATGCATATGTCAAAAGCCTTAATGAAAAAAATATCCCTTTTATACTGAATGCAGAAACAGAAGAATTTGTGGGGGATGATAAAAAATTGACAGGCTTAAAATATAAAGATCTTGTTTCTGGGGAAGAAAAAATGATAAATCTTGATGGAATTTTTGTTTATATTGGTGTAATACCACAAACTACATTCCTGAAAGAAATAGGAGTTAAGCTTGACAAACACGGATTCATAGTGGCTGATGAAAAGGGAAGAACCAGTATACCGGGAATATATGCCGCAGGAGATGTCCTGACTGGAAGTGAAGAGCAGATTGCCACTGCAGTTGGTGATGGTTCGAGATCCGCCATAACACTTTATATGGATAGAATGAATAAAAAGTTTTAAATTTATTTTTAAACTTACACCCATATGAAAAGAGACATTTTATCAGTTTGCGATATGGAAGAGGATCTGGAGGACATTATAGATTTATCAATAAGGTTAAAAAAAGACAGAACCGTAAAATTTTCGGATAAAAAGATACTTGGAATGATTTTTGAAAAGCCGAGTACAAGAACAAGGATATCCCTGGAAGCGGCAATGATTCAGCTGGGTGGTGAGGCCATTTATTTGAGCTCGAAAGACATGCATCTTGGAGATGGAGAAACTATAGGTGATACTGCAAAGGTCATGTCCAGACTTCTGGATATAATTTCCTACAGGGCGTATGACCACAATATGGTAATGGAACTGGCGAAAAATTCTTCAGTTCCTGTCATAAATGCCCTTGATAACATAGAACATCCAATGCAAATAATAGCAGACCTCATGACGGTTTATGAGAAGAAGGGGAGATTATCAAATTTAAAGATGGCCTATATTGGAGATGGAAATAATGTGGCTAATTCATTGTTGCTTGGTGCATCTATAACCGGTATGGATATTTCAATTGCCTGCCCTGAGCATCATGAACCAGACAGGGAAATTCTCAGAAAGGCAAAGGAACTCTCATTAAAAAATGGGAATAATATAGAAATAGTAAGGGATCCAAGAACTGCTGTGGACTCAGCAGACATAATATATACCGATGTTTGGGTTTCCATGGGCGAGGAAAAGGAAAGACTGGAACGGGAGAAACAGTTCAAACCATACCAGGTAAATTCGGAACTCGTCGATTATGCAGATAGAAATTATATTTTTCTGCACTGCCTGCCTGCGCACAGGGGCCTGGAAGTTACGGATGAAATCATTGATGGAATACACAGTGTCGTTTTTGATGAAGCTGAAAATAGGCTGTATAGTGAAAAAGGGGCAATATATAAACTCCTTTCATGATACATATTGTATTTTTTTATTTATTCTTTAAAACTAATAACTCTGGTATTAAAGTTCATTTTTTTAATTATTTTCAAAAATTATTATATTAACTTTTATTTAATTTGGAAATTAAATTAATATAACTATTATAAAAATTATTTAATTTAAATAATCATTAAATATAAAAGGGAAAATTTTTTATAATTTGAGTGAATATATAAACATTATGGAAGTAGGAAAAGTTAAATCAAAAAAAATAGGAAAGCCGGCATTGCAGAAAAATGCACTGGGATTCTGGGCAATAGTTGGGCAGACCATAGCATTTACTGCCCCACTGGCGTCAGTAGTTACGTCTTTAACCGGGGCAGCTTTTTATGCTGGTGGAGCACTTCCCCTGGCAATAATTATTTCTGTGATTAGTGGGATAATCTGGGTAAACACACCATTTCAATATTCCTCAAAAATTGCAGCTGCAGGAGGTTTTTATAGGTTTACAAGAGAAGCTATCGGCCCAAAATATGGGATTTTTGACGGTTTGGTATACCTTCTATTCGAATATACCATTCTGGCTAATACAACACTGTTCTTTGCGGGCGTTCTTTTGCCGGGCATACTCTCAGCATTCTTTGGAATTACGGCACCCAAATTTCTATGGATTCCAATTTTAATAGTTTTCGTTCTATTGTTTACAATGCTCCCGTATTTTGGAATAAAACCATCAGTTAAATACTCTCTAATAGGTGCCTTGCTTGAAGTAACCATACTTGTTATTCTAGGTGCCTCAATTATAATCCTGGCGGGTCCACACAATACCACGGCAGTATTCTCCCTTAAATTCTCTCCCGGAATAGCACCATTGTTTGAAGGTGTCGTTCTTGGAACCTTCCTTATGACCGGTGCATCCGGTGCAGTGTACCTTGGAGAGGAAACCAAAATGCCTAAAAAGAATATAAAAAAGGCAATGGTGGTAAGTTTCGTAATAAGTGGATTGGTATTCCTTCTAACGGCATACGCCTTTACAATTGGCCAGGGTCCAACCAAAATGGGACATTTTGCAACAAGTTTAATACCAGGGCTGATTCTTGCAAATAGGTACCTTGGACTGCCATTTTTGATAGTTATAATAGTGCTTCTATTTAACAGTATATTTGTATCCATGGTAGCCCCACTTAATGTTCTTGGAAGGATAGGATATGCGTTTTCAAGAGATAATGTTTTTTCGTCGTGGTTTTCCAAAATACATCCGAAATATAAAACACCATCAAACACGATCCTGTTCATGGGAGTAACAAGCATTATCGCAAGTGTAATTGCGGGATTGATATTTGGTCCCCTGTATGGTTATCTATTCCTTATAACTGTTGCAGGGCTGGCATTATTTGCAGGCCACATAATGAGTGATTTTGCACTTCCATTTTTATTCAAGCGCTTGAATGAATTAAAAGTGATGTGGCACATAATATTTCCTTCTATATCTTTAATAATTCTGGTATTGGGAATATATTATAGTGTATATCCGCCAGCATTCCCCTATATGCAGGCATCAATAACAACAGGAGTGATTCTTCTGGTAATACTGGGCTTTACATATTACATAAGTCCACGTTTCCACGCACATACAGAGGAAATAACACAATCCGAAGTGGGAAGTAAATAATTTTAATTTATAAAATTTTTAAAATTTAATAAATTTATATAGTTTTTAATAAAATGCGCCATTTAATACGTTCATAAACTATCAATTTAGGCACCTCCACCAGACAAATAAAAACATTTCTAACGAGATAAAAAATAAGTGGTAAAAAGCTCTAGCTTAAAATGGAAGTGCAATTTATTTTTTGTTTAATTTTTCCCTGAAAAACGATATGATTCCGCTTACAATTGTCATTCCTGCAGCAATATACAGGATATTATCAAGAGAATTATTCATGGGAATAATGAAAACAAGAACCATTGGGTTGCCACATCCCATTGGGCTTGATTTATAGGGTGTTATGCCATACGTAATTTCTTTGAGAAGGGTTATCATACCACCAACAAATGTCAAATTTCCCGGTATATAATTGGCAGTATCCCGCCTATGCCTAAGCCAACTCCAGAAACAGAAGCAACACTGTTTATGGCTATCGCAAACCTCCTGTCTTCAGCACCAAAATTATCCGTAATTATTGTGAAACTTTTTCCATGGTAAAAGATTCACCAACCGCCTGAATTATTCGAAATAATCTTATTTCCAGCCCCCCTGTATAGCCAATCCCCGGCGTTAGGT
This sequence comes from Thermoplasmata archaeon, assembly GCA_021846395.1. Taxonomy (GTDB): domain Archaea; phylum Thermoplasmatota; class Thermoplasmata; order Thermoplasmatales; family Thermoplasmataceae; genus Acidiplasma. The sequence continues at coordinate 29,079 of JAJZXB010000011.1, read as the reverse complement.
AAAGAAGCATTGATCCCACGGTAAAAATAAGGAAATCAGGGTTGAAGAGACGTACCTTGCCATACGTATCTGACAGTCTGCCTAGGGTAACAGGAGGAACAGATACTACAATAATATACGACATTATGGACCATACTAAATAGAGAAATGCCCATGCACTCGGTGGTTGTAATCCCATACCTCTAAGAATTGGAGGAAGTCCGACTATTATGATAATTGTATTTATGGTAACCATAAGCTGGCCTAGCGTAGTATTTGATAGGGTAATCTACTTATGTCCAACTATATTCTTGATTTAAAATTTCTATTTAAATATATTTATAACAAAATAATTTATAAATAAAGTATGTAGTTTACCATATTCTAATACGTTGTGAAGTTTAAATATATGATTGTATAAAAAGGTATTTAAAATGTGTGATGATATTGTTTCAATGAAATTAAGCGCCATAGTTCCATCAGAATTTTTAAGTGTTACAGATAATATGGATTTTGAGCTGTATGAACACCAGGAAAAAGCAATAGCATATATAAAAGGCAATAAGAATGTTATTGTTTCCGTGCCAACAGCCTCAGGAAAAACATTAATTGCATATGTTGCAATCTACAATACATTTTTAAACAAAAAGAAATCTATGTATATCGTTCCTTTAAGGTCTCTTGCAATGGAAAAATTCTCAGAGTTACAAAAATTGAGATCTCTGGGTGCAAGAGTTACAATTTCAATGGGGGATTATGATGTTTCCCCTTCATTTATCAAAAATTATGATGTCATTGTATGCACAAGCGAAAGGGCTGATTCAATGATACATAAAGACCCCGATATACTAAATGATTTTGGCATTGTTATTTTCGATGAGATACATCTTATTTCAGATGAAACAAGGGGGCCACGACTTGAGACAGTAATTTCATCGTTACTGTACCTAAATCCTGACATTATTCTGGTTGGCCTATCTGCAACGGTTTCAAACATAAAAGAGGTTGCAGAATGGATGAATGCGGAGACAGTAATTTCCGATTTCAGGGCTGTTCCACTTGAAACTGGAATTATATATAAGCATAATCTAATAAAGGGGGATAAAAAGGAATATCTTGGTTCAAAGGATGAAATGGTACTTATTGACGACAATATAAAAAATGGAGGCCAGTGCATAATTTTCAGAAATTCAAGAAGAAGTACTGAAAAATATACAGATATTTTAATGTCAAATTTTAATTTTAATAATGAAATAAATAATATGGATTTTTCAATTGAACAATTTAACGAAAAAATGCTTGATATGATATCGCATGGGGTAATTTACCATCATGCAGGGCTGTCCAATGAGCAGAGAACCATTATTGAAAAACTTTTCAAAGGAGGATTTATCAAAATTATTGTTGCAACACCCACACTGGCGGCAGGTGTTAATCTCCCTGCAAGAATGGTAATCATAAGAGATATTACAAGATTTTCTGATGGGTACAGCAAACCAATATCAAATATTGAAATCCAGCAGATGCTTGGCAGATCAGGGAGGCCAAAATATGACAAAAAGGGCTATGGGTATATATACGCTACTTCACCGGCAATGTTTGACGTATCAAAAAATTATCTCACAGGAGAGCTTGAACCAATAATTTCAAAGATGAATTCCAATAGTTTAATAAGATTCAATATCCTCTCACTTGTTTCCTCGGGAATAGCAAAAAGATATGAGGATATAGGAAAATTCTACAGTAAAACACTTCTCGCAGCCCAGAAAAATATCAGCGATTATGACCTGTCATTTGAAGCCGCTGTTTATTTTCTCAGCAGCAATAATTTTATAACCGAAAATAATGGAAATCTAAGCATATTGCCATTTGGGAAAATAACATCCGAGCTTTACATAGACCCAGTTACTGCACTTGTACTTGAGCAATGCCTTGAAAAGGAATTCTCCGAAGGCCTTTATTTATACTATCTGTCAAAGACTCCTGACATGTTTTCATTTAGCTGCAGGCAAGGTGATTATGAATACGTTGAAGAATTTCTTGATCATTACAATATAGCTGACTTCAGTGACGAGTCGCTTATGGCTGCAAAAACCGCAATAATTATGCGGGAGTGGATAAATGAGGTGCCTATAAACACCATAGCAGAAAATTTTGGCGTCGGCCCGGGAGATATACAGTCCAGGGTTTCTTCGGCTGATTGGATATCTTACTCTCTATATCGCCTTGCTGCTTCAGAGAAAAATAAAAATGAAAAAAAGCTCATGCATTTTAATTTCAGAATAAAGGAGGGGATTAAGGAAGATATTATCAGCCTCACCGAAATTCCAAGCATTGGAAGGGTAAGAGCCAGAAGACTATATAACAGCGGTTTCCAGAGTCTTGAAAAAATATCAACATCGGATCCTGGAGATATCTCAAAAATATTTGGTTTTTCGGATAAACTTGCATCCGACATTATTTCATATGCCAAAAAAATATCAGGGAAATACTACAGGAGTGATGAACTTGATGCATATGATGGTAAATAAAAAACTTGCAGAGGATACAATTACAAGGCTAAGGTCAATGGATATTATTGACAATAACTACCTGATACAGCACGACCAGAATTATGTATATATTCCGGTCATAGAAAAAATTGAAGGCCATAATTATGTGGATATGAATGGAATTCAAAAGGAAATAAAAAATGAAAAAATTTCATTCTCCTACGATATTATAGGAGACATTGCAATAATAAAGGGAAAATCAGAGGAGGAGGCAAAAATATTGTCAAAGTATTTAATAGAAAGAAAAAATATAAAAACAATTTATCTTGACAATGGCATTACGGGAGAATTCAGAACTCGCACATTGAAACTATTATATGGCGAGAGCAAAACCACCACACTGTACAGAGAGAATTCCATAAATCTACTTGTGGATGTTCAAAAAGCCTACTTTTCACCAAGGTTATCCACGGAAAGACTGAGAATCTCAAATGAGGTAAAGGAACACGAGTACATAATTGATATGTTTTGTGGTATTGGCCCATTTTCAGTATTAATTGCACATAAAACCGATTCCAGTATAGTTTCAATGGATAAAAACTGTGATGCCATCGGCATTCTGGGGGAAAATATGAAAATTAACAGGCTTAAGGGCAATATAACGCCAGTATGTGGTGATTCTGCTGAATTGGTGAAAAATTACAGGAATGTGGACAGAATAATAATGAATTTACCACATGGTGCATACAATTTTCTTGATATTGCATTTAAGGCTCTTAAAAAAGGTGGGGTGATAAATTATTATGAAATATGTGATTATGAAACTCTTGAAAACAGAATGATTTTCTTTAGAAACTCCGGATTTGAAATACTCTATAAAAGGATAGTTCACGGTTTCTCTAGAAATATGAATATGTATTCAATTGAAATAAAAAAATTATAAATATATACTATATTATAATCAGTAATCAATGAGTATAGCCAATAGAATCGGAGATATAGCTTCTGGAATATATGAAAATGCCCTTCTCGAGGAAATTAAAAAATATAAAGTTCCAAATCATCTTGGTATTATTACAGATGGTAATAGAAGATATGCCCGTTCTATAGGTCTATCTGAAAATGAAGGCCATGTAAAGGGCAAGGATAAACTTGAAGAAGTCCTGGACTGGTCAAGAGATATAGGCATAAAAATAGTTACGGTTTATGCTTTCTCCACAGAAAACTTTAAGCGGAAAAAAAATGAGGTCAACTTCCTGTTTCAACTTATAAATGACTCACTCAATGATCTTCTAAAGGATGAAAGAATATATAAAAATGAAATAAACGTCAATGTAATAGGGGATATAGGGGCACTCCCGGAATACCTGAAAAAAACAATAGCAGAAATACAGGATGCAACAAAAAATTTTGATAAATTCAAATTCAATCTTGCAATAGGATATGGCGGTAGACAGGAAATTATCAACGCAGTAAAAAATATTGCAATGGATGTATGCAGGGGAAAATTTGGCCCTGACGATATCGATGAAAAAATTTTCAGGAATTATCTGTACGATAATACTCTGAGTGATCCTGACTTAATTTTGAGAACAAGCGGGGAAGAACGTATTTCTAATTTTCTGCTCTGGCAATCAGCTTACTCCGAACTGTATTTTTCAGATGTAAACTGGCCTGAATTAAAGAAGATAGATTTTCTCAGGGCAATTTTATCATACCAATCAAGAAAAAGAAGGTTTGGAGAGTAATTATGTACGCTGCAATAGATGATACAGACAATCAAAACGAAATGTGTACCACGTATATTATTTCACAGATCGCAATAAAATCAAAATACGACATAATAGGCTATCCTGAACTGGTAAGACTGAACCCCAATATCAGTCATAAAACAAGGGGAAACGGCGCATTAAATATAAACTTAGGGAAGGGAAAAGGAAATAAAAAAATTGTGGGAAAACTAAATGATAAATATATATATTCATATGAAAACATTGAGGAGGAGCCTGAAGCGGATGAAGTGATGGATTTTATTTATGGGATTGTCAGTGATTATTATGTCAGGGAAGATGAAAATACAAACCCAGGAATAGTTGTTTCCAGCGGCAGATTCCATCCCCAATTATATCAAAAAGCACTGGAGGATGACATAAAACTTGAGTTTATAGAAAATTATCTAGATGGAAAAGCAATTTATAGGAAAATAAATAATGGGCACGGTATAATTGGAGCATCTGCCTCACTTGCATGGCCTGGAGAAAAAATAACATACGAACTTCTGGACTATAAATATCCACATTATAATTTTCTGCAAAGAGATATTAAATTATCCATGGCATCCATAGCTGAGAAATATAAAAGTACATTCAACAATATTGACCATGCCAACAGCTATGCTGCTATATTTCCAAAGTTCAAAACTCCAGTAATCTTTGGTGTACGTGGGGTAGACAGCCATGATCTTTTGAAGGCATATAATGATATAAAGGCAAATTACAACATAAATGATGATGGATTCATAATATTCAAAACCAACCAGGGTACGGATGATCATATAGTCAATGAACCGGAATATCTATTTGATCTAGGCTCCTATTCAATAACTGTTGTGATATCATCACATCCCTATAACATCCAGGGGGGCCATTTCTTTATCGGCGCAAAATATAAAAATATTGATATAAACCTTGCTGCATTTGAGCCAACAAAGGAATTCAGGAAAATAGTAGCATCATTGATCCCGGGAGATGTTGTTAAGGCTTACGGCTCATTTTCATCAGGGACAGTAAAACTGGAAAAATTAAAAATTATCAGCCTGTCAAAAAATTTGAAAAAGGAACCGCCCGTGTGTCCGAATTGCCATGTTAAAACCAGATCCAAAGGGAAACTGGATTATCGTTGTCCTATATGCAGAAGGCGCTATAAAAATCCAGAAATATACACTGTACCCAGGGGAATAAAGGAGGGTTTTTATGAGGTTCCTGTAATAGCAAGGAGACATCTGTCAATGCCATTAAAGCTTATTAATTATTTTGGTGAAGAAAATGATATGTATAACTGGAATTCCGGCAACAGGTAAAACAACAGTATGTAATTTTTTGAAAACCATGGGTATTCAGTGTTCCTCATTGAATGATATGGCCAGAGAAAATAAACTCATACAAAATGGACGCGTAGACATTGATTCACTAATGGAAATTAGAATCGATTGCCCAGTTGTTGAGGCCCATTATTCTCATTTGTTGAAATGTGATTATGTTATCATACTGAAGGATGATGAAGAGGCAATTTTGCAGAGAATGAAGAAAAGGAAATACACTAATGAGAAAATATCAGAAAATCTGGACGTTCAGAGGTCGGACACAATATATTATGAGGCGCTAGATCGTTTGCCAGATAACAGAATTTTTACAGTCAATGCCCATTCAAAGTCAATTGAAGATATTTGCAAAATAGTATATGAAATTATACATAATATCCGACAATAAAAGTTATGTAATTATATACTATATACTTTCATGTATAACTGTGATAAAATACAGTCTATAAAAATAAGATATCTTGATGGCAGTGAAAGGGCTCTGGACAAGGGCGAAATATTATCAATATGCAGCACGGCCAATGATCAGAATATATCTATAGAAATGCTGTTTAAAAAAATTGAAAAAAAAGAAGTCAGATATGTGGAAATAAATGTGCCTCCATATAAACCGGAAGCTAAAGATGGCAAACTTTTAAAACCATTGCCTCCCTATTGAACTATTTATCGATCTTCTTTTTCAGCTGGTTTATCTCTTCCTGAATGCTTTTATCCATAGGATTTTTCTTGGCTCTTTGCTCAAGTTCTTCAATTTTCATTTCGATACTTTTCTTTTTCCTATTCAAATCTCTTTTACCTAGACCCATGTAATATGATATTTACTTAGTATAAAAATTATATGAATAACTGAACATACTGACTGAATAATGTAAAGGTTTTATAAATAAATATTTTAACGGAAAATAATTTACTAAATAGAAACAATAAAATATAAGTAGTAAATAGGTAAAAGATATAAATGGAAAGTATCAAAGCATATGACGTTTGGCGAGAGTTTATAAAAACATGGAAAACGTGGTACAGAGCATCAGAGAAAAATCTTTTATCACTTGGCATGTCAACAGTCGAATACCGAATCCTGAAAAACTTGCTGGAGAGAGGCCCTCTGCCAATGATTGAACTGGCAAATATAAACATGGTTACACAGGGTTGGGTTACAGGCGTAGTAGATAAGCTGGAGAAAAATGGATTCGTTAGACGTGAGAGGAGTTCAAAGGATAGAAGAGTAATAAACATTGAAATAACAAATAAGGGTAAAATAATCTTTAAAAAAATCGAAGAGCTGCATATAAAATTTATAGAGGATTCTTTAAGGAATTTCAATGAAGAAGAAAAATATAATATGATACACCTTCTTGACAAAATAGAGAATAATGTGAAGTAGATTTTTTATTGTTTATTGAATGTATATTCTATATGAAAAAGTTAGTGAAATAGCAAAAATTATAACTAATGTTTCACTATGTGGATATAGATGAGTTATAACGAGATATATCTAATCATACTAATCGTATTTTCATGGACGTTCATTATTTTTTACCTTTCTCCGCATATAAATAAATCAAAACATTTTTCAACACTTGGCCCTGCGTTAATGATAAAATCCACAAAAAATAGAGGCATACTGGATGCTGTGTCTAACCGTTTTCCCGGAAAATTTTTTGGCAAAATCTCATCAATATTTGTGGTTGCAGGCGGATTGATCGCTTTTATAATGCTGTTATATGAGGCGATATTGATAACAATGATGCATATACCAACCAGTGCCGCTCCTCCCCTGAATGAGTATCTTGCTATCCCCCTTGTAAATCCATTTATACCTCTTGGGTATGGTACCGCATCACTGGTGTTTGCTGTAGTAATTCATGAAATGTTTCATGGCATTGTTGCAAGAAAGCATGGAATTCAGGTGGATGGTGTGGGTGCACTATTTTTTATAATACCAGTTGGCGCCTTTGTTGAACCAAATGAGAAAGAAATATCAGCAGCTGATCCAGTCATTAGAAGAAGAATTGTTGCAGCCGGGCCTGGAATCAATATGGTTATAGCGATAATATGCATCACGCTCCTCATTTTTGTGATGATGCCTGCTTCGACACCCGTGCATAATGGCATATATATAGAATCCTCAGCAAATGCCAATATTCCGAAGGGCTATGAAATAATCAAATATGGAAATATTACTGGGAATGCATTGAATAATATAGGTATCACCTCAAATATAACACCCGGAATGTCAACTGTGGAGTTATACAATGGCAAAACATATAAAAATGTAAGTGTTGAAACCGGAGTGTTTATATCTAATCTAATTTCCGGCTTTCCAGCGGGGAAAGCTAATGTACCTGTTAATTCAATTATATCCTCAATTAACAATAAAACCATATACAACATTACAACACTTGGTAATGTACTTAATAAAATTGCTCCTGGAACCAATATCACTATGCATGTAATCACACCTTCTCATAAAAATAAAACTTTTAATTTAACAACCGTTTCAACATACAGTTATTATGCAAAGGCAGACCCAACTGCTAACAAAAATATATACAAAAATGAAAGCTTCATCGGAGTTGGTATAACCTATTCCGGTCTAGGGTACATCCCTATAAAGGACATACACAAAGAGGTTTTTGGAGCTTCATTATTTGGCCCTGGGTTTTTCGCGACACTGGGTTTACCCGTGCTTGGCTTATCGCCAATACCCTTGACACTGACACATTTATTTAAATCACCATTTGATCCGGTTATATTTTTTGGCATTGTCAACACACTGTACTGGCTTTTCTGGATAGATTTTCTTCTGGGAATAATGAATGCTCTGCCAATGGGAATATTTGATGGCGGGCAGTTTTTCAGGGATAGTTTGTTAATCGCATCAAGAAGAAAACGGCTGTCTTTTTTAAAGGAAGAAAAAAATGTTATGAAAATATATTATATAATGGCCCTAATAATTTTAATGCTGTTAATATATATAGTTATAGCGCCAAGAATAATATGATAAATACCAGTAATTTTTATAACACCTTTAAAAACTTATATTTCGTCCAGAAATTTTTTTAACGAATTGAAAAACATATTTGGTTTTTCTACTTGAACACAGTGCCCTGCTTTATCAATTTTTATGAATTTTGAGGAAGCTATTAAGTCATGATATTTCATTCCATGGCTGATGGGAACCACATTGTCACCTGAACCCCATAATATCAAAATTGGTTTTTCTATTTTGTTCAATTCCCCTAATATATAATCAATACCCAAACCACCTATAATAATGGATGCCTTAACATTTTTTAAATCAATTAGGGCCTTTAAAGCAGATCCTGCAGAAACAGAAGGCCCTATGATATACAGTGTGTCTAGACGCAACAATTCTGAAAAGTCTTTGATAAATAGTGATCCCTTTGAAGGGTTCGAACCGAAATTATATTTTCCGTTATATTCTGATTTTCCAAATCCGGGATAATCAACAGCATAAACATTGTACCCCCACTGGCCAATTTTCCTCAGGGCATCTATAGATTCCCATGATGATGAATCCGTTTTTGAATCATGCAAAAGGATAAAATTTTCCCTATCCCCTTTCTCATATGATCGATAAAATAATTTCTTACCTGATAATTCTATTTCATTTTGGTTTATTTCCATAAATGTAAATTGGACTATAGTTAATATAATTTTGACAACCGGATTAATTATAACGTTTGAAATAATATTGTTTTATAGGTCCTAATAATCAAATTTAGGTATAAATATAGTCTTTGACATTACTTATTGGACTTCTTCCTTCACAAATTCTGCCATCCATGCCCTGCAAAAAGATTTGTCTTTTGCAAACTGAACAAAACTGATCTTCACCTTTTCAATGAACTCATCCTGGTTTTTGAAGAATATTGTCGATACTACCCTCTTTATGGATTTCCATATGATTTCTATGGGATTCAACTGTGGGGAATACGGAGGAAGAAATATGAGTTCAATGTCAAGAATTTCTGCTGTAATTGCAACTTCTTCTGTCCTGTGTGAGGAGAAGTTGTCCAGTATCACAATGATGTGTGTAAATGGATTGGCCTCCCTTATCCTTTGCAGGAAATCCAACGCACTCTCCCTTTTTGAATTTGCATAGGTGGTTGTTACGCTCTTTCCGTTGAACGCATAGAAACCGAAAGTATTGGCTCTGAACTTTGTTGTGTTCTTGATGATCACCGGTTTGCGGAAGGACCACATCCTTGCGGTATTGGAGGTGGTCTGTGGAGCTGATTCATCGAAGAACCCTATGATCGTATCATGGGTATTTACCTGACCGAGTTTTTTTTAGTTTTTCTGATGCGTCCTTGGGTTTCCTGTAATCTATTTGGTAAGGTTTTGCGTGTTTCATCTTCATGCCTTTCAGTATCCTGCTAACCTGTCTCTGGGAATATTCAATCTTGAATCTTTTTTTTATGATCTCTTCTATTTCACTCAGTGTCCAGAGATCCTTTGCTTCGAGCAGTTGTTTCAGCTCCTTCTTCTGATCTGTGGAGAGCTTTGAGGGCTTGCCGCCTGCAAACTTTGGTATTAAGCCATCATATCCCGACTCGTTCCATCTCCTCAGCCATTCATATGCTATTGTCTTAACAACACCTGCGTGTTTTGCTGCTTCAGGAACACTCTTTTCATCATAAAGATCATTTATGAAGATAAGCCTCTGAAGTACCTTGCCTCTCTTCTGTTCTTCCCTTATCAACCGCCTAAGTTCCGATGGCTGAATGTACCTTTTCACCTCAACCCGACTTGTTCGTGCCATAGATATGTAAAGACAAATAAGTTCATAAAGTTATGTCTAACACTATAATTATTATAAATTTATGAGCATACAGAAAAGAGATATTGAAATTTATGCAGGGACGATAATGGAAACCGCCACATATGTACATTATCTACAACTTTTTATTTTTAAGGACATTATATCAACTTTGATAGCTGGAATTGTTTTTGACTAAATTTATCTTGTTATCTCTATGGGTTTATTCAGGACCAAAAAATATTTCATTTACTTGGAATAATTTTTCCGCTTTTGGGAGGATCTCTTGCTATTGTAAGATTACATCTTTATGGTTTTGAAGTGTCTGTTACGTTATAAATATTGGATTAGATATATTTGTTGTACCTGCTTGTGCCTTAATTTTATTAAAATACGATAAAAAATAATTATTAGTCTTTATAATAAATTCATATGTTTAAGAAGAGAGTCCAAAATATTGGTAATCTACTCTTATATGAAATACATGAGACATTCCATGAATTTAAAGTGGATTTGTAACTTCAGAAATAAGGAGCTAAGCCTTATATCTTATTAACAGTTGATAATTTATGAAAAACATATTTAAGTATATTCTGGTAGTGGCAATCGTGGCGGTTGTTTTAATTGCTGGAGTTTCATACGTACTTATCACGGAAGAATCGCATTTTGATCTCCCAACGCAGAATAGCATCAATACCATTACAGGGAAAAATCTAACTGCATCCAAATTAATAACAAAGGGTGCCCAAAAAAATACAACAAAAACCGAAACAATGTATTACAATAATACATCTGCCAACGTAAGGATAGTAATAATGGAGGTGGAGTTCAACAGTTCAAAAATCGCTTCCGATAAATATACACATTTTTTTATGGAGATACCTTCAGGAGCAAAATTTATATTTAAAAACTCTACATACGATGGTTTTAGATATACGGGTGTTAATATAACCTACAATGGCGCAAGTTCCACGGCGGCCTTAGGTGTTAAAGGAAAAATGTTATTCGTAATATCTGGTTCCGGAATGAGCAATCCGACATTGCAAAAAGCGGCAAAATCAATAATATCTTCCATGACATCTATATAAAAGGAGGATTCACTACTTCAAAATAGTATTTTAATTTAATTTGTGAATAGGTGTTACATATCAGGGAACAGAAACATGTCTGGGAAATAGGATAAAATTCGCAAATCTATCCGTGAAATAAGAGAACGCAGGAAATTACAGACATGCGGATCCTGCGAACTGAAAATAGATATATACCATCTGAACTCGGGAAAAATAAATAATTTTAAAAGTGTTTTTATTGAAACAAAGTGGTTTTATAATTGCATTTTATCGGAAAATGGTATTTTCAAACAGGATTATAGGATTAAGAAAGTCCATGTTAAGGTATTGAATCATTATGAAGATACCTGAGCACTATTTCACGCGTGTCCACAGGTTTTGTGGTTGATATAGGAAGTTTCGCAGTTTTAAACGTGAGGTAGTTCACATCTCCTTCTCAAAATCTAGCACGGTGGAGAAAATGATGGAGTACAAATTATCTTCTCCGGAATTAATATCCAGGTTCCATGTGTCTCTAATTGCAGCTATCTTGTGCCTTACTCTGGCTATTTCCTTTCCCGATGAATTTATTATATTGTATGTCCTGCGCATTATATTTCCATTGACTGACATTTCAACTTTTTTTGATTCATAATTGAGCCACTGAGCTTTCATATTTCCAATAACGAATGCTCTTTTTAATTGTATTATTCCAATGGTTTGATCCTTATCCGGTTCCACAACGTTAAAATTGGCATCCCATGCTCCTCCAGTTTTCTTTATCTCAAGTGCAATTTTCTCCTGAGCATCTGTAAGGGTATATGTATATCGCAGGCTTCTCCCCATCCATTTGCCCATACGGTCCGAAACGGCGTTACCCATTAAATTTGAGCCCCAACTTAAATTTACGAAGCATAATGTATTTCCTTCCGTGTCCGAGACAGCATAATATTTTCCAATAGCAAGCAACTTTTTTTTCATTACAAGTTCTGTTTTACCTTTTAAAGCATCTTTTATATTATTAAAAACTTCTTCTGACATAAAATATAATATCGTTTTTATATTTAAATTTTTATTTTATTAACCTGAACTCTGATATTGATATGCTTTGATATACGTATAATAATTCTTTAAAAAATACCCTATTTCATGGATGAAACTGGTAGTTTGCCTTCCATGAAAAATGAAGAGGCTATTGCAACAACTGAAAGAAAAAACAAAACAATGAATGCCTCCCTTATACCAATTGTCATGGACAATGTAGGGGAATCATGAAGTATGAGATGATTTTTATATGTTGTGTTTACCAAAACTGTTAAAATGGAAAGAATAACCCCTCCCCCAAGTGATCCCATGAACTGAACTATGGAACTGGAAGCACCTATATCCTTGGGTTCAACCGAATACTGTGCAGAGAGTGTTGTTGTCGCCATGGTTATGCCAACTCCAAATCCAATCGGTACCAACATAATTGCCAGTCCACCAGAAGGCAATAATCCCACAAATGACCATGTTTTTGTAGAAGACGAGATCCACATTAGAGTGATAACCCACAGAGCCATAATTGATGTAATATTAGAACTTTAAAAAATGTAAAATATCGTGGAAAAGATAGCTCAGAATACTTTGCTGACATTTCAAAAAGGGCTCAGGGCATTCTGAAAATATCAAAATTAACTATGCGAGTTAACTACAGAAATAAGGAGCTAAGACTTATATTTTATTAACAGTTGATAATTCATGAAAAATATATTCCCAAATAAACAGAAAAACAAAAAACATCATTCTTGGAAGTTAAAACCTCTATATGTAGGCATTGTCATTTTAATAGTTATAATCTTTTTGAGTTCCGAACTTTTTTTGCTTCAGGAACCCCTTTCGGGAAATAGCGGCCATGGACGGTCAAATAATATCAACTCCGTAATGGCTACCCCTTTTAGTGGAACAAATCAGATAGCGCCCATTTGGGCTTTTCAAGGGGCATATATGAACGATAGCCTTCATTTAGAATCCTCTAAAGGTTCATTTTATGGATTTATTAATTTTACAATAATAAAAGTTAATTATACCACCGAATCCGTGGAAATTAAGAATTCCACTGGCATTCCACTTTATTCTTATTACCACACCTCCATTCATTGGATTTCGTGGAATCATATAGGAATTTATGCACTTAATAATACCATACTTTTACAACTTAATTCAGGTACAAAAGTTCCAGGTAAAAATATTACGAGCATTGAGACTGGAGTTTATTTCAAAACTCAAATTGGCAGTTTTCTATCTGACATGGTAAATACTCACAATTCAACAGGGAATTCAACAATTTATATAGATGAAAATAGTGGTATACCCCTCAGTTTTCATACGACAACTTCCACAAAAAATGTATATCTCAATATAACAGCAACAAACATTCATTTATCATCGTATTATATCACATTTACGGAATCTGGACTCCCCTCAGGCAAATCATGGTCAGTAACATTCAATGGAACAAACGTATCCGCAACTGCAGCTTCTATGAAATTCATTAAAGGAAACGGCACTTATTCTTTCACCGTTGGAACGGTATCGGGGTATACGGCTTCTCCATCAAATGGTTCAATGGGCGTAAATGGAAAGAATACCACTAAAACCATTGCTTTCAGCGCTGTAAAAAAATCTAAATCAACTGCACCCATATTTGGTCTATCTCCACTGGAATTCTATGGTATAATTGGTACGGTAGTTGTAATTGCCGCCATTGGCTCTGTGATAGGGATAATGAAGAGGAAAAGGTAATGTAATTCCTCTTTAACCACCCTATTAAAATGGTAGATTCCTTCGATATTATGTATATTGAATTTTAATTTCCGAAAATATAAAAACTTAAAATTATTTTATATAGGACCTATTTATTTTTGCTATCTATATCCAGCAACTCCACATACCTCCAGAATAAAATATTGTAAAGATAGTGAGTGATTATGGGTTATGTCATTCACTCGCAAATGTTATGAAAAATAAAGAAACATTTTGAAATCAAAGTGCATTGATCATTTGTATAGTTGTCTCTATGTTTTGCTGTGTTGATGGTCCCCACACAATCAAATAGTTGCGGGGATCCTCAAGATTTTCATTGAGATAACTATTAAACTCTAACATATCGGAGTAATTTCTGGACCAGAATAAAACATAAAGAACATTTGAAAAGCTCCATCTAAACTGTAGAGCCCTTTCCTTAAATGTTTCCAGGCCATTGATTTTATTAATTAACATATTTCTATTTTCTTTTGTGCAGGATATGCCAACTTGGCCAAGTGTCATTCCACATATTGAGGGATTTTTTATACTGAATTCAATTTTAAATAAACCACTTGATGATATATCCTGCATCAGTTTATATGTCGTGGATCTTTTTATTTGGAGGGATTCAGCAATTTCATTCATTGGGGTCAGTGGGTTTTTCAGCAATGAAATTATTACATTTTTCATTTGTGGCGTAATATTTCTTCTGAATGAACGTATATCATTTTTTGTACCGGAAAAGAAGTTATAAGAATCAACAGAATAAAAAAACTTTAACGATGGACCGATGGTTTCAATATCCTGTAGTGTTTTTTCAAATTCAGTTTTATCCCTATATAGAATGTTAATTGATAGTATCGGAAAGATTTCCATGGAACTGACACCCAACCCCCTTTGCACGAGTTCCACATGTTCATGAGATCCTATCCTTTTTATTTGATCCTCCCTGATTGACAGTTCGTCCTTAAACAGTACGGACATCATTTTAAACCTAAAAAATTCTGGAAGAATCAGGAATCTGGGGAATAATGACTGCAGTACCTCATCATAATGGTTAAAAATGGCTATCCTTGAATAATGGGTTCCCGCTTCAAGGAACTTTTTATACACCCAGAATACTGATGGCCTTCTATAAACAATATTGCTTTCCGGACTATGCAGATCATCAGCGGGCCATTGAAGACAGCGAATTATTTGTTTTGTCAGATTTTCATCCAGATGCATTATGCAAATAACATATGGTTATATATAAAATCATTGCATATAAATATCGCAATATATCAGTATCAATAATTTCATTAAAAAATTATTGATTCCCTGTATTTACCACCGTGGATTGCCTTACCAAAATATTATTGCCATTTTTAAAAGATAGGCTGTTACGGGATATCATATTTTTTCGGAAATTTTAGAAGCGTTTTAAATGAATTAAAATAAAATTAAAATACAATTAAACACTAATAAAACATGAAACTCAAAGAATCATCAATGGATTTTTATGCCTTCATAAACATTTATAAAAAAGAAATCGAAAACTCCTTTATAAAAAAGATATACCAGGTAAATCAAAAGGAGTTTATCCTTCAGATATACAGATCGGATATTAAAAAAAGGGAATTTTTTATTTCCCTGTCAAAGGGTATCGCATTTTATGAAGCAGAAAAACCACCAGAAGCTTCCCAGCTTGCAATGATATTCAGGAAACAATTATCGGAAAAGAGAATAGTGAAAATAGAACAAATTAATTTTGACAGAGTGATAAAAGCAACACTCCATACTGGCCAGGAAATAATTCTTGAACTGTTTGGAAGTGGCAATCTAATCTTAACTGAAAATGGGAAAATAGTATTTGCTATGGAACAGCATGTGTATAGAACCAGAAAAATTCAAATTGGCGAGGAGTACATACCACCATCAAGCACAAATCCCGTGGAAAATCAAGAAATATTTGATGAGATACTTAAAAATAGCAAGGCATCCATAGTAAAAACACTTGCTACCCGGGCAAATCTTGGTGGTGAGATTGCTGAGGAAGTGATATTCCAGTTAAATATGGATAAAAATTCAATGCCACTTGAAATACAGAACAATTTTAAAAATATCTATGATAAAATAAAATCACTTATGGAAGAATCACTGAAGAATAGGGTTTATTACTACAGAGATGAGGAACTTCTTTCACCTGTTATTTTAACCAATTTAAATAAAAACCCGGAGCAATCATTTGATGATTTTAATGAGGGGCTGGTTTATTATTTAAATAATTATCCTGTTACGGAAAAAAATAAAAGCAATGTTGAAAGAAGGATTGAATCACAGAAGAAATCAATAGAGGAATTTAAAAAATATATGGAAATATATCATAATTTTGGAAATTTGTTGAAAACCAATCTTGGCAATATGCAAAAGCTATTGAAGATTGTTCATGGAAAGGTAAATCAGAATAACACTGAGGGATTTCAATATAATGAGTTTATTATATCCGATATAACTCCTTCAAAAAAAACATTTTCGATAGAATATATGGGTATAAAGATAGTAATGAATTATGCATCGTCAATTGGGGTCAACTTAAATAATGTTTTTAACACATCAAAGGAGTATAAAAATAAGATAGGGGGAGCAGAAAAGGCTATTGAAGATACAAAAAAACTGATTAAGAAGGAAGAAGAAAAAAAACAGATAAAGAAAAGGCCGAGATACTGGTTTGAAACATACCGCTGGTTCATATCTTCAGAAGGAAATCTTGTTTTATCAGGCAGGGACGCAAAAACAAATGAAAAGCTCGTAAAAAAACATATGGACGATCGAGATATATATGTGCATGCAGATTTATATGGCGCTCCAAGTACGGTCATTAAATACGATAATATTGATATAACAGAAAATACAATAGGCGAGGCATGTCAGTTTGCATCATCCATGTCAAGGGCATGGCCTGCAGGAATATCATCTGGAACAGCATATTGGGTTTATCCTTCGCAGGTAAGCAAGACACCTGAATCTGGTGAATTTGTATCCAAGGGTTCATGGATTATAAGGGGCAAAAGAAATTATATTTTGAATCTTCCCCTTGAATTAAAAATTTCAGTAATAAAATACAAGGATTACGATATACCTATGATTTCACCTTCAATTACCCGAGTTAATTCAGAAAAATGGGTAAAGATCAGATCAGGGAATGAAAAGAGAGGTGTTGTAGCGGAAAAAATAGCAAAAATACTCGATATGGGCAAAACTGAAATAGATTCAATACTGCCGCCTGGTGGGAGTGTGGTTATCGAAACATTCAAGGATGTAAAGGAAAAAGAATTAAGCTAATTTCCGCTTTAATTCTTCTATCGTGGAAACATCAGTTGGATCCACATTTCTTATAAGTGCCAGTTCATATGTAACATAGTCCGCGTAATGTATCAAGTAAAATAGCTTCTGGAAATATTCCTCTGTTGGAGAACTGACAACGTTAAATGATTCACCCGTTATCTCCTGAGTTACATCTATTCTCTTCTGTATCCTTGGATTGTCTGAATTAAATACAAAATACAGATATTCATCCTTTCTGTATGCTTTCTTTAGGGGCATTGTATCGTTATGGTTTAGTTCAGGAAAATAATTATAAAAGGCAAATGTTTTGGAGTTTTCGTTGAATTGTGTTTTCCATCTATACGCAACGGATTTATACGGTTTTGCTCCAAGGATAACCGGTATATAACTGTTTTCATATATTTTCAGCGCAATTTTTCTCATTTCATCATGACTTTTATCCATAGATTCCAGCAAATTATATGTTTCATCAATTACTGAATCCTGTACTGGAGCAAAGGTATTTAAAAGTGGCATGAGCATATATCCAATTGCCGATCTTGGCTGTAATCCAGACGGTATGATAATTTTGTAATCCGCCAAGTCTGAAAGTTTACCACCGGAAGTTATTGCAAGGATATGTGCATTTCTTTCTCTTGCCATGATAATATTATTCAGGGTTTCCTCTGTATTCCCAGAATAGCTTATACCAATAAATAATGTATTTTCATTCACAAAATCTGGAATTCCATAATCACCTATTGCAATCAATGGTTTTTTTGTATAGTGCTCCTGTATTATATCTCCAACTATTCCCGATCCCCCCATACCAGAAATTACTATATTATCATAATCAAAGTCAAGGTTAAATTTTTCCTTGAACTTAATCTGCTCTTTCAAATTTTTCAATTCATCAACAAAGTTCATAATAAGTTAGTGTATTTTTATTTATTATTTTTTGCATTGTAAATTAATTGTGTGTTATTGAATGCCCTGTATGATGCAGATTCCTTCAATCTTTTAATCGACATTCCTGTAATCATAACTGAAACCATGCATAGCAATGTGGTGATATCTATTATTATTAAAAGAGAATGATATCCTGTTATATCTCCAATAAAACCAAGCAATATTGAGATAATTCCACCGAATAGTGCACCAAAATTATAGGATATGCCTGAAATCGTTCCCCTTACCGCACCGTTAACACGCTCCATTAAAAGCAGAGGTACAATTGGCATAGATCCGATACCCACTGTAAAAAATATTAAACCCGGAATTGAGAGAAATGAAACACCTCTGATAAATGGTATTGCAAACCATGCAAATATTATGCTTATAGTTGATCCAGCCATTATTAAATATTTTTTACGTATAAATAACGATAACCTTCCGAAAACAATAAATGAGATTGCCAGAACAATATTGCTTACAATCATAGTAAATCCTACAATTGAAGGAGAGATTCCAAACGAAGGGGCTATGGTTGGATAAAAAGAAAAAATTGAAAAATATGCGGCAAAGTATCCAGACATTAGTATCACAGATTTAAAAAATGGAATTTTATATTTTTTCAGGTTTATTTTATCCCTTACGTTATTATCTCGTTTATGTTTATCAGAAGGAATTTTCATCATTGCATATGGTACTATTAACAGGGGAGTTATTCCAGTTAATATGAAATATCTCCAGTTAACAATCATTGTTGGAAGGAATAGTAGATATGCCACTCCGGTGAGAGCATATCCAATACCATAACCGCTCTGCACAACTCCAACTATGGTGCCCTTAACGTTGTCTGGTGCAAATTCATAACTGAGCACTGTGCCCGCAGTCCACTCTCCTCCCATGAATATGCCCTGTATAAATCTGGCAGAAAATAGCATAAACACATTCGGTGAAAAGGCCATAACGCCTGAAAATATTGCATAACCTGATGTGCCGATAACCATGACAATCTTGCTTCCCATTTTATCGTTCATACTTCCAAAAAATACGCCCCCAAAGAATCTGCCTATCAATCCGAGAGCGAATAAAAGTGAAACCATCAATAAATTAATATGAAAAAATTTTTCAAGTTCAGTATATATGTATGTAAGAAGGGTTAAATCGTATATATTTCCCATCCATGAACCTGTGGAAGATAGTGTAGCATGAACGTAACTTTTCATATTACGTTATTAAATCGTTAAAATTAAAGATTGTCAAAATTATTAAGCATTTAATTGAAGTTTATTTTAACCTTCCAATCTGACATTTCCTGCAACAAATCGGCTTTTACTCCCCTCTCATTTATCGCTTTCATAACCATTTCCGCTCTTGATTGGTTTCTGAAATTAAGGTATATTGCATCCAGCCCAAATTCAGGCATGTATCCCTGCGTGGTAATAAGATCCTTTATTTTTTCCATTGCTGCTAAAAATTTATCCTTTTCAATATAGAATGTACCTCTTTCAATTTTGGATTTGCCAGTTTCTATTATCCCATCATATGTTATATTAGAAACTTTCTTATTTACCCGTTTTGTTGAGGATCTGTAATATTGAATGAGTAAAAATAAGGCAACGATAATCAATGGTATGCCAAGAAACAGTATTCCAGTATAAAAGGCATAGGCGCCAACAAATAAAAGGACCGTTCCTATAATGAGATATGTATCTGCCATTTTGCTTGTATTGGATATAATTATAAAAAAGTTATTAAAATAAAAAATATGATATATTTTTTTATAGTATTATGGATTTATCAATAAATGGAAAAGATAAAATTTACAGATGAATACTCAAAACTTTCTGCAGGATACTCATGCGTCGATAGTCTGATGAATGGAGGAATAGAGGCAGGAATAATTACTGAAGTTTATGGTGAGGGTGGATCAGGCAAAACAAACATGTCAATGGTTTTTTCCTGTGCATCCATAAAATCAGGGCATCCTGTTATTTATATAGACACTGAAGGTTTTTCAATTGAAAGATTCCGGCAGATATGTGGTAACGATGAAAATATTTACAATCATATGAATATTTACAGAGTAAAATCGCTGGATGATCAGCATCTTGCTCTGATCAAATCCGAAAAATTAATAGCAGAAAAAAATGAGTCAAAAAAAAGTATCGGCCTTCTTGTAGTTGATTCATTTACGAATTTTTTTCGTATGGAAGCGGGAACAAACCCTGCAGCAAGGATGGAGGGTTATGAGAAACAGTTAAATATTCTTTCAGGAATAGCATTGAAATTTAATATACCTGTGCTCATCACCAATCAAATATATGCGAATGTTGAGAGTAATATCCTTGAACCTTTTGGCGGTTTTTTTATTGACCATGCAATGAAAGCTATATACAGAATAGACCGGGATCAAAATGGAGTAAGGAAACTTCTTGTTATAAAGCACAGATCCATAGGTGAGAATATTTATACAAGATTCATGATAGTTAATGATGGAATAGAATGCAGGTGAATTTATGGGGGTAAATATATCAGGAATTTTAATTAAACATGAAACATCCATCAGGGAAAATGCGGGAATTAAAGCATCGCTGGATGCATATAATATAATATACCAGTTTTTAAGCAGTATTCGTGGCGAAAATGGGGAACCATTAAAGGATTCAAACGGCAATATAACATCACATTTATCAGGAATATTTTACAGGACATCAACCCTTCTTGAAAATAATATAAAACCTGTATTTTCTTTTGATGGGAAACCCTTTTACCTGAAAAATGAAACGCTCAGGGAGAGAAAAATTATAAAGGAAAAAAATATTGAAGAGCTGAAAATAGCCATAGAAAATAATGATGTGGGCAAAATAAAATCCCTTTCTTCGAGAATAAATTACATAACTCCAGAAATAGTGGACGAATCAAAGAAATTGCTTGATTATATGGGCATACCATGGGTGCAGGCCCCATCTGAAGGAGAAGCCCAGGCTTCATACATGAGTAAGACCGGAGTGGTTGATGCAGTGATTTCTCAGGACTATGACTGCCTTCTTTTTGGGGGGAAGAGAATTTTAAGGAATTTTACCATATATGGAAAAAGGAAAATATCGGGTACAGGCAAATTTATCAATATATCTCCAGAAATTATAGATCTGCAGGAAACTCTTGAATATAATAAAATTACTCAAAATCAATTGATAGATATTGGAATACTTGTTGGAACCGATTTCAATCAGGGCATACGGGGGATAGGGGCAAAAACTGCCCTGAACCTTATCAAAAAATATGGAAATATATCTGAAGTTTTAAAATTCAAAGATAAAAGCATCGACAACCTGAAAGAAATACAGGAATTTTTTGAAAATCCACCTGTTGAAAATTTCCACGATCCGAAATTCCGTATGCCTGAAAGGGAAAAAATAATTCAGTTTCTATGCGTTGAGCACGGATTTTCAGAAAAAAGAATATCTGGAATTCTTGATTTGATTGAAAAAAATTACAGCCACCAGAATCAATCGAGTCTGGATAAATTCATCTAATCCTCATTCTCCCGATTTGTTACCAGTATTTCATGGCTTCTTGGGAATTCCAGTTCAATAAGTTCCCTGATAATTTTTTTCAGGTCCCCCTGTTCAGATATCACATAATATTCATTTTTAAATCCATTTTCATGTATTTTATAATTATTTTTCTCCTTTATTATTGACACAGTTCTATCCTTTTTTTTGCTTTTCATGGTAATTATTCGACCATCTCCCATTTTAATAAGTGTTGAAACAACACTCTTTTCAACCGCCTTTTTTGGCATCCAGGGCATTTAATCACTCTTCACTTTTTCCCTTACCGGATTTATGATATCTATCAACAGGTCAGTTACGGCGTTTTTAAGATCCATTGGATGTATTTTCTGTTCACCGTACAGTTCTATTAATTTCCTGGAACCGGTTGAAATATCACCTCCTTTAGACTCGGGGCGGTTTATGGTAATCTCATCCTTATAATATGGAAATACAATATATTTTAAAATATCAATCAATGGATTATTTTCAATAATCCCAATTGGGCAGTATGCCTTTTTAATTTTTCTTTTTATATCCTCGTCAGAATCAGTTATAAATATTGCAGAATCGGAATCACTTTTAGACATTTTTTTAAAATCATCCATTCTGCCAGCTCCCTTGAGACTAGGCAATAATGGCATATGTACAGATATTGCTTTCTTTGTATTCATATGCTCTGCTATATCTCTCTGAAGCATATGTGCATGTCTCTGATCCATTCCGCCAAGGACAAAATCCAGATCCATATACATTATGTCAGTTACCTGCATCAGAGGATATATATACTTGCCGAAATCCTTGTCTGCATCCTCTTCAGTTCGGCCCATTATTGGTAAGGCTCTTCTTATCCTGGATAGAGATGAATTTTTTGAAACGTTCAATAAGAGTTCCCAGTAATCCTTTTCAGAAACAAGTTCATCAGCCCAGATAAACTTTACATTTCTACTCAAACCTGCAGCAATCATTGTATTTTTTAATAATTCACCACTTTCCCTTATTTTACGTATATCGCCCCCAAGTTTATCGTTTACTCTTGCATGCCAGTCAGCCAGAAGAATTTTCATATCTATACCGACATTGACCATATCATTAATTTTTTTGGTAAAAAGTATTCCTGTTGCAATATGCGGCAATCCTGACGGTTCAACTCCCCAGTACCCCATGGATGGTTTTTTTAAAGCTTCAATAGCTTCATGTTCCGTTATTAATTCCGCAGTATCCTTTTTTAATATGCTTATTTTATCCATTTATCGTTAATATTATATTATTTTATTAACCTTTCAGTTATGTTATTTAATTTTATGACATAAAATAAATATACTATCTGACGTTGTCATATTAAAATGATTATTGAATCTATCGAAATGGTAAATTTTAAGTCATACGCAAAAAGAGTATTTGTTAAACTTAAAACAGGATTCACCGTAATCATAGGGCCAAACGGTGCGGGCAAAAGCAATCTGGGGGATGCAATGCTCTTTGTCCTTGGAGCAAAATCAAATAAAGCGATAAGGGTGGACAAGGCGGTCGATTTTATACACAAAGCAGAACCTCAAATAAAAAAATGTTCTGTGACGTTAACAATTTTATCTGGTGAAAGCAGGTATTTATTAACACGGGAAGTAATAGATAATGGAAATGATGTAAAATCAAATTATTATATAAATAAAAAAAGGGCCAGATATATAGACGTTTTTAAATTGATTGATTCATTTCACATATATCTAGACTCATATAGTTTTGTTCTTCAGGGCGATATAAACAACCTGATTAAAATGTCAGGGGCCGAAAGAAGAAAATTATTTGAATCCATGGCAGGTATAGAGAGTTACAAGGAACGTATTGAAAATGCAAAAAATGACATAAATGGATTAAATGAAAATATACACATTCTTTCTGCAAATATTTCAGGAATAAAGGATTTTCTTGATAAACTTGATGTTGACAGGCAGAATGCAAGGAAATATTCTGAACTTAAGAAGGAAATAGACGAAATGAATGCCTATTTAAAACTGAAGGACAAGGAAAAGCTGGATGGAGAAATATCATTATATGAGGAAAATATAAAGAAACTTTCCACTGAAATAGAACAGCTTGATGAAAGAAATCAATTGTTAGGCAAGGAAAAATCTGAAAAGGACAAAGAAATAAAGGAAATTGAAGAAAAATTAAATGAGTTAGGCGGGAAGGAAATTAAGGAAATAAGAAAAAATATTGATGCCCTTAATATCAAATTAACGGAACTAAAAACAAAAATAAAAATCGATAATGAAGATATGACCAGCCTTGAAATGCATCTGAAGACCTCAAATGAGGCTCTGGATTTTCAGAATGTGGAACTGGAAAAAAAGAACAGGGAGAAAAAGAACACCGAAACACATTTAAAAACAGCAGAAAACAACATCAGCAAGATCAATGGAGAACTGGAAGATTTCAGGCTAGAAAATTATAATAATACAAAGCGACTCAGAGAGTTGAATGCAAAACTCAAGGAAATAGATGACAATATCAACTCAATAAGTGCACTCATTGATGGTAAAAAAAGGGAAAATAGTTCAATATTCAGTGAGATATCCGTAAAGGATAAGGAAATATCAATAAAGGAAGAGAAATATAAAGAGCTTCAGATAAAAATAAAGGACTTTAAATGGAAAATTGAAAATGGAAAGGATAACATTAGTGCATATAACGGCGATATAAACCTATTCAATAAGAGGTTGACCGATCTGCGAAAATCACTTAATGACAGGATAACAAAAAAAAGCAGCAATGATAATATAATCAGGCAGAAGGAAAAGGAATTGAGAGGATTGAATTATTCAGGCAATTCATCACCATCATTGAGGGAAATCAACAGTCTGATGGAAAAAAATATTATCCCCGGAATTTATGGGCAATTGAGAAACCTGATAGAGTATGGGGACTATTACGCCAATGCTGTAGTTGTTTCAGGCGGTTCAAGATTAAAATCCATCGTGGTGGAAAATGATTATACTGCACAGAGATGCATAGAAATACTGAAAGAAAAAAAACTTGGGCGGTTGACTTTCATACCCCTTAATAAAATAGCTGCACCACATGACCATGATAAAAGTATCTCACTTGTGAATAATAAGGAATCACTGGGGTTTGTTCGAGATTTTGTAAAATATGATGAAAAATTCAAAAAAGCAATCAATTTCTGTTTTGGTGATACAATAATAATGGATACCATTGAAAAAGCCAGAAAAAATATGAGCGGGATAAGAATTGTTACACTTGAAGGCGATATATTTGAACCATCCGGCTCAATCACAGGGGGCTATTTAAAAAATGACGAGATTCAATACAATAAGATCAGCAGGTTAATATCGGAGCTTGAAGAGGAAAATGTATATTTGAGTCCAGAGATTAATCAATTAAATTCTGAGGTTAACTCAATATCTTCGCAATTTGTGGAAATGACAAAAAAAAGAGATATAGAGATAAACAACAATAGAAATTATGAAACATTACTGGCTGAATCAGAAAAACTATTTGAAAAAACAAAAATCGATCTGGACAGCATGAAAGGTGATATGGAAAAATTGGATGAAAAAAGGGACAAAATAGAATTTGATATAAAGGATTTCAATATAAAATTATTTAACCTGAATAGGGAAAAAGAACAGACATTCAAGGAATTAAAGAAAATGAGCCCAGAAAATATAGAAATAGAAAAACAGATAGAAAATGAACTTGAATCTGCCAGGGCCGAATCAAAAAAATTTTCCGACAATCTTTTAAATATAAACAACGATATTAAACATTTCATTGAAAGAATAGGGGATCTCAATGCTAAAATTGTCAACTACAATAAGGAAATTGAAGGAAAGAGAAACAACCTGAATAACATGAAAAATGAAGCTGAAATTTCTGAAAATTTATTGAATGAATTGAAAAATAAGGAATATGAAATAGATTCAAGGTCAACCGACATGTATAACAGAATGCGTGATGTATCAGATCATGTTGATCGCCTTTCAATTCAGATAAGAAAGGTCGAGGATGATATAAATCAGAAAAATTTACTTATAGCCACATTAAAAGGCAAAATAGAGAACCTTCTTAATCAGGTAAATAAATTAAATGATGAACTGATTGATGTAACCATACCCAATTATAAAATGAGCATAAGGGAAATTAAGGAATCAAGAGACACCAATGTCCGAAAAATGGAAAATCTGGGGCCAATAAATCAGAAAGCCATACAGGAATATGATGAAGAGTACACTAAATATTCTGAAGGACTTGAAAAGTACAATACACTGATAAATGAGAGAGACAGTCTTATAGAACTTGAAAATAACATTGTTGAAGAAGAAAAGAGAGTTTTTCTCGTATTATTTGATGGCATCAATGAGGAATTTAAAAATATTTATGCCAGATTGTCAGGTGGTGGCGATGCCACTCTTCAGATTACAAACAGAGAGGATCCATTGAATGCTGAGGTTTATATAAAGGCGAAACCAAAGGGAAATTTTATGATTAAAATAGACGCATTGAGCGGTGGCGAAAAAAGCGTTGCGGTTCTATCACTTATTCTGGCATTTCAAAGAAAAAATCCGTCTCCCATTTATTATCTAGATGAAGTTGATATGTTTCTGGATGGTTATAATGCGGAGCAGGTAGGCTCACTGTTCAGGGAAAATGCTGAAACATCACAGATAATTATGGTATCCCTTAAGGGAGCTGTATCTAAATTTGCATCAAATATACTCGGTGTCACAACGGATGGCCATGGAAATACAAAAATTATAGAAAAAAGTATGGAGGAAAAGCATGGATAAAAATGAAATTTTGAAGGCAATAATTAAGCAGAATCCTGAAGAAGATATATCAGAATATGAACGGATTTTAAATGAAATGGAAGGAAATTTCAGCTATCCTGATATTTTTTTTGAAACGGTTTCCAAAATATTTGATCTTGCAATTGAAGGAAAACTGGATCCATGGAAAATAGACATAATTGAATTCAAAGACCTATTCTTCTCGGAAAAAAGCCAGAACTTTGAAATAGCAGGCCTATTAATTTCCACCGCATGGCACATATTATTTGAAAAAAGCAATGCAATGCTAAATCGCAAAATGGAAATTTTGCATGAGGGGAATGAAGATAATTTTGAAAACTATCCAGAATTTGAAAATATAATAGAAGATGATATAACCAATATGCCAGATTTAAGGGAACCAATTATGCATAAAGAGAGGAAAAACATCACACTTGTTGAGCTTCTGGATTCAATTAAAATAGTATACAAACAGAATAAAAAAAACACAGAAAAAGTGGACGTGCCTCTGGATATAAACCGTGACATTCTGATGAAATCAAATAAAGAGGATATAGAGGCAGGCATAAAAAGATCAATTGATGAAATTAAAAAATATATAAACCCGTTTTTCCTTGAGGATTACTGGGGAGAAACAAATGAAGAAAGGGCAGAATTTCTCCTTTACATGTTATTTTTACAAAAAAGAGGTAAGGTAAATCTTGAACAGTATGAGCATTATGGAAACGTAAGCATAACCAAACTATTTTGATAAAATTATATGATAAGTAAAATATGAAATGTTTTTCAAGTAATTGAAGCAGCGTTATCATTTCAGGAATGAGATCAACAGATATCTTAAACTTTATAATTATTAATGTAATCATTACAAAATGATAAAGGTCATGGCATCAGGGGTATTTGATATAATCCATTTAGGACACATTCATTATTTAAAAGAATCAAAAACTTTTGGAGATTTTTTGATAGTCGTTGTTGCGTCAGATTACACTGCACAAAAACACGGTAAAAATTTAATTTTCAATGAAAGGGAAAGGGTTCAAATGGTGCAGGAATTAAAACCTGTAGATCAGGCCACTATAGGGCACAGTGATGATAACATATTCAGAACAGTAGAAGAAATAAAACCAGATATTATAACACTGGGATACGACCAGAAATTTGATGATAAATACATAGAAGAAAAATGCAGAAAAATGGGATTAAATACCAAAGTCAAAAGAACCGGTGCATTCAACGGAATAACAAACAGTTCTTCAAAAATACGGGAGAAAATTCTGGAAAATTTCTAAATTAAAATATTAAGGCCAAAGATAAAAAATAAGATAAACTTCATAGAAAGTATAAATTAAAGAGTTAAATATTTTTGAAATATAATGACAAATCAAGTAAATGCAGTATAATAAATTAAATTTTTGACAGGCATTCCAATTTTTATATAAAAATAAACAGCATCAGCTTAATTGCTGGTTATTTCCCTTTGTTGACTCTTCATATTTTCTCTGTATGGTCTCTTCCAGTTCCTTGTATTTTGCTTCAAGCGTTTTCTGCTGGTTTTCAAGCGTTTTCAGCCTCATCTGGCCCAGCTCTTTCTGTTCTTCAAGGTCTGAAACAAGTTTTGCTCTGTCATCTATTTTATACAGAATTGGACCCACGTTTTTATATATTGGTGCATCATCCTTGGCGTTGTTCAGTTCTTTCAAAGTTTTATCAAGTTCCTTAACCTTCATATCAAGCTGATATCTCTGATTTGCTATTTGCTCTATTTGAGCTTCCAAATCCTGAGCTTGCTTTATCTGATTCTGTAAATACGCATTTAAATTAGGTTCTACCATAGTTTTTCCTCCAATATTTTTTTGGCAACATTTAAAACCCTTGCAATTGAAGATATGCTGGCTTTTAGAGATGATATATCAGGAGCTTCTATATTTATATAGATATTTGTATCATCCTGAGTTTCATAAATTCTTGATCTTCCAAATGTTTCTGTGAGTTCTGGTTCTATTGATTTTATATATATTTCATAGTCTTTTCTGTCAAGGGTTAATTTGACCTTAAACATTTATAAGTTAATGTGTTATTCTTATATAATTATTTATGATTTTTCATATTATCCAGCAAGATATCAAAAATATTTTTTTAATTTTTAGAATGAAATATAAACTATCCATTATATATTGTAAAATGAAGCCATAAGTTTTTAAAGAAAAAAACTGATTGAGATTAGGGGTTCTTAAGAGTTTAAGATATAAAAAATGCGAGAGCCG
>JAJZXB010000020.1 GCA_021846395.1 Thermoplasmata archaeon | reverse complement strand
ATGAAACCATTATAAACATTGCTATAATTATTATTGTTATTATGGCAAGGTATTCCTTTTTCATAATATAATAATGTATAGTAATATATATTACTTTCCATATATATGTATATATATTTACAATAAAATATATAGTATATTGAAAATTAAAAAATAGTAAATAATCAAAAATAAATAAAATTATCAAATCTTTATTTTTTCTTTCTTTTACCATTTTTTATATATTTTTAAATATTTCTGCAAATTTTTTCAATAGAGTGGAGATCAAACCCAGTTTTGTAAAATATCATGGCATAACCATAAGGTAACCATCATGGTAGATGCTCCCTTATTCTGTTTTCAGCCCCCATATAAGATTGTAGGCTGTTTCATTTTGGGGAGTACACGGGATCAATTAGATAAAGTGGGTAAGATATCACTGATAAACTTTTAAAGCGACCATTAAAAATACTATTATTATCAACAATATCATTGTTATTAAAGAATATATATGTGTTACTTTCCTGATTTTCTTTACCTCATCAAATTTATTTTGTTCATTTAATTTTACAATCAATTTGCCATGGTAAATATTATTTCCATACATTATCATTACCATTATTATTATCAGTATTTCTGCAAAAAACAAAATAAAACCTTCCATACTCTGAAAATACAATGAAAAGTTCAAGAGATACTTATATGTCATTGCCAGGCCTGTGATTATCAACAAACTAAGACTTATATTCGTATAGAGCGCAAATTTTTTTCCAACAAGACCGAGGAGCCTTGTTCTCAATTTTTCATCATTCAATTTATATGATTCCGGCCATAAAATAACCCAGATAAATATGGATCCTCCAACAAAAATGATTGCAGAAAGCACATGAATGAATAAAATTATGGTCAACCCTATTGATGAAATATATCCAAGATTAAGATACGGCATAAAACTAAATCTCCATTATATATTAAATTATTTCCAGAATAGTTTTATGTTGCAGAAATATTAAAACAGTCTAACAAATAATATAAGCTATAAAAATATGTATACTTATGAACTATATAATTGTTACAAGTAGTGGTCCGTTTTACCATGAAAAACTTGTGGATAAATTAATAGTTTCTGAGAGTGTAGGAGGGGTTGCAACTGCATTCAGATCCCTGCTGGAAAAACACGGCGGTCAATGGATATGCTGGGGAAAAGGAACGGCGGATGGGAAATTTCTGAATGAAGAAGTTAATAACTATACAATAAAAAGAGTCATATTAACAAAAAACGAGAAGAAGGGATACTATGATAATTATTCAAATGGAACATTATGGCCATTGTTCCATTATTTCAGAGAAAATATCAAATTTATACCAAACGCATATAAAATATATAGTGAAGTGAATAAAAAATATGCCGATAAGATTATTGAAACGTTGAATGGTGAATCGGTTATATGGTTGAATGATTACCAAATGACCATGGTGCCTTACTACCTAAGGGAAAAAGGCGTAAAAAATCAAATAATATTCACATGGCATATACCATGGATTAGCCCCGAATTTTTTTATATACTGCCGGAAGCAAAAAACATAATGGGAAGCATTTCCAAAAGCGATATTATAACATTCCATACAAAGATTTATCAGAAAAATTTTATCGATACATATGAATTTATTTTTCAACAAAAATTAAAATCAAAGACCTACGCAATACCACTTGGAATAGATACTGAATATTTTTCCTATAAACTTGGGAAAAAAATTAACACAACAAACATTGTAAATAAGAAAGTTATTTTTTCAATTGACCGCCTGGACTATACAAAGAGCTTGATCAATCGTATAATTGCAATAGAACAGCTCCTCAAAAAACATCCAGAATATTCTGAAAAATTTGTATATATAATGAACATAACACCCAGTAGGGTTAATGTGGATCAAAACATCAAAATGAAAAGGGAGGTTGAAATGACCATTGGGAAGGTAAATGGAGAATATGGAAACATGAGATGGACACCAATCATATACATGTACCGAAAAATAAAGAATAAAACATTGATCTCTTATTATAAAACTGCTGACATAGCATTAATCACGCCCTTGATAGATGGACTCAATCTTGTCAGCAAGGAATTTATTTCAGTCACGAGAAAAGGGGTTCTGATTCTTTCTAAATTTGCAGGTTCTGCATGTGAATTACAGGATGCATTGCTGGTAAATCCATACGATATTGATGAAATTGTTGAGGCTATTATTAAAGCATTCAATATGACAGAGGAGGAGCGATATTCCAGACTTGAAAATTTAAAAAGAGATGTTTATATAAAAAATAGTAACTGGTGGTATAAAAAAATAATAAGCAAAATAAGATAAAGATATATGGTTTTAAATAAAATTCTCAGCACTATAAAACAGATCAGGGATCTGGAACCACAGATATTCCTAGATTATGATGGAACACTTGTTCCCATTATAAATGACCCTGAAAAATCATATGCTGATAGCGAATTATTTTATATTCTTGATTATTTATTCAGAAAATATGAAACGTTTATTGTCACGGGTAGGTCATTGGGTGAAACCAGGAGATTTCTTGGTGATTACAATATTATTGCCCTGCATGGAGGAATTTATTATATCAATGGAACTGTAATAGAGGTACACAACTATAAAAAATATGTCAATGTATGCAATAATATATATGACAATAGAGCTGAATTTCTAAAGGAGTTTTCCAATTTGAGAGTTTACAATAAAAATGGAGGGGTTTTATTTCATATGGGCAATATTAAAAATTTAGATGAGAGAGAGAAACTGCTAAAAAAGGTTAAATATCTCGGCAAGAGTGTTAATATGGATATATACATGGGAAAAGATATACTTGAGCTGAGAATTCCATGCATCAATAAGGGTGAGGCCATTAAAAGAATCAGAAATACATGGAGACCTGCAATAATAATTGGTGATGATATTACCGATGAGGAAGCATTCAGGGAAAATATGGATGCAATAACAATAAAAGTGGGAAACGAAACCACATTTGCAAAATACAGCATAAATTTTGACCTTGTAAGGGAATTGCTAATAGATATTATAAATATGAAATAATTTTATTCCCTTTCTATAAGTTTGACATCCAGTATTTTTTCAAGTTTTTTCGCAGTGCTTATATTGGGCATTAATTCACCACGTTCAATGTTTGATAGGACGTTTTTTCTTTCAAATATTTTTTTTGCAAGGTCATCCTGTGTCATTGACATCTGTTCCCTTTTATTTTTGATTAACTGAGCGTAATCATCAACAATTTCCATATTTTCTATATTCTCCCTTTTTCTGTAATTGTTTTTAGCAGCTGGCTTTTTAAAGGGTTTATTACGGGATGGCACAACTATCTTTTTTTCCGGAAATTTTATTGTGATACTTTCGCTTAAATTGTTGAATTTTTTCTTCTCAACAGGTTCTCCAAATTTAGAGCAGTCATAACACACATTTAATATCGCCCCATCTATCTTTATTTTTATCAGTTTATCTATTTGTTTACCGCACATATCACAGTTCATATTCTATACATTAACAATTAAAATATATTTTTTGTGATTTCTTTTCTACCTTGTTGAGAAGATGGGAAAGAATAAAACGATAATTGCAATAAAAATAAAACCAATAAAGTTGATAACCAATTAAAAATACAATGGAAATCTTGCTGTAATTGGTTATGTGGGTTGATGGGGAGAGTGAGAGACGGAGGAATTATTTAATATATTATTATAACGAATAATGGACAATTATGTCCATTCAAATGCATAAAAATATATTAAACTAAATTATATAGTATTATGTCAATATATAATTTAATAAACGAATTGAAAAATCATGATAAAATTATATTTAATTCAAATGACATCTTAAGATATTCAAATATATCAGAGAATTCTGTTCACAAATATGCTTATAGATTAAAGAAACAGAGTAATGTATATAAAATAGAAAATAATAAATTTTCATTAACGGAGGATCCCTTTATAGTGGCATCTCAGGTTATATTTCCAGCATATATATCATTTAATTCTGCACTTTATTTGCATAATATCATGTCTCAGACAATAAATAACATCGAAATAGCAACTCCATCAAGAAAAAAGGATATTTTTTTTAACAATACTCTTATTAGATTCATTTATATTCGGGCTGATTTAATGTTTGGGTATAGGAAAATTCAGAAAGATAATTCATTCATCTTTCTTGCAGACCTTGAAAAAACAATAATAGATATCCTATACAGACCAGATATATCTAGTATTTCAAACATAATTGATATTCCTGCATCAAAATTAAATAAATCGCGGTTAAAGGAATATACAAAACTAATAAATACTGAAAGCATTAGGAGAAGACTGGGTTATATTTTAGATATTATGGGAATTGAAATTAATATTAGGATGCGTAACGATTCTGTGTACAAATTAAACCCATATAATAAATTGAAAGGTAAATATGTTAGTAAATGGAAAATATATGACAATGAGGTGAATTATTGATAACGAAAATTGAAATAAATAACATCAGCAAGATTACAGGACTGAAACCCTTTCAGCAGGAAAAGTCCTATTTAGAAACTATAATATTGAGATTATTGTATTCCGAAACATCAAATTTAATTTACAAAGGCGGCACCTCTTTATTTATGTTTTACAACCTTCCACGTTTTTCAGATGATCTTGATTTTAATGTTAAGGATGGAATCGATTTAGTGCCAATTATTAGAAAAGTAAGCAAAGTTATATCTATTCTAGGCATACACCACAATTATAAAGTTTTGAATAAAAATCGTATATCAACTTCATTTATATTCTCAATAGAAGGGGCATTGTATACAACTCCTGTATCGCGGATTACTGTTAAAATTGATTTTAGCTTTAGAGAAAAGACGTTACTGCCTCCTATAATAAATACATACAACCCAATATATTCTGATTTATTGCCATTCGATACAATTTGCATGGATCCAAAAGAAATAATGAATGAAAAAGTCAGAGCCATTATTACCCGAAATAAAGCAAGAGATTTATTTGACGTTTATTTTCTGTTGAAGAATTACAACTTAAAATTTGGCTGGAAAATAATAGAAGAAAAATTAGAATATTATAATATACCTTTTTCAATAAATGATTTTCAATCTGCAATTGAAAAGAAAAAACACATCTGGGAACCTGAACTTAAGCCCATTCTTCTGGTTTCTCTTCCAGATTTTAACGACGTTGAAGGATTTATTGTGCAAAAATTAAATGAAATAGAATAAATACACAGTGTCATAATAGCATCCCCAACCAGATCATAATTACATATCTGGTTAAATATAATATACAAGTCGTGTAAATATAAATAGAAATCTAAATAAACTAAATAAAACATTTAAAAATGCCTCCTCTAGATAGGGTGTAATAGAATATGAAAAACGTAACTGAAGCAATATAATACCTGTTCCATGCATACAAAGATGTTAAAGTTTAAAAAAGAATATTGATAAAGGGGGTGTGTTAAAGGATTGTCTTAAAAATTTTTCCGTTCTATATAAAATATATACATAAAAGTCTTATACAAAATATAGTTATACAAATATGGGTGATAATATTAATTCAAATAATAAAACACCTACAAAGGTGCCAGGCAGATCTGTATTGACAACCTTATCAGCAATGGGCTATTTTTTGGACGGGTATGATCTGAGTGTCATTTCCGTGTTTACACTGGTTCTGGTAACGTACAATATATTTTCGTACAATGCATTTACGGAGTCGTTTGTTACTGGTTCGGCATTGTTGGGTGCTTTTGTGGGTGCGGTACTTTTTGGGCATTTTGCGGATAAGATTGGAAGAAGATATTTATATATATTTGATCTAATATTTTTTGCAGTATTTGCAATTCTTTCGGCATTGTCCACAAATATATATGAGATGATAATTTTCAGGTTCTTTGTAGGATGGGGAGTGGGGGCAGATTACGCACTCAGCCCTGTTTATACAACAGAAATGTATCCCAGCAAATCAAGAGGTGCAGGATATGGATGGGTCTGGACCTTCTGGAGTGTTGGTGCGGGAGCAGCTTTCCTTTTGGGTTATGTATTCTTTATAATAAACCCGGTTACCGGCTGGAGATACACTCTTGCCCTCGGGGCCATACCAGCGATAATTACGGTAATTCTGAGAACAGAGATGCCCGAATCCCTTAGATGGGGCATTATGGATCCTGATAAATCCAAGCTTTCAGAAGATGGCATAAAAACAATAGCAGATAAGATTGGGATAACAAAAGGTGATATTAAGGCCATAATTGCTGAAAGGCAATCTGAGGAAAACGTTAAATCTGGATCATTTTCTGCGCTATTTAAGGGCGAGTATGGAAAACGTACTTTTATTATATGGTTTCAATGGATTCTATATGATCTTGCAGGATATGGTATTGGATTGTACTCTCCACTTATTTTGAAAGGTTTTGGTTTTACCGGCGGATCAACGCTGTTGCTGTCGCTTATATTCAACATGCCAATAGGATTTTTAGGTGCATTTGGAGCAGTGTTTTTGAATGATAGGGCAGGCAGAAGGCCACTTCAGGCAATAGGCTTTGGAGGCATGGCTATAGCCATGGCAATGTTTTTCATGGCATCACATGCAATTGCGTCCATTGGAATTATTGTGGGAGTTGTTGCATTTGTTGTAGATTATGGAATTGGAAATCTTGGGCCCGGTAATACCATGGGATTATATGCTATTGAAATGCTGCCAACTAAATTGAGGTCGTCCTCCATGGGTGGGGCAACAGGAGTAACTAGAATAGCGGCTTTTCTATCCGCATTCCTGTTTCCTTACCTGACAACAACCATAGGCAAATCCTCTTTCTTCTTTGTACTGCTTGGTTTAATGGTTCTTGCATTCCTGTTCACTGTGTTCTTTACGCCAGAAACCAAGGGGCTAACTCTGGAAGAAATTACAATAGCTTCCTATAAGCACGTAAAGGGAATTCCGAAACTTGTGTTGCCTGGTACGGATAGCAAATAAATTATCTCCTGTGAATGTGAAATCCCCTTTAAAAGGGAAGCACCTCACATTAAAAAACCATATTTAATCCATTTTAAAATTTTTTCTTTATAGATATTTATGGATTCTGAATTTTTATCATCGATTTTTTCATATATATCGTTAACGGAGTTTATCAATTCATAATTTTCGGAAGTTTCCCGGAATACTTCGATTATAGCCAGACTTATATTTAAATAATTTTCTGAATTAATTTTCCAGTAATCAGGTAATTTAAATGTTAACAGCGATTTCAAAATGGCGGAAAGAGTTGGTACGGTTACACCATTAATTTCCTTTGATAAATTTTTTTTAAATAAAGATGTCTCAGGTGGCAGTAGAAGGATGAAATCCAGAAAATCACTCAGCAAATTATATGCATTATCATCAAATTTCTGATATCTGAACCCATTTCCAAAAATAACTGCTATTCTGGTTTCACTATCAGCAAGCATCCTAAACTTATTTTTAAAAAAATTCAGGCTTTCATTGAATTTATTGTAATTTCTTTTTTCAATATAGAACAGTTCCTTTCTATCAAGATAGAGAACCTTGATTGCATCATTTATATATACTTTTAATAAAACTGAGGGGTCAATATTTTTTTTATCATGTAACTTTTTTATATGCATTGCTCATACATTAAAAATCATTATTAATTTTTTGGTATTATAAAATAATTAAAAATACCATAATGGGATAAAGAGTGGTGATAATTAATGGGAAATAAGCATAAAAAAAATCACAATATTACTGAATCGATAAACAATAGCAGAATAATTATGCAAAAAAATAAAATATTTTCAGTATCTGAATACAGCAAACCAGTATATGGTGAAAAAATCATATATTACAATGGTGCTTACATCAGGGAATGGAATCCAAAAAGAAGCAAGCTTGGGGCCGCAATTATGAAGGGGATGAGCAGCATGCCATTGAATAATGACTCAAATATTCTTTATTTAGGGGCTTCAACTGGAACCACCGTAAGCCATATATCCGATATATGTTTCAGGGGCAAAATTTATGCGGTTGAGGTATCATACGACTCATTTGTAAAATTATTCAAACTGTCTGAATACAGAAACAATATATACCCAATTCTTGAAGATGCCAATTTACCGGAAAAATATTCATTTTTTGTTGATGAGCCGGAAATAATATATCAAGATATTGCCCAGAGAAACCAGATACAAATTTTCAATGAAAACGTAAAAAAGTTCAGTTCAATTAAATATGGATTCCTGATAATAAAGGTAAAATCCATATCATCAAAAAAATCAGACAGAACTATTTTAAATTCTGCTATGAAAGAGATAAATGGTTTTAAAATAAAGGAAATAATAGACTTAAGGCCTTATGATTCTAACAATTATCTCCTTTGCATAGAGAGATAATGTCTATTACGGCACTCCTATTACATTAAGTTAAACGAATTAAACGATGGTATTCCCATATATATCTTGACCATAAGTGCATTTAATATAATATAAAAAGTCAGAAAAATGGTTTTATTCTTTTATTTAGAATAAATGATTTTTTTATTGATAATATATATTTAATATAATATCTTCTACCATTGCAAAACCTTATATAACATTGTTTTTTATATTATATTAAGGTAAGAAAAGTGAAAATAGAGATAGGGGAAAAATATGATTTCGAAATAGAGAGATCTGATATCGAGAACATAAGTGAGGGGTCGATAATAGCAACATATTATAACATGGGTAACCCGATTTATGTTGAACTTGTAATAAACAAGAGCCTTGGCGATGAAATCAGAAAATTCTTCATTAATTCAAACAAAAAATCCGCACTTATATCAATAACAAGAACGTCGAAACTAAAATACAAAATAACGCCCACCATAGTGATACTTAACAAACAGAGAGGTGCATTACAGAAATAGAGCATTTTGTATCATATTTTTATTTAAATTTTAATTTGTTTGATTGCTAAAAATAATTATTTTTTGGTACATGTTTTTGTTTAATCGCTTATTTTTGACATATAATGCAAAATTGGCGATAATTTTAAAATTATAATCCATCTGAAAACAGAAAAGTTTATTAACTATTTTTTGAATATATCATTTGGTCTTCAACATGTCTATATACAAAAAGAGATTGAAGGAAGAAATAGAAGACGAAACAGCCAGCTATGATGATATGGAAAAAACCATATGGGATGAGGGAAAAAATAAATCAGGGGGAAAGTCTGGATCTATCTCTAGGAAATAATGTTGATTCTCTTACATTATTTAATTTAAGGATGTTCATTACAAGCCTTTCGAGGCCGAGGCCCCAGCCGGCATGCGGTGGCATTCCAAATTTAAATGCCTTTATATAGAAATTGAAACTGTTTTCATTTAATCCTTTCTTTAAAAAATTTTTTTCAAGAATCTCGTAATTATGTATCCTCTGTGCCCCTGAACATACTTCTATATCTCCCAGTTGCAGGTCAAATGAGTTTGTAATATTCTGATTATTTTTATCCGGCATTGTATAGAATGGCCTTAATTCGGCAGGCCATTTTGTAATAAAATAAAAACTATCATATTTCTGTGAGATGAATTTTGATGCTTCAGGTGAAAAATCATCCCCAAACTTTATTTCAAAGTTATTTTTTTGAAGGTATTCAATCAATTCACTGTATGTAACCCTTGGAAAGGGAGTGCTGATTTTTTTAATTCCGTACCCATTTTCATCAAGCACCTTTCCAATTTTGTCTATAGCGTGGTTTATTGCATATTCAAGGGAATTTTCCAGAACCCCCATAACATATTCATCATCTGCAAAACTCACCTCAACATCAATTGATGTGAATTCGTTCAGATGCCTTATTGTGTTTTCCTTCTCCGCCCTGAAAGCGGGGCCTACTTCAAATACTTTATCAAATCCAGAACCCATTAAAATTTCCTTGTATAGCTGCGGTGATTGATTCAAATATGCCTTTTTCTCAAAATATGAAACAGGGAATAGATCTGCACCGCCTTCGGTTGCCGCCGCAACTATTTTAGGTGTGTGAACCTCTATAAAATCCTCAGAATGCATGTATTCTCTTATAAAAAACAGCAATTCATTTTCAAATCTGAATATTAAAGAGTTGCCTATTTTCCTAAGATCAATAAACCGGTTATTCAGCCTTGTATCAAAATCTGTGGTTACCTTATCTATCACTCCCATTGGAAGGGGAGTTTCAGCCATATTTAATATTTCAACCTCCATTGCAACTATTTCAATTCCCTGCCTGCTTACACTTTTTTTATTTACATTTCCATTTACCCTTATTACTGATTCTCTCGTTATACCGTAAACCTCATCGTAATTATTTACATTATCCTCCTTTACGGTTACCTGTATAACTCCAGTATTATCCCTCAAAATTAGAAAAAGAAGCTTTTTAATTTTTCTTGTCTCCTGTACCCACCCATATACATCAACGCTCTTTCCATCTTCAATTTCATTTAGCCCGTTCAGATAAGTTCTCATTAATAGGTTATATTTATCTATTATTAAATTTTTTAAGTTTTTTTGGAAAAGAAAAATATAATATTGGTATTAACTATTAATAAAAATATGTACAAAATTTTCAAGATTGTTCTTGTTATATTTCTGGCATCATTATTCCTTATTTCGCTCAATACGCATGTAAATGGCAATCCAGACAATCATATAAGGTATGCAAATACACCACAGAAATCTATACTTATTATAAATTTAACAGAAGAAATAAATCCAGGTTCCTCAAACATGTTCAGACGCGAATTATCAAATATTAATTCATCCCATATCAGTGCAGTTATAATTAATATGAACACGCCAGGGGGAATACTTGGTAATATGATCAGTATGGTTCAGTATATAAACCATACAGAGAGGGAAGGCATTCCGGTATACACTTACATTGCTCCAGATTCTCTGGGTGCTTCAGCCGGATCTTACGTTGCAATGGCATCAACCTCAATATATATGGGCAAGGGTTCTGAAATAGGGCCTTCAACCCCTATTGTGGTTGGTGGAACTTCGCTTGAACAGAAGCATACCACGAATGCCATGGAATCCTTTATGACTTCATTGGCAAATGCCCATAACAGGAATGCAACAGCTGCATTTAACATGGTCAGCAACAATACAGCATATAATGAGACTCAAGCCGTAAAAAATGGCGTAGTAAATGGCTTCTCACCATCTTTGAATGCCTTTATAAACAGTGAAAATTTATCATCATACAAGAGAGTATATGCGAATGAAAATGCATATGATCAGTTTTTAAGTTTTTTAAGCAATCCAATAGTTGATGGCTTATTCATACTTCTGGGAATTGTGGCTATTTTTCTTGATTTTTATCATGGAACTGTATTATTATCAATTACGGGAATTGTATTGATTACCCTCGGTCTTCTGGGCGCAGAAATAATCGGGGCATCTATTGTGGGCCTTATATTTTTATTAATGGCTGCGGTTTTGATATTCCTTGAATTCAAAACAAATCATGGAATTGCACTTCTTTCGGGGCTTATTACGGGGATTGTGGGAATATACTTTCTTGCATCTTCATATGATACTGCAAATCCTGGCTATTCGCCTTCTCCATTTGGAGTTGAATTTTACATTTCCGCAATAATTATTGTAATGCTTGGCATAATATTAATCTTATATATACACAAAATTATGAAATCCTTTTTGAAGAAAAGATTTACAGGTGCAGAATCAATTATTGGAAGCACAGGAGAGTCCAGAAGTGATATGACAAAAGGCAATACAGGCTTCATAGCAATTGAGGGAATAGAATGGGAAGCAGTTAATATTGGAATGGATGAAATTATTAAAGGTGACAAAGTTATGATTATGGAGAGGAATGGAATAAAATTGCTGGTAAAAAAGAAGAAATAATTATATGTATTTTAATAATAGAGATGATAATGTATATTCTCGGCTATGACGTTGGTGGAACCAAAATAACTGCTATACTGGGTAATGAAAACGGCAGAATAATAGATACGGTGCGAATGAGAACCCTGAGAGAATATGGAAAAGAAGGGCTATCAAATCAATTAATTGAAATGGGAAAGAATATTTTAAATAAAAATAAAGTTGATCATGTTGATAAAATTGGGATAATTTTTGCCGGCCCGGTGGATTCAAAAAATGGAGTGATTATTTCATCACCAAATATCATCGGCTTAAAAAATTTCAATGTAACTAAAGTTCTTGAGGATTATTTTAATGTGCCTGTTACCTTGGAAAACGATGCTCTGGCGTCAACAATAGCTGAAAAATTATTCGGAAAAGCAAAAAATTATGATAATTTTGTTTACATGACATTGAGTACGGGTATAGGTGGAGGAATATTTATCAATGGGAAGCTGTATAAGGGATCCCATGAAATGGCCGGTGAGCTAGGCCATATGGTTATCATGCCCAATGGTCCACTATGTGGATGCGGGAGAAGAGGATGTTTTGAATCAATAGCCAGCGGAAGGGGAATTACAATGAGGGTTGTCGAGGATATAAAAGCCCTGCAGGATTCAACAGAATTGTCTAAAATCAGGCCTGGGTCAATAGACGCAAAAATTGTATTTGAAGCTAAGAGGAAAGGAGATATGCTTGCGCAGCTGATAGTTGAGGAAACAATATATTATATTGCCATAGGAATTGTGAATGTTGTAAATATACTTGACATTGATTCAATTTTCATAGGTGGTGGCCTCTCAAAGGAGGGTGATAATTTATTCAAGCCCTTAAGAATGGCAGTAAATGAGGAGATGAAAAGTTTTAAAAGACCTATAAAAATATATAAAGCACTGGAAAATGGTGCTGATCTTGGCGCTATCGCTGTCACTTTGTATGAATATTGAAATTTAAAATTATACGGGCTTTAAATATCAATTCAGTTATGTCATTATAATTTAAATTCAGTTTCCGGCCAAATGGGATCCTTTATATTTTACAGTTTATTCCAATCGTGAAAATATCACTAATAATTATAAGGAAACATAACAGGTAATACATGCTGTGAATCCCCTGCAGTAATATCATGTTTTACAATCCATAAAAATAAAGTATATTCGATAACCAGTATTGTGCGGGATATAATTGATAGTGAAAATTATGGAAAAATTTTACAACTTGTTCAATCCGATAAACTTTCCATTAAAATTTCAAATCTATTTTCTATTCTTTTAATGGCATACTTAAGTGTATCTATTGCGGTTAATGATCCATCTGTCTCATATTTAAATATGAATTTTGTATCATCTTCTTCCTTTTTAACACTGTCCTCTTCCATTAATTGTGAAAGAAAACGGCAGGGGATATCATCTGTGAAAATTATTTCATCATTGTTCTCCATTACAATCGATGATGGACATTTTTCCTTATAGTATGACCATTCCTGAAATTCTGATTTTTTGATATTAAATGTTCTGTGGTATTTGTATGATACACCCGATGTTACCTGCCATTTTGCATGATCCTTGCCAAACCCCAGAATTGCTTCGCATGTAACAAGCATTGCCTGGTCCTTTTTCATTTTCACTATGGGTATCAATGGATCTGTAGGAATTAAATCCTGCCTGTTGACTGGCACAATATCTGATGAATAAACGTCACCTGGACCAAGCTTGTTTATAGAGTACGTAATGGTGCATAAATCACAACCCTTACCCTCACATGAGCACTGATCCCTAAAATTGAGGTTAAGATCTGTTTTTAATGGGATAAGCCCGAGTCTTGATGCAATTATCTCATCAAATAATGGCAGTGAGGAATTATATACATTGCCATCCTTATCCCTTATTTCCCCATGATGGAAGATTACATTTTCTATAGCGAGCTTTGGTATGTCATTTATCAGTGTTCTTCTGATTGTATTGGCTATTGCGGGAGTTATCCCATCAATTTCGAAGCGTATAAAATTATCCTTTAATTCTAAAATTTTAAGCATTTTACACTCTCCTGCCCCTCTTTCCACCCTTTTTCTTTGTACCATCATGTGGTATGGGTGTTACTTCTTCAATTCTCAATATTTTGAATCCTGCTCTTGAAAAAGTTCTGATGGCAGATTGTGCACCAGGCCCAGGTATTCTGGATCTGCTTCCTCCAGGTGCCCTTACTCTTATTATAAGATCGGTTATTTCCTTCTCCCTCAATTTCTCGGTAATAATATCTGCCGCTTTCATTGCAGCATATGGACTGGCTTCATCCCTGTCATTTTTTACGACCATTCCGCCAGTTGATTTTGCAATTGTCTCTGAACCGGTCTGGTCCGTCACCAGTATAATAGTGTTATTCTGTGAAGCATAAATATGAGCAATACCTATTTTATTCACTCTTTTCACCTTCATTCTTCTGATTTTCATCTACGTTTTGATTTTCTTCATTTTCGTCTTTTGCCATTCCTGCAATAACAGTCCTTATTGGGTGATTTTCATCTGCAAAAGGGGATTTCTCACTATAATAAATCTTGTCTTCAAACTCCTTTTCCACAAACATTCCTGGAATGGTTGTAACCCTTCCATCAACCTTGATATGCCGGTGAACTATCAGCTGTCTTGCCTGTTTCATTGTTGATGCAAGATTCTGCTGGTATACGACAGTTTGGAGTCTTCTATCAAGTATATTTTCAAGGTTCAGTGATAAAATATCGTCGAGCGTAGCATTTTCGCCCAGCAGATTTAATTTATCCAGCTTGGACAAAAGCAGATGAAACTGCTTTTTAGCTAGAGGATCATCATATCTTATTTTTGCCTGAAGATTTCTGGCCTGTGCCCTGAAATTGCTCAGTATTGCTTCCTCTCTCCAAAGTTCCCTTTTACTCTTCAATCCATATTTTACCAATAACTCATGTTCAAAATCAATTCTCTCCTTTTCCCAGGGATGCCTGGGGGTTGAATAATTTTTTCTTTGAAATTTTTGATCTCCCATACTTCACACCTTATTTCTTTCCGGGCTCTTCCCTTCTCCTCACAACGCCCATTGATAAGCCTCTTCTTCCATTGGATCTTGTTTTCTGACCTCTAACCTTATGTCCCCTCTCATGTTTTATTCCACGGAATGATCTCATTTTTTTCATAAGAGTTATATCATCATTTATCTGCAAGGCAAGATCATTTGACAGTAAATTAAAATTTTTTCCCGTTGTTACATCATTTCGGTGGTTTAAAAGCCAGACGGGCATATCTGAATATTCCTTATTTTCAACATATTCCCTGATTTTAAGGACTTCTTCTTCTGATAATTCCCCTACTCTTTTATTCTGGTCGATCTGAAATTTGTTTACCAGAATTTTTGCCTGCCTGATACCAATTCCCTTTATATCTGCCAGAGCAAGCTGTATTTTTCTTTCTCCTTTTATATCTTTATTCGCAATTCTGACAATATATTGAAAATTCTCATCATTTTTATTATCTTCTGCCATTTTATCAACCTGTTTAACGTAAGTCATTCCTTATTATTTCAGTATATATATTCTTTACCATTAAATCTACGCCGATATTGAGTTTTGGAATTGTAGTGGATTATCTCTAGTTGAGACAGTGAACTACACCACGCTAAAGCCGTGAAGCTTCCTATATTATCCACAAAGCTTGCCTTCACGCCTGGAATATTGTTTCTGTACTTGAAAGCACTTCCATAACTATCCTTGCTTTCTCTTCCTT
Source organism: Thermoplasmata archaeon (assembly GCA_021846395.1). Lineage (GTDB taxonomy): Archaea > Thermoplasmatota > Thermoplasmata > Thermoplasmatales > Thermoplasmataceae > Acidiplasma. The sequence continues at coordinate 4,811 of JAJZXB010000020.1, read as the reverse complement.
TGTTTTGAATGATCGGTTATTCATTAATATATCACCTCTGTATTCTGTGCTACCCTATTTAAATCTTTCTCTCTTGTTAAACTGTTTGAATGAAAGTGAACTTGGAACGGCCATCTCTTCCCGCCAGCCCATTTCAGTAATGATTTAAAAGAATTTTTATAATTTATCATTTATATATTAATGTATGTTTATCATATAGATATTTTCTCAAACCCGCTTATTTTAATCGTGAATTTTCAGAACAAAATGTCATTATGATTCTATGCATAACATTCTATTTGGGATTGTTAATGTCCTGATTTAAAATAAACAACAAGCTGTGCATGTGGAATGCCATTAATTTCTATTACATTTTCTGGGTCTATATACTTTGCATTGATTGCCGCGGAAACAACCCTTTTGCCAACAAGGTTTGCTATAGTGCATATTGATAATGATGAGATGAATGTGTCCTCTGAAACTTTCATTTCACCATAAAATTCAGATTTTACATCAAGGTGCAGTTTTCCCTCTCTTAATTCCCTGCCTATTAATTCGCTATCCGCAGCCATAAGGACAACCTCATCATTTATATTAGCAATTTTCATATTTATATTATTCATCTTAACACATCTATTCTTTTATCTGAGGGCTGATATATTTCCCCCATGGCCTTTAGCTTTGATATGTCGGTCTCCGCCTTATCTCTGCTGATGCCCTTTGACTGTAAAGCATCCATTACTTCCTCAAGTTCAGGAGATTTGCCCTTCGATTCTCTCAATTCTTTTATGATTCCAAGCACAATTTCAAGCTCGTTTCTCTGCCTGGAGCTGATACCACTATTCAAAATATCAATATCAACCTTTCCGTTCATAGATGAAACTTCCTTCAAGTAATAGTCAACAATGCTTTTTGCCAGAAGTGCATCCTCCTCTGTTACTATTGTGGATAATCTGGCCTTTGCTGCGGCTTCAGCCAGTCTTATGGTTGATTCAAGCTGCCTTGCAGTTATGGGAATTGAATCGCCATTTGAGCTTCTTGTTTTTACATATTCATCGCGCAATATATCAATAGCTTCATGACTTAATCGTGGAAATATTCTGTTTTTCGCGTAAGAAACATATTTTCGTATCATATCCTTCTCAATTTCCGGAAGAAACTCATCTTCCTGAGGAATGTTCAGGTCAACATTATTATTTTCCATGCCCTTATATATTTCACCTAGCTGGTGAGTTTTCAATATATGATCTGCCAGTTTGCCATCCATTTCCTTATTTGGGGTATCTATCAATTTGAAAATAATATCAAATCTGGACAGCAAGGGAGGTGGAAAATCGATTTGTTCTGTTATGCCTTTTAAAGGGTCGTATCTTCCAAATTTTGGATTGGCTGCCGCAAGTATGGAACACCTTGATTTCAATGTTGCCATGATTCCTGCCTTTGATATGGTAACTGATTGCTGTTCCATTGCTTCATGCATTGATGCTGTATCTCTTTCATCCATTTTATCCAGCTCATCTATTGCAACAAAACCGTTATCTGCTAGAACCAGGGCACCGGCTTCAAGTGTCCAGCGACCTTCGCCGAAGTCATCCCTGACAGCGGCTGCAGTTAACCCTGCTGCACTGGAACCCTTGCCAAATGCGAATACGCTTCTTGGTGATATCATGGTCATATACCTCAATAGCTGAGATTTTGCGGTACCTGGATCCCCAACCATAAGAATGTGTATGTCGCCCCTTATTTTTGTGCCATCCTTCATCAATTTTCTTTCCCCTCCAAAAAGCTGCAGCACAAGGGCGGTCTTAATAATTTCAAGCCCATAAATTGAGGGTGCTATTGATTTTGATAGCTTCTTTATAATATCGGGGTCCTTTGAAAGCTTTTTAATGTTTCTTTCATCCTCGTCATTTATCTGGATATTCTCAAAATCCTTTGTTTCCTTCTTAAAATTATTGGCGTAAAGGTATATATTGAATTCAGTGAGCATAATATTGCCAAGATGCTTTTGGTCGGCCTTTAAAACGCCGGATATTGTAACTCTATCTCCTGGGAATATCTTGCCGGTAATGTCATCTTCCATGATCACTGTTATTCTCTGTGGCTGGGATGTCCCATCAATATTATCTGGATTCTCCTGAATCTCAAGTTTTTGTGTATCAACAAATTCAGATTCCTCTGGTATAAGCTTTAATTTTCCCTTATTATATCCACATTTATCACATGCTATGGGTTCTAGCAGCCTTTGATATGATTCCTGAACATATGTTAATTCACCACAGGCAGGGCATTTAAAGGCAGCACGCTCAAGTCTGGGCAAAACCTCTGTATTTTTCCTAATAATCCCACTTATCGATATGAATGTACCAACATTTGAGCTCCTAACGTTTCTTATTTCATATTTAATACCATTTATATCTGGAACATCTATCAGTCTTACATCTATTCTTTTTGCCCTGTTATTATAGAGGCCGATGTTTTCCCGAATATAATTCTCCCCAATATCCATATACCTAACAGGATCATCCATTAAATTATCTATAAATTCAGAATCAAAGCTGGATATATCATTATATGATACGTAAAGTGATTTTTCGTCAGGATATATCGATCTGAGGTTGTTAATCTGATCATCGTAATCATACTGGTCAAAGAAATCTTGCCAGCGTTTTTTAATTGTGTCTGCTTCTATATCAGAATTTATCACACAATTATTATAAGATAAAGGTATTTAATTATTTTTTTATCGTCATGTCATAATAGAAAAATAATTTATAGGGATATATAATTAACTTGTACTGCCGTCGTAGCTCAGCCTGGTAGAGCGCGTGCTTGGTAAGCACGAGGTCGCGGGACCGAATCCCGTCGGCGGCTTACCTGTAAAGGGTCAAAGCCCATTAATAATATTTTCAAACCCATTTTTTATGCACTGCCATATTTATACTCTCACATAATTATCTTCAACTGGCTTCATTCTTTATTCCAGTTAAACGCTTGATAGGAAATTCATGGCATGGTTGGGATCGATTATAGCCAGAGAAGTTATATGAATATGTGTAAATATATTTATTTTAAAAATTTAGAGAACGTGGATAAGTGCAGGATATGAGCTTATGGCAACATATATGCCAACTGCAACAACAATTAATGCAAAAATTTTTCTCAGCAATTTTTTATTCATGCCAACTGAAAGTTTCGTTCCAAAAAATCCACCGATTATGCCGCCGATCACATATACTATTGCAACAAGATACAGAACCTGTCCTGAAAGGCTGTATTCCATTGATGTAACTATACCAAAGGTCCCAACCGCAAATAAAGACGTTCCTATTGCCATACCTATTTTTATTTTTGATGAAGATAATAAGGCGGGCACAATCAAAAAACCCCCTCCAATGCCAAAAAATCCTGATGCGAATCCAACGAGGATTCCAAAGGCAGAAACCTTTGGATAGTTTGTTTTTTTAGCATTATCCCTGGAGCCTTCATCAGGTAGGAGTCTGCATTTACTTGTATACATGAAAATGCCTATAACGATCATCAGTAACGAAAAGAAAAAAAGAAGCTCGCCTCCTTTGATTGTCAGTCCAACAAATGCCCCCAGCAGCACACCAGCTCCACCGACAAAAGCAAAAACTGGAGCTATCCTGAAGTTGACATTTTTTCTTTTAAAGTGCTGGTAAAAATTAATGAAGGATGTCAGTCCAACGGCCAGTGCAGTTGTCCCAATTGCAAGATGGGGGTGGTTTATGCCTACAAAATATATAAATAAGGGAACTGCAAGAATAGATCCACCTCCGCCAATGAGCCCCAGGCTGAATCCCACTGCTATTCCTGATATTATTGCCAGCAAATATTGAATGAGAGTTATATCCACCATTTCTGTCATTGTTGCATTGTAATAAAATATAATAACTTATTCATAATATTACTATTTTATTCATAGCTATGAAATATACAAATTAAAATACTTAAATGTGATAATAAAATTTAATTCTCATGCAACAGGGTGCTTAAATGGTAAAGCGCCTTGCCTGCATTGGAATTATCAATAATTATCCAGATTTCTGTATCAAGTCGGTAAATATTTGTAAATTTAATTCCATATGTCATTAAATAATCTGTAATAAGCAGGGTCAATCCAGGAGTGAATGAACTTTCCTTTGGGAGTATTATTTTTATCAGGGCAATTTTGCTATTGCTGTCATTTTTACTTGCAATGCAAACATAATAATTTGATTCCTTCATAACAAGAACGGCATTTTCAGGAATTTTTTTTATATCATCAAAAAAAAGGATACTGTATTCATATTCTATTGTGAGTGATGATTTTTTTAATATGCTCAGATCATCAACATATTCCGGTTTTTTTGCTTTCATATTTGCAAGAACCTTTACAATGGTGTTGAATTTTACCTGCTTACCGGTCATTGCGTCAACCTTATCCTTTATATTCTCGGCAATTTTTGTATAATTGCACAATCCACTTGAAATTGCCAGGGAATATATTAAATTGTTATCTACTATGACCTTTACTGCGTCAGATATTTTTGTCATATAATTATATACACTTATAGTATAAATTCATTATTATTGAAATTAATCTATAAAATCATGAAATGTGATATTTTATTCCGATTTCTTAAAAAATATAAAAAATTATATTTATGGATAATACCAAATATAAATTTACTGCAATATTTAAAACCTACATTTGCCCTAATCTATCATTACATATTCCCATAAATTAGTATTTTACGTATTCAACATAGAATAACCTTTTATATTATGTAGTGATATTATCATTACATGACATTTATAAGGAAAATAGT
>JAJZXB010000019.1 GCA_021846395.1 Thermoplasmata archaeon | reverse complement strand
CTCACAATGTCATGGTAAAATTTAAAGTCATGAGTATAAATTCCTACTCTCCTCATCTAATTTAATAATTATTTCATTATTTATAAGTTTATGCGTCATTATAAAAAAAATATATATGAAATAACAATAGGGTAAATATGGATAGGTGGCAGAGTAGCTATGCGTGAGACTGCAGATCTCATCTACTTGGGTCCAAATCCCAACCTATCCTCTATGCATTTGAGTGCAAAAATATTCTATAGTGTATGAATATCTATCTCATGTACCCTAACATAATGCACAACAAACTGATGAAACATTGGAAAGTAAACAATTTATATTCGAATATAAAAGTAAAGTTAGTTTCAATTTTTGATGTTTACTTGGGAGGTTTTCTAATAACTCTAAAAATTGCATATTTCATGTAATTGCCTTATTATTAAAAAATACGTATTTGCCTGAGTTCATAGAAACTGACAAATTAAAAAGCTTCTAAAAAATTGAGGGTTTTAGAAATTCTCTTGGGATATTCAGGTTAAAATGGTTAAAAGAAGATCTTGATTCTATAATTTAATTGGCAAAAAATAACATTGAAAAATTCGGAAAGAGAATACTCAAGATCCATTAATGAATAACATCTTAAGTTTTACCATTTTCAAATAATGTTGAATGGTTTTTTTACCATGTAATTCATCCTTGGTAGAGTTGGCAATTTCCACATTGTTTGGGTTTTTCATTTTTATCATCTATAACCAAATATAGAAAACCCTATTAAATTTACAGCAATTATGTTACACAATCCACTTAACAATTTAAACAATTTCCGCCGATCCTCTATTTTAAATGAGTTAAATCTTGCCACGATTATTATTAAAAATAATAATTACTGATTATGGTTAATAAATTAATTTGTCATTGATTTTGCATAATCACCTATTACTGGCATGTTTATATCCGTTCCAGTGGATGCTTTAAAGCCAACATAAATTCCATATAGCCATATAATTGCTATAATTATATCAAATATAATCCCGACAATGGGAAATTTTAGAGTAACAAATATATTGATAAGACCAAAAATCACTTCAAAAATTATAATAATTACGCCTAATAATATTGCTTGAAGACCATGAAACTTAAATCTTTTATTTCTATCTCCGTAAATTATGTAAACTATTATTCCCGTTAATAGGGGAATAACATATGCCAATAAATATATTATTGAATTTTGCTCTTTATTGTTTTCCATTTTACCTCAATAATATATGGATTATTCTGTATAAATACTTTACTATGGTTTCTATGGCCACAACTGATGTTAGGATACTTTTGCAATTTCTTGCGTAGAATATGAAGCAGGGTGTATTTTCTCTCCACACTATAAATCTGAATTCACTTGATTAATGTCGGTGAACTACTTCACGTTAAAATCGTGAAGTTTCCTACGTTCCGCAGGTACCATATATTCTAATATATTTATTGATGCATTTAGATCCCGATCAATATAAAGGTTGCATGATCCATAGTTGAAATTTGATAGTGTTAGTGAACTTTTAACACCGAAATCAATACCAATACCGTTATCAGAATATATTATATCTTTTATTCCAGTAAATGTTGATATATAGATAAAATAATCCCCATTTCTAGATTCAAGTGTTGCATTAGCTATATCAGCATCCTTTGGTATTTGATTAATACCGGAAACCTTTAACCTGCCTATCTTCTGTATCTTGATATAATTCCCTGAAATATTGTATGTATTTCCATACTGTTTGAGTGGGATGGTCCTGATCCTTCTTTTGAAATGAAGTTTTCCAATCTTATTACCATTCTTCTTTGAATTTGAAAGACCCTTTATATTGTCCTTAGTTCTTCCAATAATTTCCTGTTTCATCTGTGATGATAGCAATAGTATATCTCTATCTTCATAATGGTCCTTTACCTTTATCTTAACTTTATTAATCCTGTAATCCTGGTTATAGATATCATCTTCTGATAAGATATAATTATAAAACCACTTTGCCTCAAGAAAGATACGGTTAAGATTCTTTACCTTTGTTTTGCCCAGATGTGATATATCTATTTTCAGTTCATAGGATATGCATGTCTGTGATTTCCTCCGTTCCCTTGTCTCCGATATGGTCTTTCTGATTGCATCATTCTTCTCCGATATGTTTATTTACAGTTTCCAGTTTTATTGCATCAATATATGAATACCTATCAATAAAATGACCTATAGGCTTTATCGGCTGTGATATCTTCATATATCGAAAACATGCAATTCAATAATATAAATATTTGTGCTTCATCCACATCACAAGCTCAGTGGCTTTCGTGCTTTAAATTATTTGTAAATTACAGTCGTCCAAATTAAACAATAATAGATCCTATATTTTCTGTTTTATCTAAAAAATAAAAAAAGTTATAACATTAATGTGTATTTAGTATTTGCTTAGCTAAATCTATTTTATTAAGCAAAATAGTATTTTACGGCATCTCGCAATCATTTCCGATCCGTGACCCATCAATCAATATTCTCAGGGAAATTTTTTGTTTTATTATTCCGAACCCCATGTATAACTGTTCTATTATTGACAGTGAATTTTTGGAAAAATATCTAAAAATATGAAAATGGTGAGAAATTTATATTTCTATATCCTCTCGAAATCCGGTAAATTACTGACTTCTACTGAATATTTATGCAAGCTAAATAAATACTAAAATTCTAACGGTTTATTGACGGCATAAAAAATGTGGAAATTTATATATAGTATATATAATATTAGTGTACATGGACTTAAATATCCCATCTTTCTTCGAAATTAAAATAAAACATAAAAATTGTTGGACGTCCTTCGTGCCCCATGATTATAACGACATTTTATTAGGTTACAGCTATTTTGGAAATTGTTTAAAAGCTATCAGAGTTTCAAAAAATTATGAAAAAATGGAGATAAAACACCTTAAAAATCTTTTTAAGAACGATAGTTCGGTTAAAAATATAAATGTTTATAATATAGATAAATTTTCATCGATAATTTCAATGAATGTTGATAGCGATAATACATTTCTTGATAGATTAATTAAGCAGTCTATCTATCCTTTAAAATCATCGGTTCATTGCAATAATGAGGAGTATATTTTTATGTTAGAAAATGCTAAAGCAAAAACACTTTTTTCTAGCTTTAAAGATGATCACATAAAAATAAATAGTATACGCAATTTAAAACCTGAAGAAGTTATCCCAGCGATAAGCAATTTTATTACAGATATTTATTTGACCCCCAGAGAGAAAAATGTAATAAAAATAGCTATTGATAATAATTTTTTCAATATACCAAGAGGTACTACAAATACGGAATTGGCAAAAGATTTTAATATAAGTAAAATGTCAATGAATATCGAAATTAGAAAGGCAACAAACAAGATTATGAAAAAATGTTTTTTAAAATAAAGATATTCGATAATACTTTAACTACAAAATAGAAAAAATATAATTTAATGATACATGTAATAGTATTATAATAAATAACAAAATGCATTTTATTTATTATGGAAAACGTAATAAAGGAACTTGACCATAAAGACCTTACCAGATTTTATATAAGTCTTGTTGTGATGGCTACCATAGGTGGTTTTTTATATGGATATGACCAATCTGATATAGGTTCTGTTTTAATTTTCATTCCTTACTATAGTGGGGCATCGGCGTTTGTAGTGGGATATATGGCCTCTGGTGCATTATTAGGTGCAGCAATAGGTGCAATTGTGGCGGCTTTTTTAACTGATAGGTTTGGAAGAAAAGCATTTTTAATAGCTGATATAGCAGTTTATATTATAGGTTTAATTTTATCCATAGCTACAACAGATGTGTTAATGCTTATGATAGCTAGAACAGTTGTAGGTTTTGCAATAGGAGCTGATTCAGCAATAGCAACGGCATATATAAGTGAATTTGCACCTGAAAAACATCGGGGGGCCCTCGGTGGACATCAACAATATATGATTATTATAGGAATATTTATGTCATATTTGGTTGCAATGGTAATTTTCTTGCTGATTCCAGGTTTTGCCTATTCTATAGATTGGCGTGCTATACTTGGATTGGCAATAATACCCGCTATTATAGCCTTGATTTACAGGGCAAAAATGCCGGAGTCACCTAGGTGGCTAATTTTAAATAAAAAATTTGAAAAAGCTAAAAAAACCTTAAAATATTTTGAAATAAATGCCAATGACAGCGATTTAAACTATACCTATAATGTACTCAGTGACGAAATAAAGAATTCTAGAAAATTGGATAAAGGTGCAATGCGTGCTCTTCTAATATCAGGTTTGTTTATGTTTTTTATGATCGCAAATGGTGTCAATGTGCCTATGATCTACGGTCCATATATCATATCTAAATTGCATATTTTCCCATCCGGAGTTGGTGCAATTATGAATGACGTTTATTCCATTGCGGCAACAGTAATTCTTGTACTTATAATGCTCATTGCGACATATGTTGGTATGAAAAAGGTTGATTCGGTAGGTAGAAGGAAATTAGCTCTTATTGGGTTTGCCGGAATGGCCATTTCAGATTTTGTTGGGGGGGCTCTTTATTTAATGCATATAGACATTGCCCTATTAATAGGACTTGCAGGTTACCTCGTTTTCTTTGGTATTGGCGGAGGAATCATAGGTTGGCTTATACAAGGCGAATATTTCCCTACTGTTAAAAGGGGATTTTTTGCTGCTTTCGGAGCACTTAGTGAATGGATTACAAGTTTCGCAATAGATGAAATATTTCCATATATGGACGGAACAATACACCTTGGCTATTCCGTAATAATATTTTCCGTTATATCTGTTGTTGCCTTTATCACCCTTTATTATATAATGCCAGAAACAAATGGAATGACGCTTGAGGAGGTTTCAAGAATGTTTATGTCTTCCAATTTACTCGATCTAAGAAAATACAATAATAAGGATGTTATTAAATACGATAATAAGGATAAGGATAATAATATATAATTTCCTCCTTTACAATAGATAAACCACCTTACTACCTCATATTTTCGTGCTTTAAATCATTTGTAAAATTTCTCATCATACTGCAAAACCCGAAAACGGATCGACAACATAAAACATTAACCGAATGAAGATGGGAGGAGAGTAAAACAGGCTTTAGAAATATTTCAATAATAATGCGGAGTATTGGGGAATGCTGACAAATAGTTCTGGATGGAAATGATAATTATAATAAACATAGAATTAAATAATATAATTAATTATTAAGTCAATGGTAGATAATGATAAAGAAAAATTTCTTAGGAAATCAAATTTTATTTCCACAGCATCATTATTTATTATATTCATTGCATACATAATTCTCTCCGAAATAACATTTTCAATTTTCACCATCATAGCCATGATTATTATAGTTTTTATAGATGCAGCCCTATTTACCTATTTTAAATATAAAATTCATATAGAATACAGAGGAAATGATATTAACATAATGGACTATATTTACAGCGATTTGAGCTGGAGATATGTAATTTATTTATCAATTTTTTTTCTGGTTGTTTTAATCTTGGAAGGTTCCGTAAATGCAGTAAGAACATACTCTAACATAATAATCCTGAATGCCTTTATTTTCTTTATCTGGGCTGTATCACTCAATAACCCTCTGGTTAACCTGTTGATTAGAAAATCAATAAAGTTTGATGATATATTTATAAATGATGAAATATCTGAACTATCAATGGAAATGGGCATTAATGAGCCATCTGTATTTATACTCGATACCAATAACAGGGTTGCAAATGCATTTGAGATAAACAGTAAAGAAGCATATGTTTTTATCACAGGTTATTTAAAAGCAATACTGGATTATAATGAAATAATAGCAGTTCTGGCACATGAGCTGTCACACATAAAATTGAAGCACAACAGAAAAACATCCCTTGTGACATTTGTGTCATATATTATCCTGATGAACCTTGCATCACTTGAGTTTCTAGTAAACAGTGGCATTCTGTTTTTGCTCTCCCCTGTTTTTTTTGTTCTTCTTATTTTCTTTATATTCTTCGTAATTCCTGCAATGAAGAGAAGAAACGAGGTTGCCGCGGATTTGAATGCAGTAAAATATGTGGATAAACAGTATCTTGAAGATGCACTGAGAAAAATATCAAGTTTTGATAAAATACCAGAGAATACTTTAAAATCACTGAGTCTTGATCATCCCTCAACAAATAAGAGAATAGATTTAATCGAAAAAAGTAAATTATGATAAACAATTACATGCTATGTTAAGACTTATTCTTGCAGATGCAGAAATGGAAACAATTCCCGAAAATATGAGAAATGATTACACAATAAAAAAAATGGCATCAAAACTTCATAAGGATCCAGCTTTGATGATTCTTGACTCAAATTACATGCATACTTCAATAGATAAATACTATCCTGGCAAATCAACTAGAATGGGAAGGCCAGATATAGTGTATGTTTTCCTTCAGATGGCAATGGAATCCATTCTGAATAAAAAAGGCCTCCTTGAGATATATGTACACACCAGAGATAATTTTATAATTTCAATAAATCCCGAGGTTAACCTTCCAAAATCATACAATAGATTTATTGGACTGATGGAAGACCTTTTTAAAAAACAGGTTATAAAGAATGATAATAAGGTACTGTTATCACTTAAATCTCAAAATTTAATCGACTTTCTGAAACCTCTTGAAGGCGAGAATATTTTGATGTCACCAAAGGGAAAGAGTACATCAATACACGGCATTATACAGAAAAAGGATATTAACGTAATCATTGGTGGGTTTTCTGAGGGTGATTTTTTAACAGATTTATATCAATATTTTGAATCATATTCCATATTTGATCAGGAATTGACCATATGGTCTGTTGGAATGGAGATTATATCGGAATATGAACGATTTATTAAAATAGTTTGATAAATATATGTATAACCTTGACAACCGTAAATTTAGGGCATAGCAATCGTTAGATTGCCCACAAGTCTCTTCCTAAAACTTAAAATTTATTGCTATGACGGCAATCTTTTGTTAGAATTATTACCTTATTTTCTCTTCTGGGTATCGTGAATTTCGTACTGAACCTATGCCGACAAAGAGAGCTGGAATTGTGATGAGACCAACTCAATATTACACCGTATAATTCAGGTGAATGAAACTTCTATTTAGGGAAAAAATTATGGGCACTTACATTTTCATATAGGCGTTTATTGTAAAGTTAATTTTAAGAGTGGGTGAGTTCACCCTGATGGTTTCAATGACAAGGTTTCAGAATAATTTGAAATGAGTTACTTACATGTGAAGAACCAAAAAATATTCAGGGTTAAAATAATTAATTTCAATCACAAAAAACATAAATGTAGAAAAAAATAAACAATCTGGGAAATATTCTAAACAATTAAAGCATTGCTTAAAATTAGCGAATATTTTTTAACCCTAAATACCTGAACAATATTCCGTGTGAAGGCAAGCTTTGTGGTTGATAGGGGGAGCTTCACTGCTTTAGCGTGAGGTAGTTCACAATATCATAATTATTCTTTTTCAATTCAGCACAACTTGAGAGATTACACTATAAGTATTGCTTATTGAAATTTCATCATAAAATCCGTAAAACAACCAATAAATCTGATTTGATAATCCAATATTCAATGTCAGCCATAAAAAAAAGTATATGCCAGCAATAGACAGTTAGATTTTTTTAAATTTCTTAATATTGGGTGGGCAAATAACGGGTTCTGAAATGAAAAAATATGCATGGCCATGTTATGGAGGTACAGAAAATTAAGCCTTCACCCAGCATTCCGTGGAATAATATCTAAAAGTGATCCAACAACAGATCGTCATCATAAAAAACACAAAAGATAAATTTATAGAAATAATACCCTTTAGATAATTATGGCAAGAATACATACACGAAAAAGGGGTAAATCAGGTTCAAAAAGGCTTGTGTTGAATGAAAGGCCTTCATGGATAGGAAGTGATGATGAAATCAAGGATCAAATTTTGAAACTCAAAAAGGATGGCTTATCCAATTCAATGATTGGAATCAAGCTGAGAGATCAGTATACTGTTCCCGGAGTCAGGCCAGTTTTACATCAAAAAATGTCCAAAGTTCTTGAAGAAAATGGCATAAAGGATGGAGTACCGGAAGATCTTTCATTTCTTATCAAGAGGTATAAAAATGTATCAAAACACCTTCTTCTTAACAAGAAAGACATAAGCAATAAAAGGGGCAAAGAACTGATTATGTCAAAGATATTGAGGCTCGTAAGATATTACAAAAGAACGGGTCGCTTATCGAAGGATTGGTCTCTTGGCAGAGTTCTGTAATGATTGATGAAATACTTGGAAATGATTTATACGAAAAATTAAAAACTGCCGCAGATAAAGTTAGAAATGAAAAATATGTCAGGGTGCTTGCCCATTATGATGGTGATGGAGTAAGTTCATCAATCATACTTCTGAAAACCCTGATGAACCTCGGTATTAAATTTCACCTTGGCTATGTAAAAAGTCTTGATAATGAAGGCTTCAGATCACTTTTCGAGGAAGAAAAGGATGTATTGAATATTATCGTTGATGCAGGGTCATCACAGGCGGAAGGAATTTCAGATTATGACAATTTTATCATTCTGGATCATCATTATTATAATAAATCAGAAATTAAGGGCATAAATATAAATGCGAGAGATTTTGGCATAAATGGCACAAGAGAAGCCTGTGGTACTACGATGGCATTTATATTCTCTCTCGTCATTGATGAGAAAAATAAAAATTTGTTTCCTTTTTTCATGTCAGGCGTTTCGGCGGATAAGCAGGATATTGGAGGCTTATCCGGCTTGAATAAGGATATATATGACCATTACAATACATATGAAAATAAGCATACATTGAATCTTGAAGGCTCATTGAATGATGCCATTACATATTCAATTGACCCCTTTTTTTCCGGATTAACAGGACATCCCGATAATGTGAAAGAATTTCTGGATAAAAATTCAATAAACGCAGAAAAACACATTTTTAATTTAGATATTGATGAAAATAAAGCACTGGCGAATAAACTTGCCCTAAAAATTCTTGAAAATAATGCAGGTGCTGATGCAATAAGATATTTAGAAGCTGATACACTATACTTTAATGACATTAATTTTTCATCAAAAGAGCTCGTTTCAGTTATAGACGGAAACAGCAGAATAGGAGAAAACTCAATTTCCGTGCAATATTTTCTTGGAGATTCATCGGTAAAGGATGAAATGTTAAATAATGTAAAAATTTACAAAACAAAGCTCATAGATTACATATACAGGGCAAATTCTGAACTTACAGAGGAAAAATACCTTAGATATTTCTATGCACCGGAATCCGAAATGGCCGGACCAATTGCAGGTGCAATTGCATTATATTTAATGAAACCAGACAAGCCCGTAATAGGTTTCAATCGCAGTGATGAAGATATTAAAATCTCATCTCGCGGCACCAGGTCTCTTATAAGCAGGGGTTTAAATCTATCCAGCGTTATGGAACTTGCGTGCCAGAAGGCAGAAGGGTCAGGAGGAGGCCACGACATAGCCGCAGGTGGAGTAATACCAACTGGTAGGGAAAAAATCTTTCTGGAAACCGCAAGTGAAATAATTAAATCACAGTTGCATTGAAAATTCATAAATGTATTTAAGCAGAATAAATATAAGGTTATATGGAAGATAGAGTGCGATATAATGATATTATACTGGATATTTCTAGGAATATCTATAATTTTGCAGAACTTGGAAGCACTGAATATAAATCATCCAAATTATTAATGAAAACACTTGAAGATAATGGTTTTACAATTATAAATCCCTATATTGGAATGGATACTGCATTCAGGGCAGAATATGGAGATGGAACTCCAGTAATAGGCATACTTGCTGAATACGATGCATTGCCAAATGGGCATTCATGCGGCCACAATCTCATATCTGCATGGGCCATTGGAACTGCATTGAAGGTTCATGACTATCTGAAAACAGGCAAGATAGTTGTTTTTGGCACCCCATCCGAAGAGGGTATAGGCCCTTATGCAGGAAGCAAGGCGATAATGGCCAACAATGGGGCATTCAAAGATATAGATTTTGTTATGGGAATGCATCCTGACGACATGTGGGCAGTTGGGTCAAAGGCTCTGGCAGACGCCGAAATGGAATTTATATTTACGGGGAAGGCAGCGCATATGGCTGCATCACCATGCCAGGGAATAAATGCACTGGATGCCCTGGTAACATCATATGTTGCCATTAACAATATGAGGGACTGGATAAAAGGTGATAGACATCCGGTAATAGGAATGGTTATTCGTGAGGGAGGAAAAGCGTCAAATGTGGTTCCAGACAGGGCCGTGATGGAAGTAGATGTAAGGGCAAACTCATCAATTTTCCTTGAAAAACTTGTTGCCAGAGTAAAAAACCTTGTAAGGTCAATATCTGATGGTTATGGAACATCTCTGGAAATCAGGGATTTGATGCCCATGTATACCGAATACAGACCGAATAAAACGATAGACATGTTGCTTTATGATGAGTTAAAAAAATTAAATATAACTCCATTAAATCTGGATATGACCAGTGAAGGTGCAAATGGGAGCACGGACGAGGCCAATGTCAGCCTTAAGGTTCCGACGGGCCATATAGATATGAAAATTGGAACAGATATACCTGGCCATTCAGAAGAGTTCAGGGAAGCTGCAAATCCTGAAAAAACCGCAAAAAATTTAATAAAAACTGTTGATGTAACCTTCAACGTGATCAGGGACATAATAGATAGTGGGGATATATTGAATAAAGTTAAGAAGGAATTTGGTGATTATGATGAATAGAGTTAAGCCAGCAAAATTGAACACTGGAGATGAGATAAGAATTATCGCACCAGCCAGTGCACCAGATATGATTAAACTGTCCAGGGGAATATCAAAATTAAAAAAGCTTGGATACAAGATTTCAGTTGGAAAAAATATAAAAAAATTAAATCAGAGAAATGATCTTGCTGCACCTGCAAAGGATCGGGCAGAAGAGCTGATGAGTGCATTCAAAGATGATAATGTGAAAGCCATATTCTGTGCCAGGGGCGGCTATGGAAGTATCCACATCCTATCTTTACTGGATTATGACGTGATAAGGGACCATCCAAAAATATTCATGGGCTACAGTGATATAACTGCCCTCCATCTAGCAATTAACCGCAATTCGAACATGATAACATTTCATGGGCCAATGGTATCCTCTGATGTGGATGATTTATCAAAGCCTTCAATTAAGGATTTTATGAATCTTCTTGGCGGCAAAACGAATAAGTTAAATATATATGAGGACCGCCTGATAAAATATATAATTCCTGGAAAAGCTGAAGGATTGTCCATGGGAACAAATATATCGCTCGTTGCCTCCTTGCTTGGAACAAATTACATACCTGAACGGTCCGGCAAAATTTTTTTCATTGAGGATACAGATGTTACATCAGGTGATATTGACCGGTATTTCTTTAGCATGAAACTTGCGGAAATTATTGAGCAGTTCAACGGCTTTGTCTTCGGCGATTTCAAGGCAATCTTTGATAAGGAAGAACCAATGCCATCAATTGAAGATGTAGTCCAGAAATTCATGAACGAAATAAATAAACCCTCATTGTACGGGGCTCCATTCGGCCACGGAGAGGAACAGATGGTGGTGCCATTAAATGCTAAGGTTAGAATATCAGATGAAGAACCATATATGGAATTATTGGAAAATGTCGTTGACTGAATATCCCTAGCTATTATTACTCACAGTAATAAAAAAATCAACAATATTTTTTAAATAATAATACATGTGTAGTCAATGAAAATAGAAAAATTGGTATATGGAATTTATCCAAAAACAAATGATTTAAGGTTGCATTTAAGCAGATGGGAAAAAGGTTTATTGCCTGATTCAACTATAAACAATGAAATTATTAAGGAAAAGGAGGTCTTATATAAGGCATATGAAAATTTCAATATAACATACACGGACCCACTTTTTAACTGGTATGATATACTCAGGCCAATAGTTTTGCTCACCGATAATATGGAAGCAGGGCCACTGACAAGATACAAAGAAACAAATACGTTTTACAGAATGCCAATTGTGCATGAAATTAATGATATTTCGATTCCACCTGAAAATTTTTCACCATTAAATGAAAATCCACCATTGCCCCTGTATATTGAAAAGGGTGAGAATTTTAATGCCTTTTTGCCCTCACCCTTATCCTTCTATAAAATGTCAAAGGTTGATATGAAATATGAAGAATTTCAGGAAAAATTGCTGAATATATATAAAAACATTTTAAAGAGTTTCAAAACAAAATCACTGGTTATTTATGAAACGCTGCCATTACAGAAAGACGATGTCCTTAACCTCTCACAGTTAACTGACAAATTTTCAGTGAAGCTGGTAACAACAGGGAGAATATATAAAAGCAACATTCAGGGGAATCTCCATTCAGTTATTTGCGATGATGAATACGAAAACATTGAAATCTCAAAATCCATATCAAGGGTTCCAGGAATTAAATTAATAAATGGGTACAATACCAGGCTGGAATCTGTTGATAATATAAACAAAATCCTTGGAAAAATTGGCTCTGATGAAGTTATTTTAAGCCACAAGGAGTATCTGGATTTTCTTCCAAGAATTATTGCGGATAAAAAGGTTGAATTAATGTCAAGAGTAGGTGAATAAAAATGGAAAATAAATACTTAATATCACAGGAAATAGGAAGCTTCAGGAAACCAAAATATCTGAGTTCAGTATTTCATAAACTGCAGGATACTGCCGAATTGGAACGCCTGGGTGGAAAATCTACACTGGAAACAATAGATTTATTCCAAAAAACGGGCCTTAACAATATTGGAGTGGGTGGCGAGATGTTTCGCTGGGAAATGTATGAGCACCAGGCAAACAGGATCAATGGAATTACGTTTTATGGACCTGTAAGATCATTTGATAATCGTTATTATAAGAAGGGAAGCATCACCGACGACATGAAACGCAGGGAACCCTACCATCTAGATGAACTCCAATTTCTGTTAAAGAATAATTTTTCAAACATCAAAGTTCCAGTAACGGGGCCATATACAATGATGGACTGGTCATTCAATGAGTATTATAAGGATAGATATGAAACCGCCATGGAATTTGCAAAACTTTTAAATGAGGATATGAAAGAATTAAAAAAAGAATGGGATAAAAAATATCCAGGCAAAAAGTTTGAGATACAGCTTGATGAGCCCGCAACAACAACACACCCTGATGAGATGAATATTGTTGTTGATTCGCTGAATAAATCAGTAGAGGGTATTGAAAACGTGGAATTTACAATACACGTTTGCTACAGCAGGGATTATAATCTTCTGTACGATGTAATGAACGACATAAAAATTGATGGGTTGAATCTTGAATTTGCAAATCGTGATACCCTTGAATCGGGCATCAGTGATGATAAAAGACCAGGATTCAACGATTTAAAATATTTCAATGAGAGGAATGATGGAAAAAAATTCATGGGTCTTGGTGTAACCGATGTCCATATAGATTATGTCGAACCGGTTAAACTGATAGAGGATAGAATAAACTATGCTTTAAAAATACTTCCGCCAGATCTTATCAGATTGAATCCTGACTGCGGTCTCAGAACGCGTTCCAGGGAAATTGGATATGCGAAATTAAAAAACATGGATATAGCGAAGCAGGAAATTTTAAAGGAGATTCAATAGGGGAAATCCAAATCATCCAAATCATCCTCTTTATATCTTTTTCTCCTGAATAAAAACCTCACCATAAGCATAATATAAGCTATAATTCCGCCTATTATAAGGATGTTCAAGCCATAGTAAAGCCAGTTATAATGAACAACTATTTCCTGTGTCGAAATGAATGAGCCATTGTTATTGAATGCAGATACGACAATATAATATGTTTTTCCCGGGGTTAATCCACCAAGGAATGTGAAATGTGTTCCCTTGTTGTATATGGTGATCTCCTTTGCATTATTCATCAGGCTATTGGTTGAATAGAATACCTTGTATTCCCCAAAATTGGATTGAGGGTAAACGGACCATGAAACAAATAGATAATAAAATCCCAGGGGAATAGAATGCTGTATATTGAAGGTAATATTTGGGATGGTTACATTTTCAGGGTTCATGTATATATTCATTGATGAAATATTTCCATTAACAGATACAGTTTTTGAATAGTTTGAGTATAAATATTCAGAGAATGTTAAGTTATATTTCCCTTTAGGAATAAACAGGACATAATTTCCTTTACTGTTTGAATATCCAAGTACACCCGAACCATCAGATACCATTGCATTTTTCAATGTATAATTAAAATTCTTGTTATATACTGTACCGGATACATTGTAATACCCAGGGGTGGCTGGCTTTAATAAAATTTCCTGATAAATATTTTTTCCAGGAGTGGGGTGCAAAATTTCAGTATAATTTCTAAAGCCTGCTTTTCTTATGCTCACATTCAGTTCATTAGGCTCAATATAACATATATAATTTCCGTTGCTCACGGTTATATTTTTTCCATTGAATGTTGTTGTGACATTTCCATTGAAAACAAAAATATCGATTTTTATTTTTTCAGGAATCATTTTCACTGTGACATTTCCTGTTTTATATACATTCAGTGCTTTATAGCCATTTGAATTCAGCACAATATTATTCTGGCCAGGCAATCCATATATCACTGTATGATTTTGGCTTGTACTGTTATTGAAATAATAATCTGTTACAATGTTTACTGTAGCTTTATAGTATGATGGATTCTCTGTTATATTCAAATTATACTTCTTTATGCCTGGCACATATATTTCTCGGAAAATATTCTTGCCCCTATATGTTGTATTTACGGTATAATGTCCTCCTGATATTGAAAATGAATCGCCTATCTTTTTTCCATTCAAATAGAAATTCGCACTCTGCCCATTGTTTAAGTAAAGATTAACGGTTGATTTCAATCCATATGTAATATTGTAAAGTATAAACGGCACCTGAGAATTATCTACAAGTGCCTCTCCGGTTGTGTTATTGGATTTCTGTACTGTAAAATAATTATTAACTTTTGTAATATTTATAAGTCCGTAAGATGAGTTCACACTGCTGTAATGGGATTCGTATATGCCTGTATATTTTATTTTGCCAGTACTGTTGTACAAACCTATATCTGAAATTGTGGTGGAAGGTATGTTGACAAAGCTTATTGGGCTGTTTTCCTGTTGAGCCCCTGTAGCTGCTCTGTAATTCCCCTTAAATGAAATCAGTATGTTTGCAACAGTCCATAGGGTATTATTATTTGCAGAGAAGGTTATAGTATCACCAGTATAATTCAGGGTAAGGAATGCGATTTTATTCCCCTTCGTTTCATTTTTTATTATCACATTGTTATTATCGATTTTATATGAATAATAATATCCTGTGGCATTTGCTATTATTCCAAATTTTATGTAATTATTGGGGTTAGAATACAGTGATAAGTAATAAAATGTGCTTCCATTATATGTCTCGGCATTATTTGAAGGCACACTGATCTTTGCTGATATTTTATTTGCCGATTCTGTGCCATTGAATATAACTATTGAACCATAGCTGGACAATATGCGTTTTGAATCATTTACCAGATTGCTTACAAGTGGCGTTCCAAGTCCAGTAACTGGATTCCATCCTGAATGTGCTGAATATCCGCCGTTATTGCCTGAAGTTATCTGTGTGAAATCCCTATTATAATATTTTGTATTTGAAATCTGATAAAGCAGGGGATTTACCAGGCCCAGCGATTTATGATTGTATTGATCCATTATTGCAATTATGCCTGCCCACATTGGGGTTGCTATACTGGTTCCACCAATCATATATTGCTCTCCATGTGCAACAACCATAACACCAGTATTCGGGTTTGCATCCATTGAAACATCAGGTACCCCCCTCATTTTATTATTGTAACCCGCAGGGTCCTGATAATACGGTTTTGAAAAATAGGAGGAATAGCCGCCGCCACTTCCAACCGATTTACTGTTAACTGTGCATCCCCACGCGGTCTGTGTGTAATTGCCATTTTTGTGATAGAGGCTGGTACCACCAACCCCAAGAACATATGGATCGGATGCCGGGAAATTTGTTGTCAGTGAAGATGTCCCATCCTTTGCACCACTATCTCCTGAAGCCGCAACCACCGTTATATTTTTTTTCGCAGCTTGTTTATATACTTGATTGAGTGTGTGGAGTGATCCTGAACTCATGCTTG
This sequence comes from Thermoplasmata archaeon, assembly GCA_021846395.1. Taxonomy (GTDB): domain Archaea; phylum Thermoplasmatota; class Thermoplasmata; order Thermoplasmatales; family Thermoplasmataceae; genus Acidiplasma. Next base: position 4,924 of record JAJZXB010000019.1, on the reverse strand, counting down.
ATTCCGGTGAGCCCCAACTAAGGGAAATTACATTTCCTACGTTATTGCCAATTGCATATGAAACAGCATCTAGCAGGCTGTGCCCAGAAGTAGGAGCGATAATCAGCTTTATTTTTGCCCCCGGTGCTATTGCATGTGCCCATTCTACATCAACCGCTGTTTCCTGAGCCCATCCTGAATTTGACGATGTAACTGTACCCACAGGATATTTTATGGAAAGGTTTACTGGTGGAAGCCCTGTGATATTATCAAAAGCGCTTAAATCATATCTTATTGATGGATCCCCATAGGCATCAATTATCGTTATGGTTGTATTATTTCCATAGTATCCCTTATTGTGTATGTAATTTATATTGTAAGCACTATAAATATTTTTAGGTGAATAGGAACCAGCCAGAAAAGCCGATGCATTCATATTATATGGAACAAAGTTTGTTGAACCGTTGCTGACAAAATGGTTCAGTTTTATTCCACTCACTGTGTTATTGAAAACATTATTTAAAAATTGTGCATTTATATTTGTATAATTAATATTCAATAAATTTCCATAATAGGCATATTTTATATTGTATTTACTCAATATGCTATCAACCTGATAGTGCAAATATGTGGGGACATATGCCATAAAAACTCCCTCTGACCGTGGGATTTCAGTTTTAATATTTCCACCTGCATTATTAGAATTATTGATATAGAGTAACATGGAAGACAGAAGTATAATTACAATGATAATTGCAAATATTTTTTTAGACATATAAATGTAAAATTAATCTTTCCTTAAATACTTAATTGTAAATTATTAATTTTTTAATGGAAAATAAAAAAAGTTTTAAACTATATTTTACATACGGTATGGAATGAAAAATATTATAATTGTAATATTACTCTCAACGCTAATATCTGCTGCACCGATGATAACAGCTGAAAGTCCAACAATGCCGCCTCCTCCAGCTACTCTGCCTTCGATACCATATTCATATAATGGGGTAAATTACACAATATCAAGCACAAACTGGACAAATTTTTTCAATGGAGTGATAGACAATCATAAATATGTTACATATAACTGGTCAGGAATAAGCACACAGGATTCGATAATATTCGATATGAACTATACGGGTTTAAATCCATATGGTGCAGAACTGGTAAATGCACTTTCAAATACTGGCTCTCCAACAGTTAGCAATATGACTACTGCCTTTAAAGCCATAGAAAATCATTCATCAATGGTCAAGGGATATACAAATATAAAGGCCCTTGATGCAGGGGCATATCCTGGATTTTCTTTTTCAAAGCCAGCCATACAGCCACTGATGGTTGAAGTTGGGGAATATGGGGCAATAATTGCCATCATAGCCGGAATGATTGCACTGTACTTTGTGTTCAATAGGAAAAAATGAATTAAATATCAATAACGCATATATAAAATATGAAAAAAATAATTGTTGGCATAACAGGGGGATCTGGCACAATTCTTGCAGTAAGGCTGCTGGAAAACCTGAAGAACTGCGAAGTGCATCTTGTTATGTCAGAAAGTTCGAAAAAAGTGATGGAACTTGAAACTGATTATTCCATGAATTATATAAAGAGCCTATCCAGTTATTTTTATGACGACGGCAATATAGCAGCAACTGTGAGCTCTGGAAGCTTTATCTTTGATTCACTGGTTATAATACCCTGCTCAACATCTTCAATGGCAAAACTTGCCGCAGGTATTGCAGATACACTGATCACAAGGGTAGGTCTTGTTGCAATGAAGGAAAGAAGAAAAATGATTATCGTTCCAAGGGAAATGCCCCTAAGCACAATTATGATAGAAAACATGCTAAAACTATCGCAGAATAATGTGATAGTCGCTCCTGCAGTACCAGGTTATTATAACAGACCAAAATCTATTGATGATATGGTGAACTTTGTAGTTTCAAGAGTACTGGATCTGGCAGGTGTTGAAAATAAACTGTCAAAGAGATGGGAACATGTATAAATTTATGGCTGATCATATGGTAAAAAGAGCATGCGAATGGCTTCGTTTAATGGGTTATGACGTATCATATCCACAATATCATGATGATAATGACATACTGAAGGAGTGTAAAAGTAGAAATTTAATTTTATTGACACGGGACGCAGAATTCTATAAAAGATATTACAGATCAATATATATGGATAGTACTGATTTCAGGCAGCAGGTAATGGAAGTTATATCAATGTTTCCACCGGATAAACATAATTTTTTGACACGATGCCCTGTTTGCAATCACATTCTTGAAAAGGCAAAATCCGAGAATCTTGATCCATCCAAATTTACGGAAGTCAGGAAGAGATTCAAAACAATCAATTATTGTCCTGAATGCAAAAAATATTACTGGAAGGGATCGCATTATTTAAAAATAATGGAACAGATAAGTTCCCTGATTGAAAACGGCAATTAAAAATATTTAATTTGATGGATATGAAGGTCATAGAAAATAATCGCAAGGACAATGAAATAATAATTCGAATAAATACCGTGGATGATCTCTGGTATTTGAAAAATTTATTGGGTAATGATGATTTGATACTGGTAACAGTTTTTAGAAGAACAGAACAGAATGATGATTTAAACAGATCAAAAACAACTGAAAGGAAAAAAATAAAGGTTAAAATAAAAATAGATAAAATTGATTTTCAACCATATACCGATAAATTGAGAATATCCGGAGAAATTGTTGAAGGTGAAAATACGGGAAGCCATCAATCCGCTCTTATTGGCATAGATGATGAAATTAAAATAATAAAATTTCTGGACAACCAGGACATGAAGCTGATAGATGAAGCCGAAAACAACTATTACGGTAATAATGTGTTTTTCATCTCAATGGATGATGAAAATGCAATTATATGCAATTTAAAATCATACGGCATTCAGGATATAGGAACAGTATATTCGGGGAAGTCAGGCAAATATTTTGATTCTGGATATAATGACAGTTCCTATTTAAATGAACTGGTTAAATCCATTAAAAATATCAAAAATGCAACTACAGTAATAATTATTGGGCCGGGATTTGAACACTCAAAACTTTATAACAAATTCCGGCTTGATCCTTATTTTAATAAAATGGACATATACGATATTGCCACAACAGAAAATGGCAAGAGGGGTATTTATGAATTTTTAGATAATCCAAAAAGCGAGGAGATTATAAAAAATTCAAGATTGGCAAGGGATGAAAAAATTATTTCTGAATTTTTGAAAGGCCTGAATAAGGAAAATTTGAGCATTTATGGTTATGGCGACATTAAAAAATATGCAGAATCAAACATGATCAGGGATTTATTGATATCGGAAGAAAAATTCAGGTCACCGGAGACAAAATATTTGCTCGACATTCTCAGTGGGTCAGCTTCTGTTCACATAATAAGCAAATTTACCGAATCCGGTGAAATAATAAAAAATCTTGGAGGATTTGGGGCCATTCTGAGATTTGCAATTCAAAATTAGTGAAATAAGAAAATAATGTTTCAACGCATGCTTGAATTTATTATATGTCATATTACCTTTATTTTTTCCGGATTTCCATTTCTATTGTAAGCTGAGTAGCTTTCCAGACTGTATGGATACCCAACTATAATATGCAATGGGCCCGTGTTGGAAAACATGTGTAGATCTGCATCAGAAGGCCGCGTATTTCCGGATGGGTGTGAATGCACTGAACCGACATAGTTGAAATCTATCGGAATGGAATACTGGGGGAATATGACATGGACATTTCCACTTATGGTTCCAGGCAAAAGTGCAATTTCGTAAATCACGCCCTCCTCAGCCTTCAAAAACGCCCCAAACTCGTTGGGATATGAATCCTTGGAAGCTTCCATGATCATCCTCAGTGTATTTTTTCTAATTAACCACATCCTTTATCAATTTCCTCCGAAGCCTTTCAAAAAATGAATCCTTCATTTCAATAAAGGTTAACTGCTCTACAGATACTTTTATATCAACACGGTCATTCTCATTTATTACCTTTTGTCTCTGCCCATCAAGTATAACAAGGGAATCATGTTTACCTATGGCCTTTATTGAAATTTTACTTTTATCAGAGCACACTATTGGCCTCAACCTGGAACCGAATGGTGCAATGTATGATATTACCATCGCCTTTAATGATGGTATCAGTATTGGGCCTCCTGCACTGTATGAATATGAGGTAGATCCTATTGGAGTTGCAACTATGACACCATCAGCACTGGTGTTTTCTATAAACTTATCATCTATATAAACACTGAATTTCCTTATCTTTGATATTTTGCCGGTATGTATAACCACATCATTTACGCTTTTTCCAAACAGAACATCATTGATGTATATTTCGAGTTTCATAACCCTGTATTCACCGTATTTTCCATGAATTAAATTGTATACAGATTCCTCTATATCACCTATCTCAATTTCCGACAGGAATCCAAGCCCCCCAACATTTATTCCGAGTATTCTTCCTTCAGACATCTGGGCAGTTCTGAGGATGGTTCCATCCCCGCCTATAACAATAATTATATCAACCTTGATATCCCTAAAACTTGACCCCTTTCTATTGAGTGTTCTGGCAAGTTTGCCTTCAAGGATTATTTCCCAATCAGACGGTATGATTTCTATTATTCTTCTGGCTATACGCACACAGGAACTGCAGTTGACTCTTGCAATTATGCCAATCTTCATGTGTTTCCCCCATAATCAATATTTGTAAACTTTGAGTATCATTAAATATATTAATTTATTTAATTTATTACCTATGGAACATTTTTATTTAAGCCTTTTTAAACCTATCTTTGCCCTGTTGTATCACTACAGTTCTATTGAAAGTTTTTCCAGAAGTAATTTCTGTTCCTTTGTAAGTTCCACCGGCGAATGCCTTCCATTTGTGTACAAAACTTCCTTTATCCCTGT
>JAJZXB010000022.1 GCA_021846395.1 Thermoplasmata archaeon | reverse complement strand
TCAAGGTTTTTTGACACTGTGCTGATCAGTGCATCCTGCCATTCCCTGGGGGTAAATTTTTCCATTTGTTTGTATTGTTAAATTGTATAATTATGTATTCATTATTATCTCTGTTTATCTTATTCTGGCATTTCAAAGAATCGTCTATAATTTACAGTGAAATTATTACATAACCAAAATAACTGGTACTCGAATTTTTGTGCAGATAATGTATCCGTACAAATTCTAATAGAGTTAAGATGAATACTGGAAACCCCATATTCAATACATAAATCCAGAGAATCGAAAGTAAATGTTGACCAAATGGAAAAAAGCAAATTAATAATACACTGGTAAAAAAATTCAAAAATATCCAGAAACTAAAAACTGCTTTATGTTTTCCTCTCGTAATTTTATCCTTATCGACCGCCCTTGCCTGAAAGTCACAGCTTTCTTGGTTATGTCAGTACGTGTGTTGCTGGAAAGACTTTACCAGTAAACAATTTAGGTGTAATATTATCGAAATATATATATATTGATGAGTTTATTTTGTTATGAAAAGGAAAATGTTATTAAGTATTGCAATAATAGTAATGTTTGTAATGGTTTTATATGCACCTGCAACGATTAATGCGATTACTCCAGGTAATAACAGTATAATCCAAGAAACCCCTGTCGTATGCAAAGTTCATAGTGATTTGATTATCAGATCCACAAATATTTCTTCAAATGTTTTTGGTACAGTAAATTCTGTAGACACTGGATACTTTAATGTCACAAATATTTATTATTACAATTATCACACTTTAGAACATGATATTACCTGTAATGTGGTAGGTAAGGTGACAGGACACACCGGTGGCTCAACGATTATTACACATCAGTTTGAATATGTAATTACTGCAACAAATGCAACGGGAACTTTCAAGGAGTATAATGGTTATGTGGTTATGAAAAATATTGGTTTTGGATGGTATGGCCCCTATACTCATAATTATGTTGCAATGAGTGTGAATGCCGAGATTTATCAAAATGGGGACGTATTTATGCAATATTCCGTCGCGTATAGTAAAACTCCATCCACAGCCTATGTTGCATTAATGGATATAACAAATTCGGTTAAACATGTATTGTGTTAGGTGATTCATGAAAAAGAAAGTAATATTTATGGTTGTAATCGCTATTTTGATCATATTAACAGCCAGCATTATGGTATCTGTTGTAGAAAGCGTTTCCCAGGGAATGGAACATGAAAAAACTTCTCCTGCGGCTTCAGGTTCATCCTTTGTATATAGTTTTGCATCTAGTATAAACTACAAAAGTTTTCAAAATAACAACTCTACTTATTACAATGAAACATTAAAGTTGGGGGACAATTACATAAATGGGCATATGTATGTTAATATTACCACTTCACTTGCTCATTTTCAAAGCTATTTATGCAATTCAACTGGTAGCGTTATAGCAAATAAAACGTTTTCTGAGCCATTGAACGGGACCATGTTTAAGTCTCTTTTTCCTGCTGGAAACCACATCAACACGGGAAGTATACTGGTATTCGGAAATAACTTAATAGCAATAAAAGGAATGTATACTGAATGCTCTGCATCACAGTATACTATTAATTATGGGCACAGGAAAATAGAATATGTTCCCTATGTTGGAAAGGTGGAATCTGTACATAATCCGTTCACAGAATACAACAGTAGCATATTTTTCAGTGCAAGTTTTATACAGTCAAAAAACTACGCTATGTTAGGTTCTGTATCAATTCCCGGAAATTCAACTATTGCCGCAAGAGTTCTGGATAATATAGGAATTCAAACATCATATTTTACAATGAAGCTGGTAAAAACAAATGTTGGGATAACGGCTATTAACTATTCTGCTTACCTTGAGAAATATACCATTCTTTATGCCCTGATATGGATAATCGGCATAGGATATTTATTATCACCGAAAAATAAAAAGAGGAAATAGTTATGGAGGGAATATATTTTAATAGAGTAACAAAAAGGTTCAATGATAAAACAATATTTGAGGATTCAACTTTTAGAGTTGAAAGTGGCATTACCCTATTAATTTCCCCTAATGGTACTGGTAAAAGTACTATTATTTATTCAATAATAGGAAACTACAGAATTAATTCAGGGAGAATATATGTTAATGGCTATGACCCTGTAACCGATCACAAAAACGCTTTTTTAGGCACATCATTAATGCCGGAAAATCCAGCGTATTTTGGTTCAGGCTCAGTTAAAGAACACATAGACCTGTTTTCCAGATTAAAAGGTATAAATAAACGTGAAATATATGACTATCTTTCATTTTTTGGTGTCAATAATATTATAAAATCAACCATAAATTCATTGAGTATGGGTGAACTTCAGATATTGCATATATCATGCTATCTATCCGGCAATTTTAAATTATATATATTTGACGAACCAAATTCCAATCTTGATCAAATGAACAGGAGAAAATTCTCAGAGGCTGTGAAAGGAAAAAAAGTCAATTTCGGTTCTATATTCCTTATAACAAGCCATGTGAACGATGAATTAGGCCAATATGCCAATAACATATTAACCATTTCGCATAGAAAGATCAGGACATTTGAGGAAAATCAAATATATAATGCATATTCACTGAAATTTTACGATCTTGAGGGTATGGAAGAAAAATTGGGCAAACTAAAACATTTTAAGGTTAATGATGCAATAATAATTACTAACACCTCAATTAATAATATAACAAATATGTTACCCGAAGAGAACATAAGAGAAATAATTCGGATTCCACCTGCAATGGTTGATTATTATGAAGCTCAAAAATAACCTGGCATCACTCATTTTCGAAGATTTTGACGGGAGATATTATATAGAACTATTATTGTTAATAACTATATCTCTAACAGTATATTACAGCTATATTCAATTTTTATCAATGTCACCCCATTTAAATTATAGTTATCCTGAGATGAGAATATCATATTATTTTAACAGATATTTATTAGATTCGTCATATCCTCTCTTTACTGTATTTTACATTCTAATAATTGTTGTATCTTCTTATGAAATTTTTTTATTTTCATCAGCTATAATAAAAAATAAATTTATGGTTATATATTCAATGGGCTATAAGAAAAATCACATAGTGCTATCATATTTCACCATGTTTGTTATGTATCCTCTATTCCTGTTGTGTATATCTTATTTTTTAATTTCATACATTGATTTTCTCTCAATTCAGTGGTATATAATAGATCGTTTATTGTTGTTTACTTGTGTGAATTTAATATTTTTTATAAGCATTGGTTTTTTACTGGCCGTTTCCACAAAAAATTCCCTTATACCCAGTGCCTTTATTATAGTATTTTTTTATTTGCTAATCCCATTTGCCTACATCAGGCCGGAAAACACAATAATATATCATTTATTTTATTCAATGAATGCCTATTTGAGTTTTGGATTTAATCATATTGCTATCCAGGCCATTATAATAGAATTTTTACTTTCAATAATTTTCCTAGTTCTAGCCATGTTAATTGCCAATTATAGGGATATGAAGGTGGTCAGGTGAATTATAAGCAATTGGCAAGAATTTTTATCATTTTGGCAATATTGCTGTCTATCATCATTTTCTCAATCCCCGCAGCAAATCATTACGGTAATTCTTTCATATTGAATACTAAAAATAATATAACAGAAACATACAATAATACCACGCATTATATAAGCCAGGGTTATTATTCTTCGGCTGTCTTCAGAACATATGGAGGAGAACTTAAACTTGTTCCTGATCAACAGGCAACATCAGGCGGGCACAATTATTCCGTTGAAACTTATGTGTCTATTTATTCTATTAATCTGCATTACAACGACACAACGGCTAATAAAATTTTTGGAAGAAATATTGAAAATCAAATTGAAATAAAATTAAGTGCGGGGTATTATATGATAAGGTATAATTCAACAGTAACGTTATATCATAACCAAAGCCTTAAGCATATAAGTGGTTCTAATTTTCTAGCAGTTACCCCTCCTAATGATTATCCTTTAATAATTGCAGCTTATGTTCTGGCTATTCCCACAACTATTGTAGGGATATTTTCGGGAATCCTATATTATAAGGACAAATCAAAATATTCCTAAATTAATTGTTTGCCAGTGCCTGGGACTGCTCTACGGTTAACAGTAACTCAAAATTATAAATTATTATCCAATCCTGGAGGTTTAAAATGCCTATCAGAGACGAAAGAATTCAGGGCTCATAGAAGCCATATTACAGAAATTTGCATGAATTTTTTACAACGCCTAAAGAAATTTACTGGCTCTGGCAATTCGGTAGCCAGTTTGCTAAATACAGAGACTCTGTTAGCTTTGAGATGACACAGCATGACAAAAAAGATATACACCGCTTTAATTA
>JAJZXB010000010.1 GCA_021846395.1 Thermoplasmata archaeon | reverse complement strand
TTACTATTTTCCTTATAAATGTCATGTAATGATAATATCACTACATAATATAAAAGGTTATTCTATGTTGAATACGTAAAATACTAATTTATGGGAATATGTAATGATAGATTAGGGCAAATGTAGGGTTTAATACTGGAAACCTTTAACTTGCATATCCTCTGGAGTAGAATATATCTCCGATATAGTATTTCTGATTGCATCTGATTTCTCAGACATGGTTCTGTTCCCCGATATATTTATTTACAGTTTCTAGTGTTACTCCCACTCACCGATGAATATCTATCAATAAAATGACCTATGGACTTTATCGGCAGTTGTATCCCCATATATCGAAAATATGCAATACAATAATATGTATTCGCACCTCACCAGATCACAGGGTCAGTGGCCTTCGTGCTTTAAATCGTTTGTAAATCTCACAAAACCAAAACTGTATGGGATGCATTTGCTATTTCTTCAATTGTTTCATACATTTTCTTTCAGTTGAATATTTTTATAGATAAATCATTTATTTATAATATAGACATTTTATGCGATTTTCAAAATTATGTGTGTTATTTTCTATATCACTGATGAGCATATTTTTAATTTCTTTTGATAACAAAGGGTCTTTGTTAACTGTATTTATCGAAATTACTATATTTTTAAATTTCGCCGTTGCTGAGGAGATGAAATTTGTATACTCTCCATCGCTAACATTATTACATAAAACATTGATATCATTGAATTTTTCATATATCAACCTGTTTAACTCAACATCATCAGTTGCAGCAAAAACCATAAAATATTTTTTTGACACATCATTTGGCTCGAATTCTCTTTTTATTACAGTAACTCTGCTTTTTTCTACAAGATTCGAAATATAATCATTTGTCTGTGGGGCTATTACTGTAATTTTGCAGTTTTCATCGATTATGGATTTTATCTTCCTTTCCGCAACTTTCCCGCCACCTATAAACAGTACATTTTTGTAAGAAAGATTCAAGGATATGTTATACATTGAATAATTATAGCAAATATAAATTTAAAATTATTCCTCTATTTTTCTTTATAGTAAAAATATTATTATACAAACATATTTACATTTATGCTTACTGAAAATGAAAAGGATATTCTAAAATATGTGAGGGAACTTGCAAAAAATACGATAAAGCCAAAAGCAAGAGAAATTGATGAAAAAATGTACATACCTGAAGATATTATAAAGGCCATGAATGACATGGAGCTATTTGCATCATATATTCCTGAAAAATATGGTGGATATGGTTTGAGTTTTCCATTTTTAATGAGGGTTATTGAGGAAATATCATACGCATGTCCAAGTACCGCATTGGTTCTTGATGGTGCATTAACACTTTTTGCAGAACCAATAATGATGTTTGGCAACGAAGAACAAAAACAGAAGTATTTATCTCAGGTTGCAAAAGGTTTAATAGGCGGACTTGCAATAACTGAGCCAAATGCTGGAAGCGATGCCGCATCAATAAATACCAAGGCAGAAAAATCAGGAAATGGTTATAAAATTAACGGTACAAAAATATTTATTTCAAACGGCAGACTTTCTAAATTCTTCATAATGGATGCATCAACAGATAAAAGTAAGGGTTATAAGGGCATTACAACATTTGTTGTTGACGCTGATACTCCGGGTCTGGAAGTAAGTAAGGATATACATAAAATGGGCATAAGAGGTTCAAGCACTGTGGAATTGAGCTTCAATGACATGTATGTTCCAGAGGAAAATATAATTGGAAAATACAATGAGGGTTTTAAAGTGATCATGGAAACTCTGGATGCCGGTAGGGTCGGGGTTGCAGCTCAGGCTCTTGGCATAGCGAGGTCAGCATTTGACGAAGCTCTTGAATATATTAACACCCGAAAGCAGTTCGGGAGGAAAATAATTGATTTTGAGGGCGTACAATTTATCTTAGCGGAAATGGAATCACGGATAAAAGCATCGGAACTTTTGATAGCTGAAGCAGCTGATAAATGGAATAAAAAGGAAGATTCAATTGAAATCTCTTCAATAGCAAAAATGTTTGCATCAGATACAGCTGTATACGTTGCCGAAAGATCATTGCAGTTATTTGGTGGATATGGATATACGATTGATTTTAACGCAGAAAGGCACATGAGAGATGCAAAGATAACACAGATATATGAAGGAACGAATGAAATACAAAAAATAATTATAGCAAAGGAAATTATGAAAAACCACCATTTATAATTTATCCATTATAAAGTTTTTATATTGTCAACCAATTACTTTTAAATGAAAACTGGACAAAAAATAGACTTTAAAATTAATGATAAAGGGTATTCAGGAATTTATATAAATTCAAATGATAATTACACAACAATAAAACTTGATACGGGATATAACATAACATTGAGAAATGATTCATTGAAAATTAGCAAAGTTTATGACATGGATAATGGGGTTATAAATCAAAGTAACACTGTAAGAGAACCAGAGATTCAAAAAGATAAAAAAACATATATTTTAACCACAGGGGGAACTATTGGAAGTTCAATTGATTACAAAACTGGCGCGGTTAAGCCAGTGAAGGACATCTCATATATATACAATTTTGTTAATAATATTAGCCAGTATGAAATAAAGCATGAAAATATAGATAGTATACTCAGCGAAAATGTGGACATAAATAAATGGATTAATTTTGCAAGGAAAGCAAAGGAAAAACTTGACAAGGGATATGGGGTTGTGTTTTTCCATGGAACAGACACAATGCAGTATTCTTCTGCAGCACTATCATTCATGTTTGAACAGCAAACCGCCCCCATATTGTTTACTGGAAGCCAGAGAAGTCCAGACAGGCCAAGCAGCGATGCCTTTGTAAATATTGAAGGTTCAATAAATTTTTCTTCCGCTGATATTGGTGAGGTATGTATATCTATGCATTCATCCACTTCGGACAATTCTGTTTCGCTTCATCGCGGTGTAAGGGCCAGAAAAATGCACACAAGTAGACGGGATGCATTTAGATCAATAGATGCAGAAGAGATAGGAGTATATCAAAATGGAAGGGTGAAGTTGAATGGTAATTATAAAAAAGCTGGAGAGAAAAATATTTTAAAAGATAAACTTGATGAAAATGTATCAATTGTATATTTTTATCCTGGCATGGACGAATCACAATTCCAAAATATCGCCAGTGATAAAAAAGCGGTAGTAATTATGGGAACAGGACTGGGGCACGTTTCTGAAAATATAATAAATGCAATTAAAAAACTTTCAAAGGACACCTATTTTTTCATGACATCACAGTGCATAAATGGTTCAGTGAATCTAAATGTATATTCTACCGGAAGGGAACTTTTGAATGCAGGAGTGATTCCATTGTACGATATGCTTCCTGAGGTCGCAATGGTAAAGGCCATGTATCTACTGGCAAATTATCCGGACAATTTTACAAATTTGATGAAACAAAATTTGCGTGGGGAAATAAACAATAGAATATTGATAGGTGATTTTTAATGAAAATTGGATTGGAAATTCATTTTCAATTGAAGGGGAGTAAATTGTTCTGTTCATGTTCAACTGAGGGTGTGAAAAAAGACCCATACTTTCAGAGAAAAATGACACCAACAATGAGTGAACTTGGAAAAATAGACAGGGCTGCAGAATATGAAAATATAAGGAACAGGAATTTTACATATTATGTGAGCAATAATTCCTGCCTTGTGGAAGCTGATGAGGAACCCCCACACGATCCAGATATGGAGAATATTAAAACCACTATTATAATCTCAATGGCACTTCATTGCAATGTAATGAATTATATTTCTTTTATGAGGAAAATAGTAATAGATGGTTCAAATACCTCTGGATTTCAAAGAACAGGCATCATTGGTATGGATGGATATATTGAAACGTCAAGGGGTAATGTAAGGATATCAGCAGTTACCCTTGAAGAAGATGCAGCAAGAAAATTATCCAGTAGCGAGGATCATGTTGATTATTCTCTCGATAGATTAGGGATACCATTGGTTGAAATATCAACAGAGCCAGATATAGTGGATGAAAATCATGCAATAGAAACGGCAAAAAAAATAGGATTTATTGTTAAGTCATTGAAGAATTTCAGAGGGGATGTTGACTCAATCAGGCAGGATGTTAATTTTTCAATGGGTTTCGGAAGAGTTGAGATAAAGGGTGTTTCCAAACTTTCAATGATAAGGGAGGCAATAAAATATGAAGTTAAAAGGCAATTATCACTTCAGAAAGCCTCAGAAATAATAAATGAACGGGGAGGTGTTCATATTTCTGAATTTATCAACGTCGATAATATATTCGTTAATACCACTTCCAACATGATTAAAAAGGCATTTGCCGGCAATAAAAATGTGTTTGCAGCAAAACTTGAAAATTTAAATGGGCTGTTAAAAAACGGCAATTTTAGACTTGGAAAAGAACTGGCTGATGTTACAAAAAATCTGGGCATTGGTGGATTGATGCACTCAGATGAATTTCCGGGGTACGGGGTTTCAGAAATGGAATTAAATGCTATTTATGACCTGTTAAATAAAGGAGAAAAGGATGCAGTCATTCTCGTACTCACGAATGAAGATATTAAGAATTCTTTACAAAATATGATATATGAACGCCTGAATAAAATCATAAATATGAATCTGGATGAGACAAGAGCTGCCACGGAATCTGGTGAAACGAGATATTTGAGGCCACTTCCTGGAAAAGAAAGGATGTATCCTGAAACGGATATAGAACTTATAGAAATACAGGATAATTTAATAAAAGATCTTGAAAAAATTGTTCCCGAGCCAATGGACACCATCATTTCAAATCTAAAAAATAAATACGGGCTGTCAGTTGTTGAGTCTGATGCATTATTGAACAATAATCTCTATAGTGACTTTGTGGACATGGTTAATGTATATTACCGACCGAAAATAATCGCAAGAATCTTATTACAGGATACTCCAGAATATGAAAAAAAATATGGAATAAAATTGGAAAATGAAAAAATATTAAAAGTTTTGTATATAGCCAGAAATAATAAATGGGAGAGAAATACAATTGAAAAAGCTCTTGAAATACTTTGGTCCGGCAATTCCAGTGTTGGTGAACTTGAATTCCTGGAGGAACTTAAAACACTTGATTACGATTCGATATATGTTATTGTTAAAAAGTTAATAGCGGACAAAAATATTAATGAAAAAAATATCATTCCGGAATTTAAAAACCAGACAGAAAAATCATTTAATCCCGGAACGGTTATGGAAATATACAAAAAGTTAAAAGGAAGCTCACAGTCAATATAATATATATTCAAATACTATCTATTATATTATAAATTTATCTAAAAATCTTATTTCAAGTTTATCATGGAAACCTAAGACTTTCTTACTTAACGACATTATTATATATAAATTTATGATAAACCTAAGTAATGTTAGTAGGATACGCCTCACTTGTGATTACGATAATTATTCTAAGTCTAGCGTTATATCTGTTGTTTAAAATTCTCCCTTCAATTGAACAAAATAGATACAGGCCAAATAAAATAAGTTTCAAAACCAAAAATATTATTGAAAATTTATCCATTGAAAACAATCCACCGGCAAAGGATGATTCATATCTCCGTCCTTATGAAGGTGGGCAGGTTGCACATGAATACAAGGAGGGTAATATAACTATACAGTATTATGTTATAATATTTTTATACGTACTGTTTGATGTAGACATGCTTTTATTATTTCCATGGGCATTCGATTTCTATAATCTTGGATTATTGCCCTTCCTTGAAACCATAATATTTATGGCAATGCCGTTATTTGCGGTATTTTATGCTTTTAAACGTGGGTATATGAGGTGGATGAAATGATGAAAACCGGTGAAGTAGGGATTAAAACCACAACTCTGGAAAAAGCTCTTGAATGGGGAAGGTCAAATTCTCTGTGGCCATTAACTATGGGTCTGGCTTGCTGTGCTATAGAAATGATGGCAATGCAGGCGTCAGATGTTGATATATCCAGATTTGGAAGTGAGATATTTAGAAATTCTCCACGACAATCAGATTTGATGATTGTTGCAGGTACAACAAATAAAAGGATGGCACCGAGGATTAAAAGAATTTATGAGGAAATGCCATACCCAAAATATGTAATTGCAATGGGGGTTTGTGTCATTCAGGGTGGCCCATATGTGGACGGTTATTCTGTTGTGATGGGAGTTGATAAGGTCATTCCTGTGGATGTTTATGTCCCTGGCTGCCCACCGACTCCTCAGGCATTAACATATGGCATAATAACGCTACAGAAGAAAATAAGAAATGAGACGGACAGGTGATATCAATGTATAAAATTATTTCTGATGATAAGGACAAAGGCGGTATGAGAATGATCACGTTGGATAAGACGGATCTCATTGAAGCCATGACTGATTTCAAAAATAAAGGGTATTACTTAACCTGCCTTAATGGAGTTGACATGAAGGATCATCTTGATGTCATATATTTCATTCATAATTTTGATACCAATGATTATATTTCAGTCAAGGTCTCAACAAATGATGAGCACATGCCATCTCTCACAAAATTATTCAGGGTGGCAGACTGGGATGAAAGAGAGCAATACGACCTGATGGGAATAGTTTTCGATGGTCATGATGATTTAAGAAGACTTTTTTTGCCAGATGAATGGGTCGGGCACCCATTAAGAAAGGATTATGATTTGAAGAAGGTACAGTATGTAAATATGGATTCTGAAGGCAATGAGCACGTGAGCTTTGATGAAAAGGAGGGCTCATAATGCCACATTATACTGAATTAAATATAGGACCAGTACATCCTTCAATTCATGGCATTTTTAATTTTAAGTTGATTTTAAATGAAGAAATAATTCAGGATGTAAAGGTAACACTTGGTTTTCTGCACAGGAATGCCGAAAAACTTTCTGAATTGAATCTTTATGCAGATAATATAATCTTTTTTGATAGAATGAACTACATCGACGCAATGAATATGGAGCTTGGATATTTAATGTCAGTTGAAAAATTGACGGGTATAGAACCTCCTGAAAGGGCACAGTGGATAAGAATGATCATGGTTGAACTTAATAGGCTGGCTGCCAGGCTCGTCGGTATGGGCTCTCTTGGCCTTGATCTGGGAATGCTAACCCCTTTTTTCCATACGTTTAAAGAAAGAGAAAAGATACAGAGAATATTCACAGAAGCTTCCGGAGGCAGACAGGAGGTGAATTATTTCAGTGTTGGTGGAGTTTATCAGGACCTTACTGAACAAATGATCAACGACATAAAAAATTTTTTACCTCAATTTAAAAAAAATCTGGAAGATATGTATAATATGTTCATTCACAGTGAGATATTCTGGCAGAGAAATAGGGGCATAGGTATTATTGAGCCTGAAATGGCTCTTGATTATGGTGTTACCGGTCCTGCATTAAGGGCATCAGGCATTCCATATGATGTAAGAAAAGATGCACCATACCTTTTTTATGACAGAGTTAATTTTGACATTCCGATTTCACACGAAAAGGATAATTTCGGTAGATTTATGGTGAAGGTAGAGGAAATGAGGCAGTCCATAAGGATTATAGAACAATGCCTGGATAAAATTACTGATGGCCCTTTTTTCAACCCACAGGGGAAAAAATCCCTCATGCTCAGGATAAAGGGTAATGGGGAGGCATTCAGCAGGGTTGAATCCGATGCCGGGGAATTTGCCGTTTATGTAAATGGTAACAATACAACAAAGCCAAACAGGGTCCATGCCAGAAGCCCGGGATTGAGAAATTTATCATTATTGCCGGTAATATCAAAAGGGTTGATGATAGCCGATTTCATAGCAGTTGTTGGTGGACTTGATCCTGTAGTTGGAGAGGTGGATAGATGAATTTATTATTCAAACTCCATCAGTGGTTTTCATTTCTGGGCAACTATGCTTCCTTCGGCATAGCATATCTTATTGAGACCATAGTGGTTCTCTTATTTGTAACAATTTCATTTATAATATTAATTTACGTTTTCAGAAAATATATGGCAAGAATACAGTTGAGAATAGGACCAAATAGAGTTGGTAAATTTGGCCTTTTGCAATTAATGGCAGATGCATTAAAGCTCCTGGGCAAAGAGTCAATTCTCCCCAAGGGAAGGGACAATATGGCATACAGAATTGCACCCATAATAACCATGATGTCAATTATGGTATCATTTATCATAATACCCTATGGGGGATTGTATTATTTTGGAAATTTAACAACAACCAATTCAGATATTACATTGATATTGATGTTTGGAATTCTCTCTATAATGCCAATAGGGGAAGTACTTGGTGGAATAAGTACAAGAAGCAATTATGCAATTCTTGGAGCATTAAGGGGTATAGCAAAGGATGTATCATTTGAAGTTCCCATGCTCATCAGTGTTCTTGCAATTGTCATGGTTTCCTCAAGGTCTTTTGTTACAGGCGGGAGCACATACAACAGTTTAAGTCTGGCAGGCATAGTAACAAATGAGGTTATACCATACGGAATTATTGAGCCTCTTGGTTTGATAGTATTTTTCATATCGATGGTTGCCAGGGCATCATACAGCCCATTTGATCTTTCAGAAAGTGACAGTGAGTTAATATCTGGAGCCACTACGGAATACGGAGGAATGAGATTTGGCCTATTTTATATTGGTCTATTCGGCATGGTTTACCTTGGCTCATTTCTGGTATCACTGCTGTATCTTGGTGGATATAATGGGCCTGTTTCATCACAGCTTGGCTTTATATATCTTTTGGTAAAGACAATAATTCTTGTTCTTATAGCGTTTTTAATATGGGTATCTTTACCAAGAATGAGAATTGACAGATTCGTTCAGTTTGGATGGAAATATTTACTTCCACTTGCCGTCATAAACCTCATTTATGCCGGCGTATTTGTATTGTATATAAGGTGATATAAAATGGTTGCAACAGTTAAGGAAATAAAAATACCAAAAAAACCGATACCAATAATTGGATCATTGGAAACTATGTATAGTATCGGTCGATTTATGTTTAAAAAACCTATTACCACTCAGTATCCTGAGGAAAAAGGTGAAATTCCAGAAAGATTTAGGTTCAGGATTTTTTTAAGTCCTGAGTCATGCATTGGCTGTACTTTATGCGAGCAAATATGCCCAAACCACAGCATAAAAATGGAGGTCTGGGAAGTTGAGAAAGAGCAGGGCCTTGTTGTTGAAACGAAAAGAGGTGCAAGGGAGAACATGCAGAATAAACGTCATATATATCCAGATGTTAATTTTGGAACGTGCACTGTGTGCAGAAATTGCGAAGAAATATGTCCAACAAATGCAATTTACCTGACACATCAGTTTGAGGATGCAAGAACAAGAAATAGCTTTACGTATTCTCCTCAGGAATTAACGAGGCAGGAGGATGATGTAATAAAATGATAATCACAATTATTTTCATGGTTCTGGCTGCAATTTCCATCATCTTTGCAATGGCAACAATCAACACAAAGAATCTCGTGCATTCAAGCGTATATCTTTTGATTTTGTTATTGGCATTCGCTGCTATTTTTATATTGCTCGGGTCATCCTTCGTTGGGAGTGTAGAAGTACTGGTTTATGCTGGTGCTATAGTCATTTTAATTGTGTTTGTGCTTATGTTAACTGGAGGGAAAGAAGATGAAGAATAAAATGCAAAAGGTTGCAGCCATAATATTCCTTCTGATATTTGGAGGAAATATACTTTTTTTAAATGCACCTTTTAGACCAAGCACACAGAATCTCGAAAAAATTGGAATATTGCTGTTTTCAACATATCTAGTTCCATTTGAACTTCTTTCAATTCTACTTGTAGCATCCATTATTGGCGTAATGTATATCGCGGGGGAGGATAAAAAATGAATATATTATATGTATCAATACTTTCAATAATTCTGTTTACAATTGGTATCTATGGGATAATAACGTCAAAGGTAGGAATGAGGATGGTTATTTCTCTTGAAATTTTGATAAATGCAGCACTGCTGAATGTCATAGGCATTGCGTCGCTTTATTATTCCACCAGTTTGATTGTATTTGCTCTGTTTGTTATTGCTATTGGTGTTATTGAAACTGCTATAGGTATAGGTATATTTACAGTTGTTTACAAGAAATTTGGGAAAATCGAAATTTCTCTGTTGGGTGAGATTAAATGGTAACACTCTATTACTTCATATTTCTGTTTCCCCTAATAGCATTTCCAGTTGAATATGTAATTGGAAATTATAAATCAAGATATTCCGGAATATTCAGTTCCTTAATGATTATCCTGTCTTTGATCACTGTTCTAGACGCATACTATTATTTATCAAGTCATGCATTTATATATTCGCATTATCAGTGGTTTTATAACATTGATGTGGGCATATATATAGACAGGCTTACACTTGTAATGGCTTTAATGGTAACTTCAGTTTCATTGTTGATCAATATATTTGCAATGTTCTACATGAAAGATGACCCAAGAAAGAATGTATATTTTGCAGAAACAAGCTTATTCATTACCGGAATGCTGGGGCTTGTGGTGGCATCAAACCTTGTTCTATTCTTTTTATTTTGGGAAATAGTTGGATTATGTTCATATTTACTGATAGGATTCTGGTTTTTCAAGCCAAATGCGGCTGCTGCAGCAAAAAAAGCTTTCATAGTTACCAGAATTGGAGACCTCTTATTCATGATCGGTATGGCCGTAATATACACAACACTGTTAAAGCTTAACCCATCAAGTCCTTTAAGCATTCCCTACCTTATTACAAATGCATCCCATATCTCGGCAATTATCGGCCCAAATGTCCTTGCACTCGCAGCATTGCTATTGTTTTCAGGTGCAATTGCCAAATCAGCCCAGTTTCCCTTGCATGTATGGCTGCCTGATTCCATGGAAGGTCCCACCACTGTTTCTGCCTTGATACATGCTGCAACAATGGTAACCGCAGGAATATATCTTGTTGCAAGATTGTATCCTTTATATGAATTTGCAGCGCCATACACCCTGTATGTTGTTACCCTTATTGGGGCATTTACAGCATTTTACGCAGGAATACTTGCAATTGTAATGAATGATATTAAAAGAGTGCTTGCATATTCCACAATAAGCCAGCTTGGCTATATGCTCACAGCAGTAGGTCTTTCTGGCATCATAGGGTATTCTGGAGTTGCCTTTGGAATGTATCACCTGGTTGTTCATGCAGTCTTCAAGGCTCTTTTATTTATGTCGGCAGCTGTTATACTCCTTGGTCTGCTGGAATTGAGAGACATAAAACAGATGGGAGGTCTATTTAAAAGAATGCCTGCCACAGCCATTTTAATATTGATAGGTTCACTAACTCTTGCGGCCATACCTCCAACAGCAGGTTATTTTTCAAAGGGGCAGATAATTAACGGGGCTTATGAATACTTCATAAATTCTGGAAATATTATTCCCTGGTTATTGCTCATATTCGGGGAGATTCTAACAGCCACATATATATTCAGAATGTACTTTCTTGTGTTTCTTGGAAAACCCCGATCTGAAATTGCCGCCAATGCAAGGGACCCAAAACTCATATATTTGACACCCTTGATGATTCTGGCATTTCTGTCATTGACACTCGGATATATACAAAAGCCATTTTATAAATACCTGTATTCTTCAGTAAATGTTTACACGCCACCACTGATAATTGAGCTGATTCCGGTTGCATTCTCCATTACAGGCATAGTGATCGCGTATATTATCTACAGATACACAGTGTATAAAAATATAGATATACATGAAAATATCCTGTACCGGGCAATCAAAAACAAGTTTTATTTTGATAAACTTTACACCCAGTATATTGCGGAGAGAGTTATACTACCTCTATCTCATATATTCGGTGCTGGTGATAAGGACTTTGACAGGGGCATAGATGGCTTTGGAGAAGAATTATCAATTCTTGGGGGCAAATTGAGAAAAATTGAAACAGGCTATATGACCTACTATGTAGTTTTTCTGGTTATTGGGATAAGTGTTATTTTTCTGATCGTAGAATTATTGGGGATGATTAACTGATGTTACTTTTATTCTTTTTTATAATGTTTCTGATTGCTGTAATCGTTAGCTTTTTTATGGGGAAAAACTCAAAACGGTTTTCCCTGATTGCGCTTGGTCTATTGACAGTATTCTTTGTGGCATATTCATTTGTGAAATTTTATAACTATAATGGTCAAATAATATCAAAATATAACTTTCTACTAGCAAGTTTTACATCGAGCAATAAGTCCATTACCGTTAATATTAACTTCTCACTCGGTTTAACTGGTTTTACCGATCTACTTATAATAACGGCACTGATTGTGTCAATATTTTCAATAGTAATAGGAGATAGGGAAAAGGGCGGAATATTTTTTGGGCTTCTAATGTTTACAGGATATGGTTTGGCCGGGTTATTTGCAATGAGAAACTTCCTCTTCTTCTTCATATTCTGGGAAATTGTGCTTGTTCCCATATTCTTTTTGATTTCAAGATATGGATCAGTGGATAAGGAAAAAATTTCAATTAAATTTTTCATATACACGCATATTGGATCTCTTTTTCTCCTTCTGTCCATATTCACTCTATCAACATACTACTTCATAAAATACAGCATATTTACATTCCAGATCGCAGATTTAATGTCACTTTCATTTCAGAGTGCCATACCATTATTTGCCCTCTACTTTTCATTCTTTGGTTTTCTTCTGGCATTTTTCATTAAATTACCCTCATTTCCATTACATTCATGGCTGGCGGATACATATACATCATCTCCATTTTCCGGAACAGTTATGCTTTCAGGAGGCCTTGTAACAATGGCAGGTTATGGCCTTCTTGGCATAATGTATCCAGTAACCGGATTATTCCCACGGGTTCTGATATATTTCATCATAATACTTGGCCTTATTAGCCTGGTTTATTTTGGCCTTGTTGGCATGTTTCAGACCAATTTAAAAAGAATGATTGCATATACCAGTGCATCAGAAATGTCATTTGTCACAATAGCCTTTGGAACATCAGTACTGTCAACAGGGTATGTCAGGGTTTTTGATTTATCAGGAGGGATGTTTCAAACATTTGCACATGTTTTTGTTGCCTCCCTTGCATTTTCGGCCTTATATTTTATTTACAAAAGAACCAATACAATGGAAATATATGGTTTAAGGGGGTTATATCATAAAATGCCACGGGCATCTACATTTTTCCTTGCATCCATTCTGGCATCCCTTGGAATGCCTACTCTTGCAGGATTTATTGGAGAGTTTTCCATCACAGTATCCTCATTCCAAACTATAGGACTTTTTACAATAATAATAGTTTTTGGCCTTATACTGATAGCTGCATATTTAATATGGGCTGCCCAGCGCTCTCTTTTTGGATTTTATAACGAGAAACTTGGACCTTTAAAGGACTTGAATAGGAGTGAATTTACAATTCTATTTTTTATTTTAATATCATCCATATTTGTGGGCGTATACCCCACGCTATTTTTTAAACTGCTAAGCATTTATGCTGCGCATCTGGGGGGATTAATATGAATTACGAATATTTTTACTCTATTATTGTGCTTGGTATTTCCGGATTTATATCTCTTGCTATTGGTATAAAAAACAACAACAAAAAAATTCTGGCTGGGTTCACATCACTTGCACTTATAGTATCATTTTTGCTGGTACTTGCTGGAACAAAAAACTACAATATACTTACAATGAGTTTCAACTCATTTGACAGTTATTGGGCGTTGATTTTTATTGCATCAACCCTTCTAATAATAGTGCCCGCTATGAATGATATAAAGGGCAGATACGATGTTTTTTATGCTCTTACCCTGTTTATGACGTTGAGTATGCTAATAGCGGCATTTACATACAATCTTATTGTACTTTTTGTATCCTTTGAAGGCGTAAGCGTAATAACATATGTGCTTGTTGCATTCAACAGAACAAGAAGAAATCTTGAAGGGTCATTAAAATATTTTATTATAAGTACACTTGGAACATCATTCAACATTCTTGGTATATCTTTCTTTTATCTGGCAACAAAAACATTTGATCTATTTTCAGTTGGAAAAATATTTTACAGTGAGGGTTTGCTACTTGCCCTTGTTTTTATCATAATTGGATTTGGTTTTAAGCTGGCAATATTCCCTATGCAGCAATGGGCTATTGATACATATGATGGGGCACCAAACTCAATCTCAGCCTTTTTATCAACAGGAGGGAAAATACTTGCATATATGATTTTATTAAAAATACTCTACCTCGGTTTTGTTCACGACTATAATTACGTGTTTTATTTCTTTTCAATACTTGGAATATTGACAATGACCTATGGAAACCTTTCTGCACTATCACAGAATAATTTAAAGAGAATTTTCGCATATTCTAGCGTTGCCCAGGCTGGATACATGGTTCTGGTATTTGCACTGATAGGCTTTTCATATTTTCCCGCAAATGTTATACCAAAATCAACATTTATCCGGTTTGGAATTGCATCAGCCATGTTCTATGCAGTTGTATATATATTTATGCAGGGTGGGGCATACATTGCCATGAATTTAATAAAAAAAGACAAGATAATGATAGAGGATCTGGATGGCCTTTCAAAGAAATCAAGATTATCTGCTTTTTCCTTGTGGATATTCATGCTCTCTCTTACAGGTATCCCGTTAACTGGCGGATTTCTTGCAAAATATTTTCTATTCTTTTCCCTTATAGTTGGGGGTCTCTGGTGGCTGGCAGTTATAGCAATATTGAATAGCGTTATATCGGTATTCTACTATTTCAGGATAATATTGAATTCCTATGTATCTGAAAGTGATAATGAATTTAATCTGGCACCTTCAGTTAAGTATCCTTTATTTGCTACAGCAGCGATTACGATAGCCCTTGGCGTATTATTCTTTATATATACATATTTGATTGGAATAGCAGCAATTTGAGGTGGTTAAATGAATATAAATGATGTGGTTGAAATATTTAAAAGTGCAATTATTCAGGGGGATTTGGATGACGCATACGATATTCTTGAAAAAAATTTAAAGATATACACAGAAAAAAAATGGAAACGCAGAACTGAAATGGTAAGTATGCTATTAAAAACAATAAAAAATGAAATAACAACGGATGAACTTGGGTACTATTTAAAAAATATGAAGCACAGCTTTCTTAAAAATATTGAAAATTACGATGAATATATGAATTCCCTGATGGATTATGTAATATATGCTAAAAATCGGTATAATATCAAATATCCTGAATTTGACTCAAAGAGGTGCAATGATATATGAATTATCTTGATTGTTTTAAGGATGTAGATGATGAATTGGGCGCTGCTGAATGCATTCATTGCCTCCAAAAATTTGGGGAAACAGTATTATATGATGATGGCAAGAAGAGATTAATCCTGTGGCGTGAAGTATATGATCAAACTCCTGAAAAATATATGGAAAAATTAACGAAAATTCTCAAAATAGACTCAAGAGAGAAATATGAAGAAATCGATAGGAGATTTAATTTAACAATGTATTGAATTTATTAGAAAATAGATTATAATCGTCTGGATTAAAATATACTTTTTATACGATTAATGTTAAAAATAATATTTATATATGAGGAATTCGTATCTTATATGATAAATATGGCAAAAATATTAATTTTAACAGGAGATGCAGGTGAATCGCTTGAGGTTATGTATCCTTTACAAAGAATGAAAGAGGAGGGCTTTGATGTAGAGGTGGCTGCACCTGAAAAGAAAAAAATACAACTGGTTGTGCATGATTTTGAGGATGGCTTTGATACATATACTGAAAAATTGGGATACAAAATTCAGGCGGACATTGCCTTTAAGGATGTTGACCCGTCAAAATATGATGCTTTGATCATACCCGGGGGAAGAGCTCCAGAATATATAAGAAATGATTTGGATTTTATCAGAATTGTGAAATATTTCTTCGCCCACAATGAACCAGTGGCTGAACTATGCCACGCTCCACTGGGACTTGCAGTTGCTGGTGTACTGAAAGGAAGAAAAACAGCCGCATATCCCGCTCTGAAACCTGATGTTGCCATGGCCGGAGGAGAATTTATTGATAGCGCTGCGGTTGTCGATGGGAATCTTGTATCGGCCAGGGCATGGCCAGATCATCCCGAATGGATGCGCGCATTTATCAAGTTACTAAGGGATAAAAATTAACAGGTTAATAAAACTTAAAAATGATTCTTGTTTTTTATAATTATCTTCAATAAGGGGTATTTGGAAATTCTGCTTCTGTTTTAAAACCAATTTGTTTATATTTTTCCATAATTTTATTCACATTTGTTTTTGATATTCCAATATTCTGTGTGAATGTCATGGACACAACTTTTTTGCCTTTATTTACTATCACAAATCCCACGGTTTTATCTTCTGGCATTATTTCATCCGTTCTGGCATAGCTTTCAATAAATTCCTCAAGACTTTCCTCTGGAAGAGGCGATGTGATTACATCCAATAGGGCACTAAATGAATCCTCAAATTTTGACAGTAATACACAAATTGTTGATGGATGAATATCCTTTAACTTTAGGTTATACATTACACACATTGCCATTGTTATCATCAGGTTATAACTATTTCTTATATTTTTTTTGTGTAGAAAATATGTATACAAAAATCATTTTTTTATGCCAAAGTAATTTCTATCTTTATTATCCACTGACCTCTTTTTTATTATGGTTTTATCACATTCCTTTCCAAATACATTTATATTAATATTATTTGCTGGCTCTATAATTGTTTCTTTTTTACCTCTAACTTTTGATTTTTCAGCGCCTATTTTTTTTCTTGAAGGATCGTTTATCATATTCTTTGCAGGCAAGGGCTTAATTGAGTTTCTATTTCCCATATTGTCTTCGCTCATTTTATCACCATTTGATTCATCCATTTTATTTATATTTTTATCCAAGAGAATAAACATCTATGTAGTTGTATTCAAGGTCATGATGACTTTCAAATTTATATCCTTTTTCCTCAAATATATTTTTCAATTTTTCATGGCTAATTCTTCTATCAAGCGGCGGCCCAACAGGGGATTTATCATTAAATTCAATTAATATAACCTTCAATGGTCTCATTGAATTTTTTTCCATTAGGTTGAATATATATTCTCTGCATTCAATATCGTGAAATACATTGGAAAAGAACACCTTGTTAAACCCATTTACCTCGAGTTTGCAGACATTTTTTTCAATTATTTTTAAATTTTTGTTATTTGGTATAATCTTCAAAATATTTTTAACAGCATCCTTATTAATTTCAATGGCATACGAAATACCATTCTTTAAATAACTTGAAAATGTATGAGCATAAAATCCAGTTCCTGCTCCAATATCCAGAATAACATCATCATCCTTTACGTTCACGGCATTGAGTACCTTATCGAGTGGAATATATATTTCTCGAAAATTATTTATTTCATCATAATCGGTCATGTTTATGTATATCTCTCTATTATAAAAATAATGCATTTTAAGTGTAATTATATCTTAAATTTTTATTTCCCTATTTTGGATGATATAATTTTAAAAGCCCTTGTAAGATTGTGTTTCTCCAGTATTATTATGGTATCAGTATAGAAGGATATGATATGCAGGATATTCATTTCTGATAAAAGTGAGGTTATGTAGTTAACAAAGCCAGCTGCTCTTTCTATTATTTCGTTGCTTTTAATTATAAGCTCACCCAGATTGTTGTTTATTTTTAAAATCTGTTCGACAGGAACATAGCGCTTGATTTCCGGAAGAAGGACATCTTCAACCAGTATTGCGAAACCCTCGCCTGTATCTATAATTTTAAGCGAATTTAATTTTTTTCTATTGATGATAATATTTGTAATAATTTTGAGATTGGAATATGACCTTTTTATAACTATAATTGATAAACCCATGGCCATTTCAAGATTTGATTTTTTCAATATCTCTATTTTTAAATCCATTTCCTGATAATTGAACCTGAATCTTTTTATAGCTGCCAGAACAGCATCGAAATTGTTTATTGAAAACTCTTTCATAATTATCCTTGCAAGAGCCGATTGATTGATTATTCCCATTCTCAGGAACCTTTTAATATCAGTATTAGCCGTTAAAAATTCATTAACGTAATCTGCAGTGTTCATCATTTTTTAATGTATATCATTAAAATATTTATAATTTATATCCATGTTAAAATGAATGTAATAATCAGTTTTCGAATTTATTTCATAAAATTTTAATATGTGTGATTAATATTACAGATAGTGAAAATGAATAACTTTAATGGGAGTTAGAATAGGCTATGAATTTAAGAAGAATTTTACTGGATGTCGATAAGGGTCTTAACAGACCTACATTGACTGAATTGGCTGGCTCAATAGAAGAAGTACCTGGCGTAGAGGCCGTTAAAATAACGGTTACAGAAATGGATATGGAGACAATGGGTACAAGTATTATCGTTGAAGGAATGGATATAAATTACAATTATCTGATTAAAACCATTGAAGAAATGGGATGTGCAATTCATTCAATAGATGAAGTTTTAACAGGAAAACACATTATAAAATGAAAATCAAATTTTTATTTCCCACCAGCATAGGGTTATCAGATGGAATTATAACCGCATTGATTCTTGCATCAGGTGGTATATTGAACGGAAGCGGTATAGATCCATTTCTGGCAATTAAAATATCATTTGGTTCAGCGTTTGCCGGAACATTTAGCTATTTTATAGCCCAGTATGCCGGGTTGAATGAAGAATTGCACAGAATTGCTAAGCAATTAAATCTGAAATCCACAAGCTACTTACTTAAAGGCAAATTAGGAAATGAAATATTTCGGGAATCGCTTGTTGGCTCAATTATAGCAGCAATATGCAGTTTTTTTGGAGCCCTTATACCCCTATTTCCATCATTAATTATTAAGAATAACTTAATAATACCTCTGGCATTTTCATATGTATCACTGGGTATTTTGGGTTTATTCATCAGTAAAACAACATCTGGAAAAGCCCCTTTCTGGATGTCGGTAATGATTGGCATAGGAATAATTGTCACGATAGCCGGTTTTTACCTCAAACTCATTGTGTGATATTATTCTTCGTCTCAGGAGTGGGGGATTTACTGCTTTAATCATCTGACCTGCCTTTCAGGTGCTGGCTGAATCACTACAGACTTTAATTCGTAACTGCTAGTTACTACTTTTTTGAATTCATTATAGAATAATTACATTTATAAATTCTAACAGCTAATTTTAAATTATTTCTTTAATTTTACCAATTAATTATGTCGATAATAATGGCAATAATATGTTGTTTCTGTTCCTTGTATGCACATGCCCTTTCCTGTAAATATGTTATATATAGAACTCTGCATAATTCCAATGAATTTTGACATTAGAAAGAAATATAATTCATTTATGAGTTTTCTGAATACCATTGTATAAGTTGAAATAATAAAAAAAAATATACAAATAGAAAATTCATATATGCCAATCTTGAGAGGTTGTAGTTTTAGCGTTTAATTCTGATCCATAATAATATTTATAAAATTGTTACTATATATTATATGTGTTAATGCAGGCAGGATCATATTCGAAGATATCTTTGAATGTAGAATACGCTCTGGCACGTGAACCCCCGCAAACATCGTTATACCCGCATGAACCACAAAACCCATCGAGATTACTGGAATCTCTCAATCTCTGTAAGATATTGTTATTCTGGTATATATTTACAATAGACTCCTTTTTAACGTTACCCACTACTGTTGGTAAAAACCCACTTGGATAAACATCACCATTATGTGAAATAAAAATTATGCCCTTGCCATCTCTGGTTTTTTCAAGATGAACATATGGTTTCCCCTCAGGTTTACCCAGCAGTTCATGAGTCTTTTTAATCAGATTTTTATATAAGGATGTGCCATGATATGTTTCCTTTTCGGATGCTATTCTTCTGAATATGGGAGATTCTACCGTTCGTATAATTAGATTATAGGAGGTTACATAATATAGCCAGTGATTTACATCTTCATATTCCAGAGGTGTTAAATCCTCAAAATCTATTGACCTTCCAGTTCTGATTAAAAAGAAAACCTCCCACGTCTTGATATTTTTTAACAGAATCAGTTTAAGTACATCTGGTAGCTCCATAATGTTCTTTTTCAAAACAACAGTGTTGATCTGTACCGGCATATTGTGTTTTTTTGCAAGGTCGATGGACTTGATTGTTTTATCATACACCCAGTCATACCCTCTTAACCAGTTATTGCTTTCCTTCATTCCATCAAGGCTCAAGGATATGGAAAGCACACCATGCTTCTTCAACGTATAAAAGGCGTTATCATCCAGCAAATCCGTCACAGCTGGGCTTGCTGAAACGTGTATGTTGCTTTCCTTTGCAGCTCGTAATATATCCTCAATGCCCCTCTTTTTGAGGACGTCTCCGCCCGTGAGTATTAATATAGGATAGGGTTTACCAAAATTTTTTATTGATTTAACAAAATTTACACTTTCATTAATGGACATCTCATCTGGCAATCCCTCCTTTATTGCAGATGCTCTGCAATGTTTACACGCTAGATCACAAGCTTTCGTGGTTTCATAAAATATGAGCAATGGTTTATTGTTGTAATTATACACCACCATAAATTTTAATATTGTATATAATAAAAATTAAGGAATTGAAAATATTCAAAAAAAAGTAAATTTTTAAATATAAGTTATTTACCAACACTATTTAAATGGGCATTCACATTTTTTAGCATATTCTTCTGATTCTGAAATTTAAGATTATTGTACGAATTATCATAATCAAGCCACACGTATCCTGTATGTTCATTTGAAACTTTTATTAACGTTTTTGAACTGATTTTGGCAAGAAACATTTTTACTTTTTTAAAAATTTTAACCCCATTGAAGGTGAAAACATAATCAAGGATATATTCATACTCTGGATCGAGATCGGTGTCATGTAATTCAACTCCTGTTTCTTCCCGTGTTTCCCTTAAGGCTGCCTGAATTTCAGTTTCTTTGTCTTCCATATGACCTTTTGGGAAATCGAGCCATCCACCAGAGCGTTTTAAAAATAAATATTCCATTATGCCATTTTCAATTTTGTATATAATGATTCCAAAGCTACTATCCGTTTTTTTCATTTTCATAAAATGTGTTTCTAAGTTAAAAATATTTGTATAGCTGTAATAATGTCTCTCCACGATATTTTGATATTATATTTTTTTGATTATTATATTACAAAAATTTAACGAAATTAAAAAAATAGTACGTATTTCTGAGTATATTGATGGTGCTGATTTTAAGAATAAAATTGCAAACCAGAGCTCAAATATATTACTGATAATAATATTCAATTCTAAATTAACATTTATTAAAATATAAACAAAAAATCTATATCAATAATCGTATAACATGCCTAATGAAATTATATGCAGAAATATATCCATTTACAAAGGAAAAAAACATCAATGAAGAAATACAGAATCTTGAAAATTATGATGGATTCGATATACCTGATAACCCTCTTGGCTATCCCAAGATACCACCATTATTGATCGGATATATTTTAAGAAAAAGATATGAAGGAAAAGAAATAATCATAAATCAAACTCTGAATAGTGTTGAAGAAATATATATCCGGTCTGTCATAAAGGGAGCGAAGTATATAGATTCATCAATAGTATTTACGATGGGCGATATGCCTAAGTACGGGAACGAGATAAATGATTTGACATCCGAGGCCGTTCTTAAAATATCCAGAACTAATAATATTAAAACGGGATTAATTCTGAGTTTTTCTAAAAACGATTTGACGATTCACAAAAGATTAAAGGCAAATGCTGATTTTTATCTTGGATTAAATATAAGAGATATAAAAAGATTATCTGCTTTTAATGAATATAATATAATCCCATACATTATCATAAAAACCAAAAAAAATACCAAAACAATAGAGGAAATAAAACAACCATACGTGGATTTTGAGAATTTAAGAGAATATTGTGACGAGCTCGCAAAATATGGGATAAAGTCAGTCTTATTATCAACGCCAGGTGATAAAAGAGGGCTATACAATGTATTGAGTGTGCTGTGATATCAGGAAACTTTGCTCCGTAATCTTTAGAATTTTACAAACGATTTAAAGGACGAAAGCCACTGGGCTTGTGATGTGGATGAAGCTTAAAGTCTCTACCTCCATGATGGAATGCCTGAACAATATTCCTTCTGAAGGCAAGCTTTGTGGTTGATATAGGAAGCTTCACAGCTTTAACGTGAGGTAGTTCACCGGAATTGACAAATTAAAAAGCTTCCAAAAAACTGAGGTTTTTAGAAATTCTCTATAATGTCATTATTTTGTTTAAATGTTATACATATTTGTCATAAAAGGGTAATTTATGCAAAAATTTTCTTATTCATCCAATTATAGTAACCAATTAAAAATTTTGATATTTGTATATTTAATTTATAACACATGGATAATAATTTATTTTTTAATAATATTCCAAAATTGGTAACCGAGATTACCGGATATGAAAGCAAAAAAATTCCTGAAAAACAGAGAGAAATGGAAACTTACACCGTTATTGTTGTAAACTTCTATGAGCATGAAATTCAATTATTTGGGGTAACAAAGGGCAATTAAAGGTGAATTGTTGATAATACGATAGATAAGTAGTACAATCCTGCTTTTGATATGTTAAATAATGAATTAAATAAATTGGCAACAAGCAGTTATGTTTTACATCTATAGGAATTGGACCCTCATCCGATAGGATAGGACAGGCGATTGAAGAAGAATTCTCAATTCTATGTGTATGTAAAAGGATGACTCATTATACATTTATTTTATAAATTACATTAAACTTATGAATAGCCACACAGGAAACCATACCGTTACCATTTACTGTTGCCGGCCAGAGTTTCAATAATTTTTAAATAAATATTTTTATCCCCAATGCTACCACCTTTTAATATTACAACTCTACCATCGAGAATTCCACCCTTTATACGGCCGGTAGAGATCAGTGGTGAAATAGATCCGAAATTTTCTATGCAAATAAAACCCGAAGCATATAACAATGTATAGGCTGTGAATCCACCACTCAATACAAGTGCATCATATTTTTTCAGTTTATTAAGAAATTCAGGAAAGTTAAGATTTTTCCAGCTGTTTTCTGTAAAATAATATAAATCAATATTCCCAATTTCATCACTCTCTTTTTTTATTTTTATATTATTATTCAGCATGGATTTGATCTGTTCCAGAGTTTGATTTCTTCGAGTTCCAATTATTATTGCACATCTATTCATTTGAATCATCATTATTTATTAATTACTGACTTTTCGAAGTACAGTTTTATAAGAATACCAGAATCAACAGGCATATAATTCTCTGAAATGCATTTGAATGCGATTTTTTTTAAATCACTATATTTCTCAGAATCCATTATCATTATTTTGTTTGCGGGCTTATCCGGAATAATTTTATTAATATCCATTTTACTGTTGCCCATTATTGTGAACCCATTTCTCGTAAATCTTTTGTATTCAGGTATTGTATCGGTGATAATAATTTTTTTAAATTCACTTAAAACAGTTAAATATTCTTTTATATTGCCTCTTAATGTACTATCAATTCTGAATGCAATAGTCATATCTTTAAATCTGCTAATTAATTTATTGAGCAATTCTTCAGAATAATTAGGTTTTGAGTCCCTGGTTTCCATATCTATTGAAACACAATCATATTTTTTTAAGTCTATTCTGCCTATATTATAAAATGGAACCGTAACCGAATTGTTTCCAATAAGAGAAGCAATGCCCGAGGCACCAGTAAGGTCATCTGAAAAGACAACAAACGTCATTGTGTTTAATTTTTTTAAAATATATAATATATTGCATTCATCAACTTTATCCATAAATATTGTTTCAATGAATAAATCCTTTAATACATGATAATATATCAAATATGCACAACTACAATGAAATATTCCTCAACTTTACAAGGCGTAAATGGTCCAATTTACGTGACCAGATGCCGCTTAATATCAGCAAATCGGATCTGACACACTTAAAGGGACTCAATGATCCCATATCATTAAGTGAAATCAGCGAAATATATCTTCCAATATCAAGACTTATTAACCTGCACTATAGTTCACACAGAAATCTTCATGCCTACAGGGATGATTTTCTGGGACAAAAATCACGCAAGGTTCCATACATTCTGGGTATAGCAGGGAGTGTGTCTGTTGGTAAAAGTACAACAGCAAGAGTATTGAAAACATTGTTGGAAAGATCGAAGGAAAAATACAACGTTGTAATTGTAACAACTGATAACTTTCTATATCCAAATAGGGTTTTGCAAATGCGAAATATAATGAATAAAAAAGGCTTTCCGGAAAGTTATAATATAAAAAGCCTGGTCAAGTTCCTGATCGGCTTGAAATCTGGAACAGAACTACTGAAAATTCCTCTTTATTCCCATCTTGAATACAATATCTTATCCGGAAGGTATCAGGAAATAAAAAATCCAGATATTGTTATTCTTGAAGGTTTAAATATATTACAGGAAAAACAGGGGAGCACCATGCATATATCCAATTTTCTTGATTTTTCAATATACATTGACGCATCACTAAATTCATTAAGGGAATGGTTTATACAGAGATTTTTATTGTTAAAAAAGACAGCGTTTACGGATAAAAACTCATATTTCAATGAATATGCCAATATCGATGATGAAGAGGCCATTTTAAGAGGAAATAGAATATGGAAGGAGATCAATGAAAAAAATCTTATAAATAATATAATTCCAACAATGGGAAGAGCTGATATTATTCTCGAAAAATCAAGAAATCATTCCGTTAAAAATATAATGATGAGAAAATTATAGTTAAGTTATGCAATCATTTTTAAATTAAATATGTCATACACACTGTTTGATTCCACCTCCAAATCTGCACATCTTTTAACCTCGTTGCTATCCGGGTTAAATGCTATAAATTTTCCAGATGAGGATTTCATGGACAAGTCCATAATAGAGCTTCCAATTGACAGTATATTGTCCTTTCTGTAACCCCTTTTCATTCTTATTTTATTCAATATAGCTCCCTTTTTTAAAGGATCAATATTCTGTATAAATTTTATTTTCCCATTTACCGATTTAATTTCATTTCCAATATACCCATCAAAACTATATTGTTTTGACATAAGTTTCGCATATTGCTTAACACCAGTTGTAATGATAATAGCTTTTATTCCATTTTGGTGCAACAAATCAATTGTATCATCTATCCCCTCATATATGGCTTGGTAGTTGAATGAGTTTATTATAATATCATTTAATTCATTGTTGTTCATATTTATATTTATTTTATTATTTAAGTTACTATA
The DNA here is from genome assembly GCA_021846395.1 of Thermoplasmata archaeon. Taxonomy (GTDB): domain Archaea; phylum Thermoplasmatota; class Thermoplasmata; order Thermoplasmatales; family Thermoplasmataceae; genus Acidiplasma. Next base: position 58,096 of record JAJZXB010000010.1, on the reverse strand, counting down.
TAAATAATTAAAACTGTAATTGATATTGAAATATGGATTTTGTGAGAGTGCATTCATTACACTATTCCACGAATTTCTATTTTTTATTAAGGTCCCCTCCATATTAAACGCTACCATTGTAATCATATACGCACCTTCCTTTCTTTTTTTAACTGTTATTATCAATAAATAAAATAAAAGATTTACTATATATAAAATAGGTTTTCTATATAGTAATGCTTACGATTCAACAACATGGTCATATTTTATTAAATCATGGATTGAGAGGTTTTTGCAGTTATTAATAAAACTTATATATAACTATTTACTATAATTTCCTATGTATCCCGAAAAATTCCAATATTTTGCACCATCAGATATGGCCAGCCTTGAAGAGCTTTTGGATAAATACAAAGACGATTCAAAAATTTTGGCAGGAGGTCAGAGTATAATTCCGTTACTGAAGATGAGATTTACCTCTATACCGAATATTATAGATATTTCCAATATCAGTGGGCTCAGTTTTATTAAACATAATAACAACTTGGAAATTGGCCCTATGACAAGAACAGCTGAAGTTGCGGCCAGTAACACAATCTCCGTAAATTGCCCACTTTTATTTGACGCAGCCGGCAAGGTAGCGGACCCGCAGGTAAGAAATATGGGAACCATTGGAGGAGATATATGTGAAGCCGATCCAAGAAATGATATGCCTGCAGTGATGCTTGCATTGAATGCTGAGTTTGAGATTACAAATTCCAGTGGCAAAAGAACATTAAATTCATCAGAATTTTTTAAGGATGCATATACAACAGCCCTGGATTCAAATGATATACTCACAAAAATAAGTATAAAAAATACAGGATATCATGGCAAATATTTCAAATACACAACACTTGCCAGTGATTTTGCAGTATTCGCAGTTGCAATAAACATGAAATTAAATTCCGATGGAACTGTGAAGGATATTGGCATTGCACTTACAAACGTATCCTCAACTGCAGTTAAAGCAGAAGAAGCCGAAACTTATCTTATCGGCAAAAAGATAGATGACAAAACATCCGAAGAGGCATTCAATAAACTTTCAAATATAATTGAACTGGACGATGACTATAACGGGACAAAGGAAGATAAAGAAAAAATTCTAAAGAATATATTTGTAAAGGGTTTAAAGGAAGTATATGGTGATTCAAAATGATGGTAAATATTAGAGTAAATGGAAAACAATATAAGAAAGATATTGAACCAAGGCTGTTACTGGTAAATTTCCTGAGAGACGAATTAAACCTTACAGGAACACATATAGGATGTGACACATCAAACTGTGGGGCATGCACAGTTTTAATGGACGGAAAATCGGTAAAATCATGTACAGTCCTTGCAATGCAGGCAAATAATCATGAAATTACAACCATAGAGCACGAAGACCCGGAACTTGATGCAATAAAGGATGCCTATGTTGAAGAACAGGGACTTCAGTGTGGTTTCTGTACTCCAGGAATGATTATTGAATCTTTCTACCTTTTAAAAAATGCAGGGGATAAGGAAGTAGATGATGATTATATAAAAAAGAATCTCAGGGGAAACCTGTGCAGATGCACTGGATACAGAAGCATAATAGATTCAATAAAAAAGGCTAATAAAAATATAAAGGAAAGGGAGGAGATCCATGTATCTCGATAGATTTGTAAATGGTACTGGCCAGTATATAGACGATTTGAAATTCCCCAATATGCTTTACATGTCGGTCGTAAGAAGTCCATATGCCCATGCAAGAATAAAAACCGTTTCTGGCGGTCTCAATGCCTTGGAAATAAAGGGTTTTTACAACATGAAAAATGATGATAATGCTGAGCCAATATTCGCCATTGATGAGGTCAGGTATGTGGGTCAACCAGTAGCAGCTGTTTTTTCAGAAAATAGGTACGAAAGTGAGGATCTTATTGAAGGTGTAGATGTGGACTACGAACCCATAAATGATGCAGTAACCACCATAGAAGCTTCCTTAAAAAGCAAGCCCATATTTGGATTAAAAAATAACATACTATCGACAACTGAAACCGGCAAAACTTTTGATGAGTCTGAAGTTAAATATGATATAAAGGTTAAGGATACAATAGATATTGGCAGGGTACTGGCAAACCCCATGGAAACAAGGGGAATCATAGCTGACTATAGGAACGGTGTTCTGCATATATACGTTTCATCCCAGTCAATTCACAGGCTAAAGAATTATTTTGTAAAATCATTATCGCAATTTGGAATTTCAGAAAAAAATATAGTTGTCCATCATGTTGACACAGGGGGCGCATTTGGTCTTAAGGCAGCTATGTATCCCGAATATATTGCCGCATGTTATGCCTCAATGAAATATAAAAAGCCGGTAAAATGGATAGAGACAAGAACCGAGCACATAAATTCTGCACATGGTGGAAGAGGCATAAGGGCAGACATAACCGTGTACGCAAAAAATGATGGAGAAATAACGGGATTGGATGGAGATGTTTACATAGACAATGGTGCATATTATGTTGACACAGCATCAGATGATCTGGGAAATGTTATTCATCTTATGACAGGCCCATATAAAATTGAAAAAGCTCATTTATACGGCCATTATGTTTTGACAAACAAATCCCTGAACGGATGGTACCGGGGAGCTGGAAAACCAGAAGCAGGAATAGTAATGGAAAGAATGATTGATCTTCTGGCAGATAAACTCAACATGGATATGGCTGAAATAAGACTGAAAAATGCAATAGACGCCCCATTTAAATCACCACTGGGGTTGGAATTCAAGACTCCTGCAAAATCGCTGCTTGAGGATGCATTGAAATATTTTGATTATGAAAAAAAGGCAAAGGAAAAGAATGTTGGCATAGCTCTATTCATGCTTGATCAGGATGCTGCCCCAGGTGAAACATGCCGCTTGATTGTAAAGGGTGGAATCATTCATGTATATTTTGGTGGAGATGTTCATGGGCAGGGACACGAACTCTTTGCAAGAAGCATTTTAAATAAGGAACTTGGCGTTGAAGAAGATAAGGTCATCCTTGAACTTCCCGATACGGAAATATTGAAGGAGGGTGTGGGTACATGGGGGTCAAGGTCAGCAATAATTCACGGTTCTGCACTTATAAAGGCCGCTGAACTGCTTAGGAAGGATGCGATTAAAAAATTTGGCAAATATGATAAGGACATTCTGTTGAATAACGAATTTGACGAACTTTATTATTATAAAGTGGACTATAATGAATATACTCCAAATTTCAACATGGTAACCTCTGACCCACATGACCCCGATTCAATTAAAATATATTCCTACTATGACATAGGAAAGAAACTCAATGAAAAAAATATAATGGGCCAGATAGAGGGTGGAGCTATTCAGGCCATAAGTGAAGTTCTATGTGAAACGATAAGATATTCAGAGGATGGCCAGGTATTGACCACAAACATAACAGATTCTGGGCTCTTAACAGCAGATAAAATTCCAGAATTTCATACAAAACTGGTTGAAAACCCTTCCGGGTTCACAGATATGGCAAAGGGAGTTGCAGAATCACCATCAACAGGAATACCTATAGCCCTTGCAAGATCCATCGAAGTTCAGTTAAAGACAAGGATAAATAAATTCCCAATAGATAGGCTTGAACTTTTCAACAGGGTTCTTTAATAATTTTATTTAGGTATTTTCAATATTTTTGCATTTATTTTTTAATATGACTTTATGAACTTAATAAAATTAGAATTGGTTATAAGCTTATCTTCGAGTGGATTATTTTGTTATTAAAAATTCACACTTCTTTATTTATCTATTGAGATGTTGCATTCCATCATTCTTTCTATTTTATGGTTTCAATATATTTATCCACAGAAATAAAACAAAAATAATTAATTTTATGAAATGTAATATAAATAGAATCTATAGGCCATACAATATCTGGCGACAATATTGTGCCATCTTCTGTGGGTGAGATAGAAGATCTCGCAATTTAAGCGTGGACAATTCACATAAGCAAGAGTATATCATTAACCACCTGTGCAGCTGTTTCCAGCGGACCATCGTGTTTTTCAAATATTGTAATATCATCATTATTGTCTGTTTTTTCCAGATACCCCATGGATAGTGGGTCAAGGCATGCCAGTGAATCCTTTAAATCAATTTCAAACAATTTGGATTCTATCCTATCGGGATTAACAACATGTGATAATACCCTGTATATTTTTCCAGATTGCTTCATAAGTTCAACATTTTCAAGATTCTCTATACCATCATATTCCACATCATTTAACGTTAGATTTTTATCAAGAAGGGCATTTGCTATTATTACCGTCTTTCTAGCCCCATCGAGTCCCTGTGTATCGTCATGGTAATCAGTTTCCGCTATACCCATATTCTGGGCGGTTTTAATTGCATCCTTAAATTCTAATCCGCCTATAACCTGATTTAAAACATAATTTATTGTTGAACTGACCTGCCCCTTAAATTCAATAAGTTTAGATGATCTCAAACTGTGATGATTTAAGTTGAAAAGTGGAACACCTCCACCAACCGATGCTTCATACAGTATCTTTTTTTTATTTTGTCTGGCAGATTCCATAATCTCCTTCCAGTGCAATGCAAGCGGGGCCTTATTTGCTGTCACAACATTTTTTCCCATTTCGAATGCTCTTATATAATTCTTCTTACCCAAAATCCCATCCTTTGTAGCAGGGGACATATCCACTATTACATCCGAGTCAAGATCAAAAATTTCATCAAATTTAATTGATGTTTCTAGTTCATTCATTTCATTTTTGCTTTTATACATTAAAACATCATTCAGGTTCAGACCATTTTTGTTGAACACTGTATTTTTAGAGTCTGAAACACTTATAACTTTCGGCTCTTCCCCAAACTTACTCAAAAAATAATTGTTGTTATCATTCAATATTCCAATAACTGCTTTTCCAATATGCCCTGCACCAATAAGAGAAATTCTCATTCTTGCTAATGCAATATAATTTTATAAATATTTCTGGTAAATAGTCATGCAGCATTGAAAGTTAAAATGCAGGCACAAATAAAAAAATTTTAAAATTATAACATTGAGGCTGCCACAACCCAATCATTTTCGTCAATATTTATCAGTTTAACCCCAGATGTAACCCTTGAAGCAATTCTTATGCCATCAACTTGTATTCTTATTGTCTTATTGAGGCGAGTTATAATCAGAACCTCATCTCCTTTATTTACTGGAATTGCTGTAACTATTGAGCCTGTTTTGTCAGTTTCCTTGAAGAATAAATTACCAGTAGAACCCCTGTGATGAATTGAAAATTCAGATACCTTTGTTCTTTTTCCTATTCCATTTTCTGTAATATTCATAATTGTGTCGTCATCGTTTACGAGAAAAGCGTTTATAACCTCTGCACCGTTTAATTTCATTGATTTTACTCCCCTTGAAGACCTTCCAGTTGGAGAAACCTCACTGCTTAAAAATACTGCAGCCTTATTATTTGATGCTACAATGAATATTTTTGATGGTTTTTCAAGATCTGATACAGAAACAACTTCATCATTTTCATCCAGCTTAATAATTTTTAACCCGGACACTCTCATATTTAGCACATCCTTAACAGGAGTTTTTTTGATAAAGCCATTTTTAGTTACAATAATAAGATTTGATTTATTGTTTTCTGGAGATTTCATGACTTGTTTTATTTTTTCATTGTCTACAAGTTTCAAAAATGTGCTACCCGTACTTCCAAGCGCCATTCTTGATTTCTTTTCAATTGAGTAAGCCTTTGTACTCAATACTCTCCCAGTATTTGTGAAGAAATATATCAGGTCATGTGACATACATGATAATATGCTTTTGACGCTATCTTCCTTTCTTGTTGCAGTTATAATTCCCTTACCTCCACGTTTCTGCACATTGTACTCCTCAGATGAAACCCTTTTAATAAGGCCATTCTCGCTTAAAATAATAATGGATTCCTCATTAGGTATCAGATCCTCATCATTTCTCTCATACAGGCCTCTCTCGAGAATTTTTGTCCTCCTTTCATCGCCGAATGATTTCTTTATCTCCAGCATCTCAATTTTCAAAACTTCCTTTCTTTTATTTTCGTTATTTATTATTTCATTGAGTTTTATTATATTTTCCTTTATTGATTTAAGCTCATTCTCAATTTTTTGAATTTCAAGTCCTGTTAGTCTCTGAAGTCTCATTTCAAGTATTGCTATAGCCTGTTTTTCGGATAAATTAATTTTACTCATCAATGACGTTCTTGCATTTTCAACGGTTTCCGATGATTTGATTATATTTATAACCAGATCAATGTTTTTCAGTGCAATGCTCAAACCATTCAAAATATGTTCTCGTTCCATTAATTTATTAACATCAAATATTGATCGTTTTTTAATAATGTTAAGTCTAAAATTTACAAATCCCCTGATCATTTCTATAAGATTCATTGTTTTGGGTTGGTTATCAATCAATACAAGATTATTTACGCTAATGGATGTTTCAAGTGATGTATGTTCCAGCAACTGGTTTACAGTAAGTCCTTTATTCCCATCATCTCTAACCTTTATTACTATTCTGATACCATGACGATCGCTTTCATCCTTTATGTCTGTTATATTTGACAGGACGTCATTTTTTACTTGTTCTGCAACATTCTGTATGTACAGTGCTTTGTTCACTCCATATGGAAGACTTTTTATAATTATTTTTTTCTTTTCTTCTATATATTCACCCTGACATATAACCTTCCCGCGTCCTGTTCTGTATATATCCAGCATTTCACTTCCTTTGTATATGATTCCTCCCCCAGGAAAATCAGGACCTTTAATAAATTTCAACAGATCATTTATTTCCGCGTTTTCATTATCAATTGCGTATAATGTTGCATCAAGAACTTCACTGAGATTGTGTGGTACCATATTTGTTGCCATTCCAACTGCTATTCCGGATGTGCCATTGATCAACAGTTGAGGTATCTTTGATGGAAAGTATATAGGTTCCTCAAGAGAACCATCAAAATTTGGCATAAATTCAACAGTGTTTTTTTCAATATCTTGAATCATATGTTCGGATAATTTCTGCATTCTTGCTTCGGTATATCTCATGGCGGCTGGAGAATCACCATCAATTGATCCAAAATTTCCCTGCCCATCAATAAGTAAATATCTCAATGAAAAGTCCTGTGCCATTCTTGCCATGGCATCATATATGGCAACATCACCATGTGGATGGTATTTACCCATTGTTTCTCCTACTATACGCGCAGATTTTTTAAATGGTTTATCATGTGATATCCCAAGTTCATACATTGAATACAGTATTCTTCTCTGAACCGGTTTTAAGCCATCTCTAAAATCCGGTATTGCCCTGCTGACTATCACACTCATTGCATAATCTATGTACGATGTTTTAATTTCTTCTTCAATTGGTTTCATAAGCATTTTTATTCACCTTATATATCGAGATTTTTAACGTATTTTGCATTTTCTTCTATAAATTTTCTTCTCGGCTCAACCTTCTCGCCCATCAAAATGTTGAAAAGCTGATCGGCATAATACCCATCTTCTATGGAAACCTGAACGAGTTTTCTTGTTTCAGGATTCATGGTGGTCTCCCATAGCTGTTCTGGATTCATCTCTCCAAGACCTTTAAATCTCTGGATAATAACATTATTCCCCAGTTTTTTAATGAGTTCATCCTTTTCATCTTCGAAGAAGACATAATGTATATCATTCCCCTTCTGAATTCTGAATAAGGGAGGTTGTGCAAAATAAACATGGCCATCTTCTATCAGAGGTTTCATATATCTGTAGAAAAATGTTAACAGTAAGGTTCTTATATGGGCTCCATCAACATCAGCATCAGTCATAATGATTGTTTTATCATATCTTAAATTTTTAATTTCAAACTTATCCTTTATGTTGGTTCCTATAGCAGTTATTAAATTTTTTATTTCTTCATTTTCAAGAGCCTTGTTATCATTGGACTTTTCAACATTTAAAATTTTCCCCCTCAATGGAAGGATTGCCTGGAATTCTCTATTACGTGCCTGTTTTGCCGAACCCCCTGCAGAATCTCCCTCAACAATATATATTTCAGTTATCTTTGAATTATCTGATGAACAATCAGCAAGTTTTCCAGGCAAACTTCCACTTTCCAGAGCTGTTTTTCTTCTTATTAAATCCTTGGCCTTTCTTGATGCTTCTCTGGCAGCAGCTGCGGCTAAAACTCTTTTAATTATGGCTTCAGCCACTGGAGGAAATGATTCAAAGTAATCCTTTAAATATTTCTCTGTTATTGACGAAACAACACTTTTAACTGAACTGTTTCCGAGTTTTTCCTTTGTCTGTCCTTCAAACTGGGGATTGTACATTTTTATATGAAGTACTGCAGCAAGTCCCTCTCTTGTATCATCACCTGTTATTGCAACCACACCTTTAATCAGGTTTTTTGATTTTGCATAATCTATAATTGCCCTTGAAATTCCTGTATGGAATCCAGTTAAATGAGTCCCCCCTTCTGGTGTTTTTATGTTATTTACAAAGCTTTCAGCAATTTCCGCTATGTCATTACTGTATTGCATTGAAAATTCCACAGTATAATCACTTACTTCCTCTTTGCAATATATTGGCTCCCTATTTATTATTTCTTTATTCTGATTTAAAAATCTTGCATATTCAACTATGCCACCATCGAAATGAAAATTTTCGCTTTTGTTATTTCTTAGATCGTTAAGGCTGATTGTAATACCTGAATTAAGGAAAGCAAGATCCATGATACGATCCGTTATTGTGCTGTACGAGAAATCTGTACTATCAAATATCTCTTTGTCAGGGTAAAATTTTATAATTGTCCCATGTTCGGGATATTTAACCACAATATCCTTTAAATTTTCATCTTTATGGATATCATTAACGTTAATTTTTATTAAGCCGGAAACAGGAATTCCCCTTTCAAATCTTTCATAGTATATATCCTCGCCCTTCTTAACTATTGCAAGAAGATATTCTGATAATGCATTCACGACATGAACCCCAACGCCATGAAGCCCGCCCGTTACTTTATATACCTTTTTGTCAAATTTTGCTCCGCTATGCAACTCTGTCATGACTATTTCAAGTCCTGGTCTGTTATATTTAGGATGTATATCAACAGGTATTCCCCTGCCGTCATCTTCTACAGACATTGTTCCATCCCCGTAAATGACAATATTGATCTTGCTGGCAAATCCCGCCATCGATTCATCAATACAGTTATCAACAACCTCATAAATCATGTGGTGCAGCCCTTCCGGGCCGGTGGAACCTATATACATGCCCGGAACCTTTCTGACGGCTTTTAATCCTTCCAGTATTTGTATCTGCGATGAATCATATTTATCCATATTAAATCCATAATATAATGCAATCAGGACTTATAAATATTTATATGAAATCAATTGTCTATTAATAAAATTAATATTAAGTATATGGATAATGTAATATGGATCAATTAAAAATACTCCATGATGGGACATATGAGATAGATGCTGGTGCGTATTGTGGTGTTGTTCCAAAAGCACTCTGGTCAAAATATTTTAATGATTCAAATAACAAATTGCGCTTATCACTGAACATTCCTTTTATTGACACGGAAAAGCACAAATTTATTCTTGACTCAGGAATGGGAAATACTTTTTCAGACAACTTTATAAAAAATTTTAAACCCGATAAAAAATATGACCTTTTAAATGAATTGAAAAGGCATGGCGTTAAAAAATTAGATTATGTTATAATTTCACACCTTCATTTTGATCATTCAGGATATGCATTTTCTAAAAATGAGCTATTTAAAAATACAAAAATAATTGTACAAAACAATGAAATAAAAGCATTTAGAAATCCAAATGAATTCACAAGAGGTAGCTATTTAAAACATAGAATATATAAAAATATGAACGGAATTGATGGAACGAAAAAAATAAATTCAAATATAAGTGTTATTTTCACTGGAGGCCATACAGAAGGACACCAGGCAATTATTGTTTCTATCGGTTCTAAAAAATATTTATACGGTGGAGACCTATTTCCATCGGCTTTCCATATAAAACCATATTACCTTACTGCAATAGATTCATATCCAATCTCCTCACTTAGAATGAAAAAAAAGCTTCTTAAAAAAGCAATAAATGAACATATGATAATGATTTTTAATCATGACAATAAACTGCCTCTTGCAGAAATATCAGGAAATATCAATAAACCAGAATTAAACCCTGTGGATTTTTGATAAATGAAAATTCAAAACGGTTCAGTATTCTCTCCATCTGTGATGGCATTTAGCACATGTATAAAATTTTGTTTCAGGTTCATCTGCAGATCTGGTTTGTTTCAATAGATAATATGCACCAGTATGACTGCATTTTGGGCAAACTGCATCACTGTCGAGAGGCTCTCCACTTATTTCTTCTGCTACCATTATAACTTCCTTATCGGAACTTTTTGCTGTAATTCTCTCATTCTGGCCATTTTTTAAAATTTCATGCCCACAATTATTGCATATATATTTACCTTTATTTGGTATCATGAGTGACCCACATTTAGGACAAAACATATTAACTAATTGCAAAAATGTATTTAAATATAATTAAATTAAAAGTTTAAATAAAAAGTTTAAATAAAAAGTTAGGATTATATTTTATGAAAATTGAGGAGATACTGGAAAAGTATAGGGATATAGCTGTTGTTGGCATTTCTGACAAACCAGATCGTTACAGCTTTATTGTTTCAAAATATTTGCTGGACCACGGATACAATATTATCCCGGTAAATCCCGCATTGAAAGAATGGCTTGGAATAAAAGCGTATAAAAATATTGAATCAATTGACCATAATATTGATGTAGTGGACATATTCAGAAAACCTGAATTTGTAACCGATATTGTCAGGGAATCAATAGGAAAAGCTAAGATAATATGGATGCAGGAAGGGATAATAAACGATGAAGCTAAAATATTTGCTGAAAAAAATAACATGCAGGTAATTATGGATAAATGCATGAAAAAAGAGCTGGAAAAACAACTCTAATTTTATATGAAATTATTCGAAACGAAAACACTTTAGTTGATAAATTTATGGTATTCATGGGGATATCAATTTTTGAAATACTGAATTGCTATTTTTTCTTAATTTGAATCCATAAATAAAATATATAAATAATATTGAAATATAGGCAGGTTGCTGGGATAGCCTAGTCCGGTAAGACGATAGATTCGAAATCTATTGCTAGAAATAGCTCGGGAGTTCAAATCTCCCTCCCAGCGTGATATTAACTTTTAGAGTTTATTTATTTTATTTTAAATAGAGTAGAATTATCCAATATATATGATAATTAAAGAGCTCTCATTACTATAATATATTCTTTATTCATTGTTTCTTCTGTTTTTCCCATTATGTTTGATGGACTGTTTTTTAGTGGCATTCTTTTATTAGGAATTATTCTAGTGAATGTATCTATATATTCAAAATTATATTCTTCAAAAAAACATTTTATTGCATCATTTGTGGGAAGAAGCACGCCGGATACCCTTCTATTAGCTACAACATAGCATGATAAACCATCCTGTTTGATTACACCGGAAATATTTTTTATGGATTCTTTAAGATCATAATAAAAAGACATAACTTCTAAAGCCCTTTTAGGTTTTACCTTTTCTATTTCTTCAATGGCATTATCCAGAGAAGCACATTTGAATGATATGGAATCTTTAAGTATTTTTCCACCCATGGAAATTTTATCAATGTTATGTTCCCATAATCCCAGCCATTCCGAGGAAAATCTCGTATATTGCCCATATGCCACTGTTGTATGGGAATCTCCATAAGGGGGTGAGGTTATCACTATATCAACTGAATTAGCCTTTATCATATCTTCTGGAATTTTATGTTCAGTGTTTAACGTATAAACTCTTGAAACTGGATGGCATTCTTTTTCAACCATTTCCCTATAAAATTCCTTATAGCCGTTTAAATTTCTAAACAATTTTTCCTTCATAATTTTAAATGCGTATGGGTTGTGATTTTGAAGTTTTTCGTTAGAATATCTATTCAACTTAAACTCGCCTTTTTTTGTATTTGAGCTTTCCCTTATTGTCTCACTGGCTGCAACCTTGAAAAAATTTTTTATGCTAATATTTTCTACTGTATTTATATATCCAATAATATAACTCAATGCTTTTATTGCATTTTCCTTAAACCAGAATGATAAATTATCTTTATCAATTATTACCGGCTCTATATTTTTATTTGAAATGCCTAAGGTAAAATCAACAAAATTATTTATTTCATTTTCAAGATGCAATGGATTGATTGAATAGTCAGTTTTTGCTTCAGATATAAGTTTTGCCAGAGGGTTTATATCGGTTCCAATTACATTCAATCCCGCTAGCAATCCTTCCACCAATGAACTTCCCGAACCACAATAAGGGTCATACAATAAATTATTTTCATTTTCATGAAACATATTTAAAAGTTTTCTTGGAATCTGTGGAATCATCCTTGCTGGATAATCATGATATATATGGGTATATTCTCTTGTATTTTCCTTAATGAAATTCCAGTCCAATTTATTTTTATATTCCATTTATACCGCCTCACATTATTCTGTCTCTATAGGCAAAACAATCTTGAAGGTTTCTCTCCAATACTCTGAAGGCAGTTCCATGATCATGTATCCTTCCCTTATTAACACCTTCTGTGTATAGCCCAAGTCTAAGTTCTATCTTTACTATGCCATCCTCAATTAATTTAATAAATCTTTCAAATGAAAATCCCATTAAAACCCATGCCTCATGAAATTGAATTCTTCATTGTTTCTGCTTCCCCTGGTATCAGCTTTTACCAATAATATTCGATACATTTTTGATTCAAAGGATTTTTTAAGCATTTCGTAAGTCCATCCCCCAAATTCCTTCCCAGATATATTTTCAATATCAATTCTGTCAGGACTTACGCATAATTTCAATGAAGGTTTTCCTTTTATATCAGTAATTTTGTTTCCATACAAATCTATATGAAGTATTTTTTTAGAATGATCGTCCTTGCTTGGATAGCCATAATAATTGAGGATTTCTTTAATTGTTTCAGAAGGTTTTGGTGATTTTGTGAAAAGGGTAATCATTGATGAGGAATTTTTTCTTATTGATTTTAGCTCAACTTTTTCTCCATTAGGACCTGGAAAATTATTTTCTTCTATTCCCAATAAATATTCTAATGTTCTGCCTATGCCAGTGTCGTGAATTCTTTGTGAAGGGATCCACTCATTGCTTATTGCATGCAATATATCCACCAATTCATTAAAACCTCTCATGCAATTTTATATTATAACAAACAATATAAATAAATCTATTAAAAAAATTTTTGAATTTTAAACATCCCATTATCTATTAGCCGACTATCTTTTTACTATCATTTTGGGCAGATAGTCTGTTGATCGTGTTTATTATGTTTCTTATTACGCTTTCACGATTTTTTATATAGTCAATTGACCAGATTCTGTAAAAATTCCATCCCCTGTCTTCGAGTATCTTTTTTCTAAGTCTTTCCCTTTCTGTAGGCGTCTTCATTCCTGCATAAATGTTCCCATCAGTTTCTATTCCGAGGATATAATGATTATCATCGAATGGATCCATAACAGCAAGCGGTATATTATTTCTCGAATACCCAACATCCTTGTCAACCTTGAACCCTGCCTTTCTCAAAGTTTTATATACATCATTTATAATGTCATCCGTATTTGAAAATTTGTTTAGAACATCATTTTCATTATACAATGCAAATTGCATATACTTTTTTAATAATTCTGGCCCCTTTCCAATGGAATTTTGAGGAATTTTAATAACCTCTGGCTTCATTGACGACACTATAATGGCCTTTTTTCTGGCTCTTGTGATTGCAACATTCAACCTTTTTTCACCGCCAACAGTATTTAATGGCCCAAAATTCATGGTAATTTTCCCTTCATTGTCCTTTCCATAGGCAATGCTTAAAATTATTACATCTCTTTCGTCACCCTGAACATTTTCAAGATTTTTTATAAATATGTCATCATTGTTTATTATTTTTGAAAACACCTCATCGTTTTTGGCATATTCATCCATTATATCTTCAATCATCGATCTCTGTGCTTCACTTAGGGTAACCACGCCAATGGAGTCTGAGCTGTTCATTTCTTCCTTAATTATTTTGACAACTTCATTGGCCTCAGCCAGATTTGCTCGGGTGTTGCCGCGTCCATATTTCCCTTCAATATATCGAAATATTATCCCAGAATTTGCTGGATTTTTATATGCAGAAGGAAATGTCTCGAGAGAATTTTCATAAAAATACTTGTTTGAAAACGCAATTAATTTATCATCTATACTTCTGTAATGCCATTTCAGGGATATTTTTTCCAGGCCAAGGGCATCAAATTGATCCATTATATTGTCAAGCACCACATAATTCTCGTCATATTTGCTCGAGTTTACATTTTCAAAAAAATTTGTTGGTGGCAACTGTTGAGTATCCCCAGATATTATGACCTGTTTTGATCTGAATAATGACCCAACGGCTTCAGGAGGGGTAATCTGTGAAGCCTCATCGAAAATAACAATGTCGAATGACAGATTTTTGTCAATATAGGAACTCACATTAATGGGGCTCATCATAAAGCACGGTTTTATATTGAATAGAATATTTGAAATTTCTGGAAATAATTTTTTTAATGGTTTTTGGAATCTTTTTTTGGCATTTTCCGTTTTTATTATCATAATATCTTCAGGGTTATTATTTAGGGACTCATTTTTTCTTAAATTCAAATCAGAAATTATGTTGTTTTTAAAAATTTCCATTCTTTTTTTATCAAATTCGATGAACATTTTAATTAATCGTTCATGAGATGAGACATTGAAATCCCTTAAAATTTCATCATTTTTAACATAATATTCCTCAAACTTTTGATAAAACTTATAGTAAAATCCACGTAAAATATCATTGTTGTGAATCGGTTTTCCAAGTGCATTTTTAATGCTAATGCCTTTTTTCTCAGTGTTTTTTATCAATTCATATAATTTGAGATAGCGTTCCATATCGAATGATAGTAAATTCAGGGCCCATTGGTTCAGATTTGAAAAATCTAGTTTTTTTAATTTAATAACAGTCTCTGGATCAAAAAGAGCTGAAATATTATTCATATTTTTAATTAATTTAGTGTACAGATCTTTCACGAAAAGAATTCCCTCAATATCCGCTTTGCCTGACAAAATTCTTTTTATTTTGTCATTGATATTACCGTCAGGAAACAGTGATAGAATTTTTTTAGCCAGTGTGATTTGATCAATATCATCTTCTGAAAATTCATTATGCATTTTCTTTTTGATATTTTCCATCTCCTCATATTTTCGTTTAACTTCCAATGCGTATTCAACATCTTCAAGTATTTCATCATAACCCTTTCTGGTTTTATCATTTGAAATATCCATTATCCGGTTGACAAAAGTTTTATATTCTGAGGATAATCTTTTTAATTTGGATCTATATCTATTTTTAAGCACGTCATAAGCCATGTTTAAATCAATATCAAGAATTTTGGCAGATCTTTTTTTATTAATTATGTCATACATATTACTGTATTCATTTTTTAAATTCGTGAGTTTTTGTATAATTTCATATGAATTGTCTACAAACTTTTTATCGAAATACAGGTCATTATTAAGTTTAATTTTATCATCCATAACAGATAACAGGTTGAAAAGCATTTTAAGATCATCAATATTGTTTAATTTAATATCTGTTGTTTCCACAATCAATGGCACATTATCTATCAAAATTTCTGTATTTTGCTGGAAGTTTTCAAGATTTTTATAAAATTCTTCCTTAATATCTTTAAATTTTTCTATGTTAAAACCTATTGGAATTTCATAGTAATTTTCTATTAAATCAGTATAATCATTAAATTCTCCAAGTTGAAATTCAAGATTATCAAGTTCTTCAGTGGAGTATGTTAATATTTCTTCCCCTATATCTACATCGATATCCGTACTGTTTTTTATTATGCCATTGCAGGAATCATATACAGAGATATCTGCATTATCTCTTTTTTCATGCATGCTGGATACATAATCATTTAAAATGCCTGTAAATCTATCCTTGGGTATTATATTCTTTTTTGTATCTTTTTTTAATTCAACTGATTTGTACAGGGATTTAATAATATCTGATTTTGACCTGTTTCCATGCAATTCCAGAATAAAATCTGAGAACCCATAATCATCCAGTCTTTTTTTAACAACATCTATGGCCGCCTTTTTTTCACTGACAAAAAGCACTTTTTTTTCATTTTTTATTGAGTCAACAATAATATTTGCGATTGTCTGGCTTTTCCCCGTTCCTGGAGGCCCATTAAGAATAAAACTGGCTCCTTTCTGCGAAGCAAGTATTGCATGAAGTTGGCTTGAATCGGCATCCATTATAGTTATCACATCATTATAATCTATATTGTGTGGAATTATGGAATTTATCTTTTTAACAATTTCAAAGTTACCAGCAAGCGCCTGGGTTAACTCGTTATTTTTTATTTTTTCATGGTTTTCTTTTATATCATTGTAAATGATGTTATTTGTAAATGATAGAATTCCAAGATATGCATTGTTTTTAACAGTCCATTTTATATCCTTTATTGTTATTTTAAATGTTTTAATTGCATCGACTATGTTGAGGTTTTCATTAAAATTGAAATCGTATTTAATTCCATATTCTTGAAGTTTTTCCTTGAGAACGGGGTTAAAAAATATATCACCTGCAACGGATTCTATGTAATATTCATCATAAATTTTTTTGGTCATCTCCACAGGAACAAAAAATAACTGAGTTTCAATTGGCTTTTCTGCATCCTCACCCCATTTGAGAATTCCGAATGAGAGATATAAGGAAACCGATCCATGTTCCTTTATGGAATTTTGAGATTTGTAATATATATTCCTCAATGCAGGAATAATCTTTTCTTTTGTGGATAGTATTATCTCATCTCTTTTTCTGGATTCTTCACTATTGACCTGAAAAGACATTTTTTTATCTTTATTTACAAGGTCATCAAAAAGAAAATTCATTGCCGGTGATTTAATTTTTAAAAAACCAGTGTTATCAAAATACAGTAATTTATTATTTTTTGATGTATCTATAACGTCCTTTTCCCATTTTGATATACTTTCTTCCATATTTATATTCATTGAATCCACAATATATCTGTAATATCATATATTAAATTTATGATTAAAAAAAATATTTTATTGATAATTTATATCGATATTCGTTGTCTCAAGTCCTTTTACATACCATGTAATTGCACCAGCTGCACCTAGAGCCCATAGAAGGACATTTAAGAGTATAAAGTTATATAAATTAAGACTGCTAGTGAGATAGATAAGAACAGGATAGACAATCATTGGACCAAGCCGAACAATTCCTATTAGTGTGCCCCTGTATTTTGTTGGAAACAGTTCCGGTTCAAGTGTGGTTCTGGAAGCCCATGCAAACTCACTCATCATCATATTTATGAATAATAATGGATAAAAAATGAATACATTGTTTAGTAATGGGACAAAAGCCAGTATAGTTACCGTACTGAGGAAACCAATTAAATATGAATATAATGTAAAGAATTTTCTCCCCCTGGAGATCAAAGGAGCTGCAATAAATCCTGCCACTGAAGCACCAACAAGAGCGATAAATATTATCATTTCATTGGTATAGGTACCAGAAAACTCATACGGACCGATTATATAAGCCATCAAGCCAAAAGTTGTATACTGTGATATTGCTATTGACAGTAATACAAAAAGGCTAAGTTTATATGACGGTTTTTTTGATTTTATCCCCTCAGTATCTATATAAAGTTCAGATTTCTGGATTTCAGATTTTTCCTTATCTCTACTTTCGAGCCATTTATACGACTCAGGAAGGTTTATCCTTGAAATTATCATAATTATAACTAAAACTACTGCGGATACCAAAAGTAAAACGCGGTCAAAAAGAGTGTTGGTCACGACAATAAACATTCCTGCAATAACGGCACTTCCAATATTATCAAAATTAGCTATTATTGTAAGCCATTTTGCTCTCTGTGATACTGGCGAATCCTCTGATATAAGGGACAGTGATGGAATCTCCTCACCCCCAACTCCAAATTCAGCCACCATAAGTCCTATTGCAAGCAATATGAATGTTTGACTCAATGCAATCACTATTATTCCTGCACCATACATCATCATGGTTATAATGAATATTTTTTTCCTTCCAATAATATCAGATAAAAGACCCGTAATAAAATTTCCAAAAGGAACAAATATCGGTCCAATAAGAAGGATCAGTACCTTCATTCCATGAGGTAAAGTACCAATCAATGAACCCGCTGCTGTCAGCGGACCTAGTGTAGCAATCATTCCCCAGAATGTTAATCCTGAAGCACTGGAAAGAAGCATAAAATGCTGCTTTCGGGTTAACATTCAAATTCACCATTTACTTTTATAATATACTTCATAGCCATCTTCCTCCGCCGGTATTAACCGGATCAGGTTCCACGGGTCGATCCCTATCCTCTCAGCTTTTAAGGCTCCCCTGTAGAGGGTTATTAATTAATAATATTTAAGTATTATTAAAAATTCAAAATAAAAAATATGCGTAGAAACAAGTAAAAATATCATAAATGTATTAGTGAAATTATTCGTCTTAATAAAAAAGTTTATTAATAACAATATAAAAAAAATCATTTTAAACATATCATAGATAAAGTTTAAATATTATAATTATGTAATCCCTATACATTCATATAAAATCATATTCTATTAATACATAATTGCGTAATGTTAAATACAACTATAAAATCATAGTAATCATGAATGATATAATTATACGTATAGGCGGATCTGCAGGTGATGGAGTACAATCATCCGGTTTATCTTTGGCAAAAACTTTGTCGAGGAGTGGCTATTACATTACAACATACAATTACTATCAGAGCCTTATAAGAGGAGGACAAAGCTGGTATCAGGTTAGAGCTTCTGATGAAGTTGTCAAAAATCAAGGGAGTGGACTTGATATATTGATCGCATTGAACGAGGACGCTTTAAAAAGACACACATCAAAGAACATAAATGAAGGTGGAGCATCAAGGCTCAATGGAATTGCAATATTTGATGATTCAATGATCACAAATTATGAAAAATATGATGATGTAAAATATTATGGGGTACCCTTAAGAGATATAGCCCTCAAATATGATACCAATCCATTGCTTAAAAATACTGTCGCTTTGGGTGCAGTTATGGCAGCACTCAATCTGGATTTCAGCATCTATGAACAGGTTATCAGAGAAATATTTTCAAGCAAGGGAAAATTAATCGTTGCAAATATTGGTGCAGCCAAAGAAGGATATGAATATTATAAAAACAATTACAAATTATATAAAAATATAAAAGTTGAGAAGAAAAAATTGTACATGATAGATGGTGGTGGTGCAGTTGGTCTTGGTGCAATAAATGCGGGCATGCAAATGTATTTTGCCTATCCAATGACACCCGCCTCATCCGTTCTTCAATTTTTTGCCGATCATAGCAAAAAGTTTAATGTATTTCTAAAAATCACAGAGGATGAAATTTCTGCTATAAATGGAGCAATAGGCGCAAATTACGCAGGTGTCAGAACAATGACCGGTTCTTCCGGAGGAGGGTTCGCTTTGATGACTGAGGCTGTTGGTATGGCTGCTATGACAGAAGTCCCTCTTGTTATTTACGAGGCGCAGAGGCCGGGTCCATCAACTGGATTGCCAACAAAAACTGAGCAGGGAGATTTAAATCAGATACTGGGAGCAGGCCAGGGCGATTTTCCAAAAATAGTTCTTGCACCAGGAAATGTGACAGAGGCTTTCAATCTGACAAAGGAGGCTTTTAACCTTGCGGAAAAATATCAATTGCCAGTTTTCGTTGTTTCTGATCTTTACCTGGCAGAACATATAGAAACCGTTAGCTTTGATCTTAAATATGAGATGGAACATGGTCTGAGAGCTCAGGACAATGATCCAAATTTCAAGAGATATGAATTCACCAAAGATGGTATTTCAAAGAGGGCAGTACCGGGACAAAAGGGATTGATGCACAATGAAGATTCAGATGAGCATAATGAACTTGGTGAGGTTGTGAGTGATACCATTACCGATCCAGAACAGAGGAGACTTTCTATGGAAAAAAGGATGAGGAAACTGGATGTTTATTTAAAAAACATTCCCCCCACAAAAACATATAAGTTGGATGGCGCTGAATATATTATAATACAGTGGGGTTCAACCAAAGGTGTTGTTGAAGAATCCATTGACCGCTTGAGAGATGATGGCATAATGGTTGGTGCAATAGAAATAGACCATGTATACCCAATGAATCACGACATTGAAAAATACATAAAGAATAAAAAAATAATAGTGGTTGAAAATAATTTTTCCGGACAGTTGAATAAATTGATCAAACAGGAATTCCTGATTGATACCAAATTTGTTGGGAAATATGATGGGGAAGCGTTTTTCCCAGAACAGCTTGAAAATACGCTGAAGAATATAATAGTGGGTAAACCCATATTGGAGGAATAAATATGATAGCATTGGATGAATATAAAGGAAAAGTAAGTCCCGACTGGTGCCCAGGCTGTGGTAATTATTCACAGTTGAGGGCCATTTCAATGGCTCTGTCTGAATTAAATATAAAACCAGAAGACGCTGTAATATCATCGGGAATTGGATGCTCAAGCAACATGCCTGAATACATAAATGTATATGGGTTTCACGGTTTGCATGGTAGACTCGTTCCAGTTGCAGAAGGCATAAAATGGGCAAATAAAAATTTGACAGTTATTGGGTATGGCGGTGACGGTGATGGATTTTTTGAAGGTACACAGCACTTTTATCACGCTGCCAAGAGAAATGTGGATATAACCTATATTGTATCTGATAATCAGGTCTTTGGTTTAACAACTGGACAGGCATCACCCACAACACCTGTGGGAAGAATAACAAAGGATACGCCTGATGGAAATATAGAACCGCCGTTTAATCCACTGCATTATGCCCTGACAGCTGGAGCAACATTTGTGGCAAGAGCTTTATCAGGAAATATAAAGTCTCTGGCAAATATAATAAAAGCAGGGATTCAGCACAAAGGCTTTTCGTTTATAGACGTTTTGAGCCCATGTGTAACATATAATAAAATAAACAGCTATGATTTCTTTAGAAAAACAACATATGATATGAAGGACAACAATCCCAAAGACTTTTATGAAGCTTATAAGCTTGCATCAATGTGGGGCGACCAGCCGAATAGCATACCTACTGGCATACTCTATGATGTTCAGGCACCCGTATATGAGGATGCAGATGTTGTTTTATCCAAATATAATCTCAAGGACACAAAACCATACCAGTTAAAAGAAACAGACCTTGAAGAATTTTATTAATTTTATTTTTTAATAAAAAGAAATATAAATTACATATACATTTCATTCTGTGAATTCTATAAAGATCGCGGTTATAGGGATAACTAACAGTGGGGTTAATATAGCAAAAAAAATCCAGAGTTCAATGAATGTGGATTTATATTTTCCGCACATGTATAAGGGTCAGATACATGCACATTTTTTTGACAATATTAAAACAATTTTAAATACCATAATAAAAAAATATGATTGTATTGTGTTTATAATGGCCGCTGGCGCAACCATTCGTTTAATAAACCCTTATATTAAAAACAAATTCATCGATCCAAGGATTGTGGTTATAGATGATGCATCAAAATTTACTATAAGCCTTCTATCAGGCCACAGGGGAGCTAATGATATTGCAATCAATATATCAAAAATACTTGGCAATCAACCGGTGATAACTACAGCTTCTGATTCAAATAATATCATTTCCCCGGAATATATCGCATATCATTATAATATGAAAATTATAAATAAAGAATTGCTGACAAAAACTTCAGCTGAAATATTAAAAAATAACGGAGCTCAAATTATAAATAAAACATCATTGAAAATAGAAGAACAGAACTTAAATGAAAAGAACACACCAAAAATTCTCATAACCTTCTCAAGAGAAAAACATGAAAATATATTATGCATGGTTCCAAAGATACTGGTTATAGGACTGGGTTATTCCACATCGGCTACATATGATGAGATGAGAAAATCCATATTATACGTATTTAATAAATATCACCTGTACACTCATGCAATACAGACAATTGCAACTATTGACATAAAGCGTGAGAATGTTGATATAATAAGATTATCACAGCATTACAATTCCAAGCTTGAGTTTTTCAGCAATGAACAGTTGAATGCATATTCCCTAGATCGGTCAGAGATGGTTTATAAATTCACTGGAGCCTATTCAGTATCAAATGCCGCTGCACGCAAAGCTTCCAATAATGGAAGGGAGATTGTTAAAAAAGAAAAGTTTAAAGATATTACAATATCAGTATTTGAATATGAAAAATAATGGCATTATCATCGCATCTCCATCCAGTGGATCAGGCAAGACCACAATCAGTCTTGGCATAATGCTTGCATTGAAGGAGAGGGGTTATTCAGTTCAGCCTTTCAAGGTGGGCCCTGATTATATAGATCCCGGGTACCATACATATGTTACTGGAAAAAAATCAGAAAATCTTGATACATGGATGGGTTCTGAGAATACAGTAAAAGATATTTTTACCAAAAGATCCACTGGCTCCGATATAGCAGTTATTGAGGGGGTAATGGGCCTATTTGATGGCAGGTCAGAAAAAAGCATAAGAGGAAGTACAGCGGAAATAGCAAAAATTTTGAAGTTGCCTGTGATAATTGTACTTGACATCTCTTCAATGGGAAGAACATCGGCTGCAATTATTAATGGCCTGAAAGATATGGGGAATGATATCAAAATTGCTGGAGTAATTTTAAACAGGGCAGGAAGCAATTATCACTGTTCAATTGCGAAACACTCTATAGAAACACTTTCTGGCATAAGGGTAATTGGGTGCATTAAAAAAGATGATAAATTAAAATTAAACTCAAGGCATCTCGGGCTCATACC
Source organism: Thermoplasmata archaeon (assembly GCA_021846395.1). GTDB lineage: Archaea > Thermoplasmatota > Thermoplasmata > Thermoplasmatales > Thermoplasmataceae > Acidiplasma. The sequence goes on along the minus strand of JAJZXB010000010.1, from coordinate 34,973 downwards.
ATTTATAGAAGAATACCACAGCAAAGAATTTCTATCATATTTATCAGGGAAAATTAACAGTGATATAAATATGGATCAGTTGATTAATATTTCCAGAAAAACAGCCAGTCTGAATTACAGGTTAAAAGAACATAAATCAAGAAATACCCATGTAACTATTGGTGTTGCATATGATAAGGCATTCAATTTTTACTATAATGAAAATTTTGACCTGCTAAAAAAATATGGTGCAAAAATTGAATATTTCAGCCCAATGGATTCAAATGAACTGCCAGATATTGATGGCATATATATCGGTGGTGGATTTCCAGAAATATACGCTGAAAAACTTTCCAGTAATAAAAAGTTCCTATACGATATAAAATCAAAAATATTGAGCGGTATGCCCGTATTTGCAGAATGTGGAGGATATATGTATCTATCAAAAACCATAGAAATGGACAATAAAAAATACGATATGCTTGGGTTAATCAATGCCAGTGTTACCTTGAAGGGTTTAACTCTTGGATATCGGAATATTGTATCAAGGGATGATAATATACTGTTTAAAAAAGGCATGAAAATAAGGGGCCATGAATTTCATTATTCAACGATCCGGTATGATAATGAGAATGAATATGCATACGATGTCAATGTGAATGCATATGATGGGTATTATAATGAAAACATACTTGCTGGATACTCACATTTATATTTTCCATCAAATAAAAAAATACCTGAAAGGTTTGTAAAATCCTGTTATATATATTCAAAAAGATAATTACTTTATCTGTTCGAGGGAGAGCATATTTATTTCAATATCCGTGTTCATATCCTTTAAAAGATTTCCCGTCAATATGCCTGCTATTTTGTCAGATTTGTCTATAATCCCCCTATCCCTGAGTTTTTTAATTCCCGCCAGAGAAGCCGCTGAAGCTGGCTCACAGCCTATACCTGACCTATCAATAACTTTTTTAGCCTGAATAATTTCATCATCACTCACTCTCTCCACAATGCCCTTTGTAAATTCTATGGACCTCTTGGCCTTAATGTAATTTACAGGATTTCCTATTTTTATTGCGCTTGCAATTGTTTCAGCTTTAACAGTATGCAGGACATCTTCATGGTTATTTATATAATTGTAAAATGGACTTGCTCCCTCCGCCTGAACAGCTATAAGTCTTGGAATATAGTCTATTGTGCCCATTTCTTTCATTTCCATCAGTGCCTTACCAAATGCAGATGTATTCCCAAGATTTCCAGCAGGAAATGATATGAAATCTGGTTTCATCCGTTCCATTATTTCGTATATTATTGTTTTCTGGCCCTCAACTCTCCAGGGGTTTATTGAGTTTAACACATAAAAATCATTTCTCTGTTTCAGTGTGTTTTTTAGATTGGTCATGGCAGTGTCGAAATCACCATCTATATTTACTATGTTGGCCCCATATGAATATGCCTGCATTAATTTATTTTTGGATATTTTCTTACTTGGTATAAACACATAACTTTCTATACCGGCATAAGCACTGTAGCTGGCCGCAGCGGCAGATGTGTTTCCTGTAGATGCACACAGTGTTTTTTTAAATCCAAGGCGCATAGCCTCAGAAATAGCAACGGTCATTCCACGATCTTTAAATGAGCCAGTTGGATTTTCACCCTCATGTTTCATATAAACATCTTTAACTCCAGAGTATTCCGACATTCTGGTATGATGGTACACATTTGTATCCCCTTCCATTTTTGTAATTAAAAATTTTTGCTCAAGTCCGGGATGAATTATGTTTTTGTATTTCCAAACACCCTTGTAATCTGTTTTTTTAAATTCATTGATATCCTTCTGTATTACATCAAGTATATTGCCACATTTATCGCATAGATAATTATAACGGTCAATATTGTATTCTGTCCCACATACGGGGCATTTTAAGATAGAGTATGCCATTTATCCCTTCAATTGAAAGTTATATAAAACATTTTTGATAATATGATAGAAATGCATGATAAGTTATACCTTGATACAAACCCTTTGTTAAAATAACAGGCCAAATTATTAAAATATATGCATAATATCCATAATTATTATTATGTAAAATAAAAAATATATATTCAAAATCTATTTATCCATACCTTAAAGCTATACCCTTTCCAAATTTTGGGTACTCCCAGTGTATATTTTCGTACGGGCAGGCTATCCTGCAGGCACCACATTCAACACAGTTTTCATAGCCTATAACTATTTTATTATCCTCCCATGAATAAACATTTGCCGGGCAAATCGATATGCAAGGCATGGGATTGCCATTCTCTTTTTCACATTCTATGCATTTATCCACATCGTTAATGGAAAGATGTGATTCTTCATCCTTTTTATATCTCAATGTATATAACTTTTCTTCAAGTCTCATTTATTCACCTCATATTTATTACAAAACTCAACATATCTGGTATAATATTCTTATAATTCTCAATCATAGTTCCACGTATGCCAGAAAGGTCTCCAGAGGCCCAGTTTTTAAGCAATGTTGAAATCATGTTTATATATTCACCTGCTTTATTTCCTGACATAAATTCAGATTCAAGCTTTCTTTCCTTGGCAATTTTTGAAATTTCTGTATTTTTCATCATTTCATATTTGTAAATATCTGGAGTGAAACCTTCAAGGGCTGCAGTGCCTGCAAGGGTTCCGGATGCTATTGCGGGGCTTATTCCATCAAACGTCAATGGGTCAACAAGGCCAAGTGCATCTCCACAAATATAAACATTCCCCTTTGAAACATTCATATTCGGGAACCCACCTTCTGGAATTACTTTTGCTGAATACTCCCTTAATGAATAGCCCTTTAATTTTGCAGACAAACCGGTTTTGTCAAGAAAATCATCAAGAAGTTTCTCAGGGCGAATTTTTCTCTCCACCAGCTGGTTAATTGGCGATCCAATTCCAACCGAGACACTATCTTTATATGTGTATAGAAAACCTGCAACCAGAGGATCAGTCATAACAAATCTCCATGACATTCCTGTACTCTCATCTGGAAAGCCAAAAATAGAATTTATATCTTCCTTCTTCACTGAATAAACTTCTTTAACAGTTTGAACAGAATTCTCAGTATTTAAATCGCCTCTTATTCCAGATTTCATTGATAACAGGGCATTTACACCCTCAGCTAAAATGAAGGATTTTGCTGAAACCTCTCCACGATCTGTTATAAGTGTTTTAGCCTTATCACCATCCCATGTTAGATTCAGTCCAGTTGTTTTACTGATTACCATTGCCCCTGCATTCTCTGCAACTGATGACATCCATTTGTCTAGCTTCAGTCTTCCTGTGGTAACAAGCTGATTAGGGTGAAAATCGATATTTACGGGGCTTTCCTTATCATATAATGATAATTTAAGGGTATCTACTTTTCGTTCGAATGGGACACTATCACCAAAAACCGACGAAACAAAATCCTTTCTGATCATAGCACCGGATACATTTTTTGAGCCCGGTTCTGGCCCACGTTCAATAACAAGCACCTTTTTTCCTGCTGATGCCGCCTTTAAGGCAGCAGCTGAACCAGCAGGTCCTGCTCCAACAACTACAATATCATAATTAAGCATTTAAATCACCTATTTTCTTTACAAGAGCTGGAACAATCTGGAATATATCTCCCACAACACCATAATCACAGTTTTCGAAAATTTGAGCATCAGGGTCGGTATTTATTGCAATAATCCTTTTTGCTCCCTGTATTCCTACGAGATGCTGTATCGCTCCTGAAATTCCCAGAGCTATATACAGATCCGGCCTAATAGTTGTTCCTGTCTGTCCAACCTGCCTGTCTTTTGGATACCAGTTTGCGTCAGCAAGCGGTTTGCTGACACCAACAACTGCATTAATTTTATCTGCAAGCTTCTCAGCAATGGAAATATTTTCCTTATTGACAATTCCTCTTCCAATCCCTACGACTATTTTTGAACCTGCAAGTACGCTTGTGCGTTCTATGTTTTTGTAATTTGTTATTTTAAATCTTGTGGATTTATCGTCGAGTTTTTCCTTTATTACCTTACCCTTAAAGTTTCTTGCAGGAAGGGCAGAAAACACTCCGGATCTAGTCGTAACCATAATGGGTTTATTGTTTGGGCATATAATTGTAGATGTTTCCTTTCCGCCAAAATCTGGTCTTGTCGATAATAATTGCCCCTTCTCATCAACATCAAATATAATACAATCTGCAATTAGTCCTGTATTTACCTTAATTGCAACTGTTGAAGCCAGTTCTCTGGAAGATGACGTTCCTGGGTAGAATATGGCATCGGGCTTATATTTGCCTATCATTAGTTCAAGAGCCCTGCTAAATATATCATTGTCATATAATTTTACGTCATCAACCTGGCAATAATAAACTTCATCAGCACCGTATTTAAACGCATCATCAACTATATTATCAACTGCATCGCCAACCACAACTGCTCCGAGTTTGGTATCCATCAAATCAGCTATTCTTCTGGCAGCTCCAAGTATTTCAAGTGAGGTTTTATTCAACTCCCCATTCATATGGTCCATATATACCCAGACATCATTTTTTATTTTTGTTACAGGTTCTGGTTTAACATAACCTTCTTCCATAGATTTCATCCCGATTGATGATTCTTTTATTTTTTCCGAAAGCCAGTCAACAGTTTTGTTCAGATCATCATTTGTTATTATTTGTGGATTTCTCATTTTTGGTGGGGGCCTTACTCTTATAACCTTAGTTGGTGATGCTGCAAGACCAATATGTTTTGGGTCTGCATCTATATCTGTTTTAGTGAGTCTTTTAACATCGAATTGCTTTGCTCTGATCAAACCTTCAAGAGTTGCTTCTCTGGGTTCATTTGAATTTTCACTTACTGTAGCAACCATCGGATATGGAACTTCAACAGTTTCGGTGTCAAATTCAGTTGTTCTTTGCAATTTTACCTTTTTATTTTCAGTATCAATATCAAGAATTTTATCTGTATATGCCACCTCTGGTATACCAAGCCACATTGCTGTTTGTGGACCTACTTGCTGTGTCTCACCATCAATGGCCCTTCTTCCAAATAAAATAATATCAGCACCACCGAGTTTTCTAATTGCCTGTGAAATAGTGTATGAAGTCGACCATGTATCAGAGCCAACCATTGCAGCATCTGATACTAGATATACATCATCAGCACCCATTGAAATGCCTTCTCTTAAAGAAATATCGCCCTTTGGTGGTCCCATTGTTACTATTGTCACCGTACCTCCATATTTTTCCTTCAATCTTAAGCCCTCTTCAATAGCATGAAGATCAGGTGGATTCATAATGGCCGGCACTCCTTCCCTTACTAAATTATTTGTGACCGGATCTATTCTTAAATCGTCTGCATCCGGAACCTGCTTTATAGAAACAATTATTTTGATTCCGCTCATAGGAGGGTATAGCATGTTTTATTAAAAAGTTTATTGGTAGGAAATTATCGGCGCATTCATTTTTATAGAGATCTGCCACTCACGATTTCTTAGGATGGTTTCACTTTAAAAGTTTGTGGGTAAACTCCCCACATGTTTGAATTCTCGTTTATATTGGCATTGATTCTTATTGGAATTAGATATGTTATATATCATCCAGCTCATATGAATAAATATAATAAATTGTGACAAGGTAGTTATTTATATTTTCACTAAAAAACTCTCCGAAAATGGGTAAAATTAACAATATTTATAAATTAAATAATTAAAAATCATATTATACTTCATTATTATAACCACATATGAACTCAACCATATATGAAACAATTAAAACCTTAAAGCGTATTGCAGGGGAGAAAAACATACTTTACATTTCATCAAACGAACTGGCAAAGGAAATGAATGTTAGCCAGCAAACCGCGTCAAGAATGATAATCGAATTGCTGGATGATAAATATATTGATAGAAAAATGGAAAACAGAAAGCAAAAAATTATTTTGATGGAAAAATCACTTGACACCCTATATAAAGAATTAAATGATCTTTATTCAATTCTGGAAATTAATCAGAGTTTTGAAATGAAAGGGAACATAAAAAATGGGCTTGGGGAAGGAAAGTATTATATATCAAAAAAAGAGTATATGGATCAGTTTTATGATAAATTAAAAATTAAGCCGTATTATGGAACATTGAACATAAAAATTTTACCTGAATATGAAAATATACTAAGGCAGATAAGAGGAGCAGAAGGTATACACATAGAAGGATTTAAAGATAAGGAAAGAACTTTTGGCGGTGTAAAATGTTTCAATGCCCATATAGACGGAATAAAATGTTTTATAATTTTTCCTGAAAGAAGTAATTATACTGACATCATAGAGATAATATCAGATAGATATTTGAGGGAAACACTTAATTTAAAGGATAATGATATTATAAAAATAAATATAGATTTTAATTTTAATTAATAAAAATTATTGAATTTGCGTATTGAATTTTTTATCTTGTGAGCCATTTTGATTGTTTCCAGAAGGTGAAAAATCCATAGAGATTTGCCAGAAACATTATGGCTATCGCAATTGCACCATATCCAAGAGTTCTCAATCTGTCCCTGGGTATTTTTATCATGACCGCAGTGATAAAAAGGGCATTTCCTGTAACACCAAGTATTAGCGTTGCAAGTTTATCCATCAATATAAATAAAAACACGGGATCAAAACGCCTTACACCAAAATGCACATCTATTGGGAATATTTCAAAAAATATCCTTCTACCCAAATTTTCGATAGTCATGGAATCATAGTACCCAAAGCGACCCCATATAAAATACATTCTGTATAATAGTAAAAGAAAACCAACAAAGGGAACTATATACAAATATAAAACTTCAAAGGTGTAAAATTTTCCTGCACTTCTTGTAGTTCCGTTGGACAGATTTTTAAAAAAATAGTACCATCCATTTCTAGCCCATCTGACCTGTTGATGTACAAATTTTTTAAAATTTTCCTGTGAATCTGTTTCAACGACAACATTATAATCTTTTACAACTCTGTATTTGTTTTTAATAAGATAGCTTGTTATTTGAATATCATCACCAAGCATTGTTTTTTTGCCAAGTATTCTTTTATTTTTAAAATCATCCGACATCATATATGGTTTTATCAAGTCAGTTCGATACATTGCGCATCTTCCATCTGCAACCAATATGCTGCCATGATAGGACATTGCCCTGAATACCACCTCTCTTGCCCTTTCAATAAATTCTGATGCGTAGGATATTTTGGTTCCGTTTTGCCTGATTTTTATATTAACACTTACCCCACCTATATTATCCTTAAAATTTGAAAGCATGTCTTTCAAAGCATTTGCTGGCAAAACTGTATCACTATCAACAAGCATAACATATGGGGTAACAATGTGACTTATGCCTTCAACCAGTGCCATTCTTTTTCCAACATGTTCTTTCAGCAATATGAATGTCCCGCCATATTTTTCTGTAATTGATTTATAGGGTTCATTGCTTGAATCACCAACAACAATGAATTTTACGCCCTGATTTTTTATTGACATTATAACGGAACTAAATGTGGTTACATTTTCCTTATAAACCGGTACAACAATTGTGGCTTTTGAGATATCAATATCATTTCTTAACTTTTCCTGGTGGTATTTGTCTGAATAATAAACATTTAAAATATAATATATAAACGATAATAATGCAAGAATTGTTATTATACTTATCATTAATATGTATTTCAATTTACACCAACTACACATTTATTCTATATATTAATAGTTTATGATTATATTATATATACTTTTTTGAAAAGATAAACAATTCTCTACAGAATACTTTTGTACAAAAATTATCCGGATTAAATTTTTTTGGAATTAAGACCTGAATTATGGGAGAATCTTTAAAGTTAAATCTCTATCATCAAATAACCACCGGAATTTTTCCATATTATTTTCTGTGACTTGATTTTTAATGTGCAATCGGATAAACCATAAACAAAAGACTCATATTCTCCACCTTCGCCTGCAATATTTATCCTGTATTTTTCATATAGATTTTTCAAGTATTTTATATAATCACTGTCGATATCCTTACCAAGATCCTCTTTTACAAATCCTTCTGCAGAAATAGATACGATTTTTGCTTTAATTTTTCTGGATATTAATTCATCTAATATATCCTCCTGATTAAGCCTCCACAATGGAGAATATACGATTGTATTATGGTTATAGCATAATTTTTCTATTCTTGCTTTTTGATAATCCGACGCTATAGCACCGGTGATTATTGCATCATACTTATCCGAAATGTTTTTAATGTAATTTTCAAACGCATTCTCTTTTATATATTTTATATTGAAACCCAGGAGTGATGCAGAAAACCCCGATAAATATGCATTTGGATAGTGAAACATCATAGAATATTCTTCAGGTATTACCGTTATTCCGTAATCTATTGTATACCCCTGTTCCATTGCAATCATACTTGACAAAAATGAATCCTTGCCTCCTGAAAAAAGAGAAATAGCTTTCATGCAACTCAATGTTTAACAAGTTTTTAATTTTTTATGTCTCTCACCTTTTAATAATTTTATAAATATACTGCAACGCATTTTCATACCGCCAATTAGAGCCCAGAATAAGAGCACCATTCTATAATACGAAATGATTTTAAGTAGAGGATGTCAGATGGTATTTTAGAAAGGAAATATAATAACATATAAATATTATTTTCAAATATTGTATAAAATTGAAGTGAATAAAATGAATTCTTACAGTTTAATAAGGGATGAATGGAAGGATCTTAAAAAATCAGACATTTACGGCTTTCAAAAGCAGAGAATGATATCATGGAGAAAGGGGCACTCAATAGAGAGAGTGGATCATCCAACAAGAATAGATAGAGCAAGGCAGGCAGGATACAAGGCAAAGGAAGGATACATTGTTGTTCGCTCAAGAGTAAGAAGGGGTGGCCAGAATCGTCCTAAAATAATGGGTGGAAGAAGACCAAGAAGATTGGCATATACAAAAATGACCCTTAAAAAAAATATACAGGTAATTGCTGAAGAAAGAGCCGCTGACAAATATCCAAATACAGAAGTGTTGAATTCATACTATGTTGGTGAAGACGGTTTATACAAATACTACGAGGTAATTCTTGTTGTTAAAGACAGTTCCACAATATATAATGATAAGAAAATATCATGGATTGTTGAGCCTCAAAATAAAGGAAGAGTATACAGGGGATTAACATCGGCAGGATATAAAAACAGAGGTCTTGGCCATGGTAGACTTGGAAGTTCAAAAAGCAGACCCTCAATAAGATCAAATGGTAGATTGAGGAAATAAGTTATAAAAATTTTTTTTATGCCACGGTGGCCCAGTGGTACGGCGCCAGCCTTGAGAGCTGGTTCCCTTGTGGATCGGGAGTTCGAATCTCTCCCGTGGCGCTATCTCAAATGTTAAGTTTTTATAAAGCATTGTTAAATTAAAAAGTATTCAGGCAATTTATCGGAGAAACATAAATGATCAAAAAAATTCAAAGAATATAAAACAGTGAATATAATTATAAAACATTAAAAAATTTTCAGAATATGTGAAAATAGGGCAATATCCAGGTTATTACAAACAATTTAAAGTACGAAAGCCACTGAGCTTGCGATGTAGATGAAGTCTAAATTTGATATTATTGAATTGCATGTTTTAGTATATGAAGATATCACAGCCTCAAAGCACCTCATAATTGTAAGAAATGGTGTTAATGTATAATAGTGCGAGGATCACATACATGCAGTAGAATAATGGTAATTCTATCTATAGAAAAGTTTCTGATGATTGGTATGGTAAGTTAAAATGAAATAGTACAGGATAAAGTAAACAATAGTAATGCCCATTATCCTGTAAATAAACGAAATGGAAGATAAAAAATAGGTTGATATAACTGCCGATATTAATGGTAAAAGTAGTGGTATTACATTGACAATTGATCTCCTTATAATTTTTCCCTTCCTATTTGTTCTAAAATTCTTTGATAATATGGAGATGTATATAACTATGGGAATAAAGTCCAAAGCATCTGTGCGTATATCTAAAGTATTATAACCATCCTCAACGGTGTAAATTAGTTTATCATTTGAATATACATAGAAATCTATATACGAAAATTGATTGACTTCCCATTTTATATTGTATTTTTGGTCATTGTATTCCATTTCTGAATTGGGATTCACATGCCCAACTTCTATGTTCTCTTCTATAATATTGTATCTTTTGGATACATGTTCAAGTTTTAAATTTTTATTTCCCCTTATATTTATTATTTTTCCATGTTTTTCAATTTCTATGTCTTCCTCGAAGTTATTTATTCCCGTTATTTTGTGTGATTCATATGTTAAATTCGTAATAATTTGATATATGAATCAAATATAAACTTTATGAATATATGGAATAATAAGGGTAATATTCGACAAACTCTGCATTGTTATTCCACATACATATTATTATGGCTTCCATACACTCTATTTTATCACATCATAATTTTAATTATGGTTAATAGCCATAAAACAAGGGAGAATATTATTTTAAAATTATTACAATTTGAGATAAATTATTAATTTCCTCATTTCATATTCGTTGCTAATAAAAAACTAAATAAAATTTTACAATTGGGAAAGATGGAAGATTCATATTTAAAAGGATTAAGGAATAATGCTATAAATTATCTTTTTAATGTAGATATAATTAGGGATAATTCCTACGTTTATGATCAATCGATGGTACAGGGCGGACTTGAAAAAGAGGATCTTGAATTTTCGGATCCCGCTCTAGTCTTTACAATAGATAATTTTACCGTTTATAATTTTGAAAATAGAGTTATAAAAAATGGCATATTATTTATAAATTTCAATGGCAAATTAAAATATGATGACGACCCCAATAATTGTTTTGAAACCGAATTTACTGATATTATTTCAGCATGCAAAAATAAAGGTATAAACATAAATTTTGTAAATTTTGTGCCTTTGAGAACACGGGATACCGAGACATTTAAATTAATGTTCAGAAGAACAGAACTGAATGGAATTGTATCTATTTCTAGCGTTCTTGATTATTTATATAAAAATTATATTAAAAAAATAATTGATTATCTTGAACCTGAAGCATTGATAATTTTAGATGAAGATATTATTAAAATTGTAAATAAATATGATAAATTTAGAATAATAAATGGCAATGAGGAAAATTTAATTGATTCAGTGGCATCAATGCTGCAATAAAAATATTATTAATTAGATGATATATATTGTATGAAAATTAGATATTTCAATGATCAGGATATTGAAGATATTTACCTGGCTGAACAAAAGGCATTTGATGTGGGTGCATATTCTAAGCGGGAAATAAATTCAATGGTCCATTCTAAAAATAGTTTTTCACTGGTCATTGAGGAAAATGATTTCTTAATAGGTTATGCCACAGCAGCAGAAATGGATGATTCATCCATGGATATAGAAAGCATAGCGATAATCCCTGAATTTCAGGGTAGGGGCTACGGTTCCTTATTAATAAATAAAATTGAAAGTGAAATTATTAAAAGAAATTATAAAATTTCAATACTTGAAGTTAGGGAAAAAAATGACACAGCATACATTTTCTACCTAAAGCACGGATATAAGTTTTTGCAATTCTTGAACAATTACTATTCAATACCCTATAAAGGATCAAAAAACGCATATAGGTTGATCAAAAATTTAGTTTAATAAACCCTTTATTTTATTATAATTATCTCCGTCAACAGATACGATTATTGATCTTTTGTTTATATCTTTATTTAAGGAATTGACTATGTCGGAAACTTCATTTATCTCATATTTTTTACCATTGTTATATACATTAAAATCATTTTTAAGTCTGGATTTTTTATTAAAATAAAGTGGTGGGATAGTATCCACAATATACGAATTATCATTAAAATCATGCATTTTATTTAAAATTTCATTATATTTTTCTCCTGTATATGGTGATTTGTATACAATTTTATACAGATCTCTTGCCAATATTTTTTTGACTAATTCTTTTGATTTATCATTATTCAACAATTTATTGAGAAATTCGAAATCATTCATTTTAAGGTCATCAGGTTTTTTATCATCATTAAGCATATATGATTTGCCAAGCATTTTTTGTGCTATCCTGCACGTTTTGTGAAAATATACTGATTTGTACATTATTACCCTGCTTATTATTGCCGCTTCAATTGTTGGTATGGATTTTTCCTCACCTATTATCTTATCATCTTCTATTTTAATTGTGTTGAATATTCTTTTATAATCAATGTTTCCAATTGTTACACCGCAATACATTGAATCTCTTCTGAGATAATCCAGCTCATCCACATCCATGGAACCGCTGATAATTGTGGATAACAGTTTATTCTTTACGTCGTTTCCTGTAGCCAGTCTTCCTATTTCCCTTCCATCATAACCGTATTTTGCAAGAATGTCCGATATATCACTATCAGAAAAATTACCCCTGCCATTTATAATATCCTCTGTTAAATCCTCATGTTTAACCTTATACAGAGAATAGAAATCATCTTCAATTGAATGGCTGAATGGAGTATGTCCTATATCATGCAATAATGCAGATATCTGCAACCTTTCATCCCTTATATTTAGGTAATTTGATATTTCGTTTGCCATGAACATTGTTCCAAGTGAATGTTCAAATCTTGTATGATTTGCACCAGGAAATACGAGGTTACACATGCCAAGCTGTTTTACATAACGTAACCTCTGAAAATAAAACGAATTGATTAAATCCAGAAAAACCCCATTTATTTTAATAGGACCATTTATTGGATCCTGAACTATTTTATACATTTTATCACTAAATACTGGACACACCAGATTCAGACCAGGTGTTTTGGTAGCGTCCTTCACTTCCTCTCCTCCCCGCACCCTCTCAGCATCGATAGTCCGAAATACCGTTGTTCCCTTCCGGGCCTGGCGGATTTTTCCGATAAATCATATTCCAAATCTCCTTCGATATTTGAAATATAAACCTCCAATCCAAGAGGACAGAAACTCTACGATTCCATGAAGACTGCCAAAGGCCTGGTTGCCCTCATCTGGCAGTCGCCCCCGCATGTAGGCTTCGGGTCACAGAGGGAGCCTAACCCCCCGGTCAAGTCCAGTAATCCTTAATTATATCATGCTAAAAAACTTTATCCCTATCGTATGTAACATACAATAAGCAATCACAATCGATGGGAATAAAAATTTACAAATGATTTAAAGCACGAAAGCCACTGAGCTTGTGATGTGGATGAAGTGCAAAAGTTTATGTTATCGTATGAAATATCTATTTTATAATATGGAAGTAACACAGCCTAATAAATCCTATAAATCATACGACCACATGGTATTCAGTTGCCAGTATCATGTGATCTTTTGTCCGAAATATAGAAGAAAGGTATTAATTGACGGTGTAGATGTCAGGTTGAAGGAACTTCTTAAGGAGAAGGAATCTGAGTATGGATATAGTATAATTGAAATGGAAGTCATGCCAGATCACGTACATCTTCTCATTGATGTTGAACCGGAGAGAAACATAACTCAAATTGTAAACCTCATCAAGGGTTATACATCCCATGTACTTCGGGAAGAGTTCCCATGGCTAAAGAAGAGGATCCCAACACTCTGGACAAGATCAAAATTCATTTCATCTGTTGGTACAGTAACACTGGAAGTTGTACAGAAATACATAGAGGAGCAGAAACATGTCTGAGAAGAATGATGCAATCAGAAAGACCATATCGGAGACAAAGAAACGAAGGAAATCACAGACATGCAGAACCTATGAACTGAAAATAGATATATCACATCTGGGCAGAACAAGGGTAAAGAATCTTAATCGTATCTTTCTTGAGGCAAAGTGGTTTTATAATTATATCTTATCGGAAGATGATATTTATAATCAGGATTACAGGATTAATAAAGTTAAGATAAAGGTAAAGGACCATTATGAAGATAGAGATATATTGTTATTATCATCACAGATGAAACAGGAGATTATTGATAAAACTAAGGATAGCATAAGGGGTCTTTCAAATTTAAAAAAGAAGGGTAATAAGATTGGAAAACTTCATTTCAAAAAGAGGATATACTCAATACCTTTGAAGCAATATAAAAATACATATAATATTTCAGGGAATTATATCAAGATACAGAGGATAGGCAAGTTAAAGGTTTCCGGTATTGAACAGATACCAAAGGATGCTGATATAGCCAGTGCAACACTTGAATCCAGAAATGGGGATTATTTTATCCATATATCAACATTTACTGGAATAAAAGATATAACACATTCTGATAATGGAATTGGTATTGATTTCGGTATTAAAAGTTCATTAACACTATCAAATGGAATAATCATTAATGAAGATATACCACTAACAGGGAAGGCTATAAAACTTCATAAAGAACTATCACGTAGAAAACAGCATGGGAAGAACTGGTATAAAACACTGAATAAATTAAATAAAGAGTATAATAATATAACACAGAAGAAGAAGGATGCTAGAAATAAGATAGTTAATATTATAACAAATAGTTTTGAGACAATTGCATTCCAGAATGATCCCATAAAAGGATGGATGAGATTGTGGGGAAGAAAGATTCAAGGATCAGCAATAGGAGGAATAATGGATGATTTAAAGAGAAAATCACGTACTCCTAAGGTTGTTCCAAGATATACACCCACATCACAGGTATGCTCTAAATGCAATCACAGGCAGAAGATGCCTTTGAAAGAACGAACATTCAACTGTGGATCATGCAATATCTCTATTGATCGGGATCTAAATGCATCAATAAATATATTAGAATATATGGTACCTACGGAACGTAGGAAATTTACGCCTATGGACATGAAAGCCTATACCTACATGATGGAATACCTGAACAGTATTCCAAACGTGGAGGCAAGCTTTGTGGTTGATATAGGAAGCTTCACGGTTTTAACGTGAAGTAGTTCACGGCATTGTTGTAATCTTCTGGATAGTTTATATTGAAAAAAGATTCAGAAAATATTGATATATCTTTAAATTTAATTATTTTATTCAAGGGTTTTTCATAAAATATTGATATACCTGATAATTGGCCATTGATTTTTAAATTTATAATTCCATCATGTATCTTACTTGCTGAAATTATAAATTCTTCTATAATATTTCCAGAATATACAATATCCGCAGGCATAATAATGGCAGGCAAACCAACAGTATCCAGGGATGCTTTAAGGTCAGTAATATAATCTCCCGAACCGTTTATAATACTGTAATCATGCAGTACTTTTAGAAGAAAGTCAGTATTATTGCTTATGCAAATGTAAACATTCATTTTCAGGTTATGGATGATATCAAGTGACCTTTCAATCAGTGTCTTATTTTTTATTTTTAAAAGCATTTTTTTTCTATTGCTTATTCTGCTTCCACGTCCACCAGCCATAACTATTACATTCATTGATATATTATTGTATATTACACTTTAATTTTATCTATAGTAGAAAAATTATAATTATAAAAACATATTAGCCTTTCATGGAAGATTATTATATAGAAGGGGAGGAGAAATTTGGTAAATTTACAACATCGTTTTACTCACTATTTGCATGGAGATTGTTGAAAAAACTATATAATTTTGCACTTGAGGAATTTGATAATATAACGCCTGAAACCATCCTTGATATTGGTGCAGGACCCGGGAAATTAACATTAATGGTGGCAAAAAAACATAAAAATGCAAAAATATATGCTATAGATCCCTCAAAATATATGGTTGAGGCAGAGAAAAGGAATTTTAAAAGGGAAAATATTGACTGCAATTGTTTGCAAGGAAGTAGCAGAGAACTTCCATTTGAAAATAAATTTGATTTAATTTACACCTCACTATCTTTTCACCACTGGAAAAAGCAGGAAGAAAGTATAAACTACATCATATCCAGATTGAATGTGAATGGATATTTCATTATAATAGAATATTTGAATGAATATTATAATTCAAATATATTGCCGTTTAAAAAACACTCACTGTCAAGGAACTATTCGGAATCGTTGAATTTTGAAAATTGTGAAAAAACAATTGATACAAAAAATAATTTTATAGCTCTGAAGTTTAAAAGAATTAAATAATTATTTATCTGCGTTATTGAGTTTTTTAATAAGCTCATCGACTCTCTCTTCTACATTTTTGTCCATTTTAAGAGTTTCTGGCCACACTCTATTATAATTTTCATCAGGTCCCTTTCTGGTTGCATCTATACCCATTTTTGACCCATAATTGAACGTTCTTGCAGGATGGTCAAGACTGTCTGTAGGGGCTCCTGGAATTATGAAAACATCGCTTGATGGGTCAATTCTTGTGGTCATTGCCCAGAGGACTTGCTTCATATTATGAATATCTATATCATCGTCAACAACCACAACTATTTTTGTAAGCATCATCTGGCCTGTACCCCATATTGAAAACATAACCTTCTTAGCCTGTCCAGGATATCTCTTTTTTATGGAGACTATCATTAAATTGGCAACAACGCTTTCTTCTGGAATATTCATATCAACTATTTCAGGAATCTGTATTTGAATAAGTGGAAGGAACATGCGTTCTATAGCCTTCCCTATCCTCACATCCTCATGCCATAATTTTCCAACTATCGTGGTCATGTAAATGGGATTCTTCTTCTGAACAATTTTTTTTACATGAAATACGGGAAACTCTTCCTCTAGTGAATAATAGCCTGTGTGGTCACCAAAAGGCCCCTCAATTTTTGTTTCTTTTGGGTCGATATATCCTTCTAGAACTATTTCTGAATTTCGGGGGTATTCTATATCAACTGTTTCGCCCTTGATCAAATCCATATGTTTTTTTGCCAGAATCCCCCTGAAGGAAAACTCGTCAATGCCATTGGGCAGAGGTGCAATTGATGAAAAAAATGTCAGCGGGTCAGTACCAATAACCACTGCAACATCCATTGTTTTTGACTCACTCCTGTATTCCCCGAAGTGTTCTGCACCACCCTTATGAATATGCCAGTGCATACCTGCAGTCTCATTATCGTATACCTGCATTCTGTACGTTCCAACATTTCTATGCCCAGTTTCAGGATCCTTTGTAATAACCATTGGCATTGTTATGTACTTTCCACCATCTCCTGGCCAGTTTTTTGTAATTGGATAGCTGGATAAATCAACTTTGTCAACAACATCAAATTCTGATGATTTTCTCTGTGTCAGTTTTGGTCGAATACCTCCAAGTTCTCTCATCATTTCAAGACCTCTGGAAATCATAGATTCCGTATTATCTGGCAATCTCACGAGATTTTTAAGCCTCAATCCGACATTATACGGTGAATCGCCAAGAATATTTTCAATGTATCTGTCACTTGAAAAAAAGTTTCCGGCAACCGGCATATTGTAGCCCTTAACATTGTCAAATATTATTGTTCTCTTCTTGCCTATTCTTTCCTCTTCACTTAAAATATATGTTAATTCAAGGTCCGGGTCCACTTCGTTTCTAATATGAATCAAATTATTATTTTTCTCCTGAAAGTTCAAATAGTCCCTTAAACTGTCGAAAGTCATGCCTTATGATAGCTTAATAAAATATAATTTTATCTCATGAAATATCTTCTTGGCTTTATTACCTCATAGTAAAAGTCCATAAATGATATCAGTGCT
The DNA here is from genome assembly GCA_021846395.1 of Thermoplasmata archaeon. Lineage (GTDB taxonomy): Archaea > Thermoplasmatota > Thermoplasmata > Thermoplasmatales > Thermoplasmataceae > Acidiplasma. The sequence continues at coordinate 17,277 of JAJZXB010000010.1, read as the reverse complement.
GTGAATATACCTGATATTAGAACACCCATTCCAGCAAGAATTAGAAACACCTCTTCTGATATTGCGACAATAGGTGTTATTCCCAGATATGGAAATGTAACAAGTTCAATTCCTGCTATGATGAGTCCCATGCCAAATATAAATATAGAAATATCCCTGCCACCGCTAATGAGGAAATCATTTATTATATTATTTTCTCTGAATAAATATGAGAGAAGCATAAATATTTGATATATAATGAATGCCTGTGCCCATGCTGCAGAATTGAAATAAAATGGTAAAATGCCAGAATATATGTCTGCAGGAAAATTCGTCATTGAAATATAAACAAGAAGAATTGATATGATCATCAATATTCTAGAAAGTATCTTATCACTTTTGAAGTAAAAATACAAAACTCCTAAAATGACACCAATTATTCCAAGTATGGCTGATGTTATATCTGTTCTCAGTGATATTGAAATAAATATGTCACCAATAAAAATCAGGAAAAACATCAGAAAGGAAAATAAAATTAATTTGTCCGGAATTTTAAATCTATCACTCTGGAAAAACATTATATTATTAATAGCATAAATTACACTCGAGATAATTATAAAGAATATACCCACATCAAATAATACGCCAATATTTCTTGTAAATTCAAAAAAGCTGTAAATGAATATGGAAAGTATAACAAGAAAAATGGATATTAAAAGCAATAGTTTTGTTATAGCCGTAAACTGATTCATGGTGTCATTGTCGTAATAGTGTTTGCTTGAAATATATTTTTTAAACATATACCTGTAAGGGAATTTAATTATATAATAATATCACTCTCTCTTTTTTTTGCATGTATTTTCCCACTCCTCAAGACCATTCAGATGTTTTATCAATTCCGAACCCTTTTCTGTAAGGCCATATATAACTGTAAATGGCTGTGTAGATAGAACAGTTCTTCTGATAATGTTATTTTGATTTAATTTCTTTAGGCTTTCAGATAGAGACTTAGGTGTAATATTTTCCATATTTTTAAGAATTTCATTATAACGCAGGTCATTTTCTGCAAGTAATTTAATAATAATGGCATCCCATTTACCATTAATTTGTTTCATTGCATCAGTAATCACATTTTTAAAATCATCCATACCACTCACCTTCTTCTATATACAGTTTTAATATTAAATGTATTTTTATTATTGCTGAATTAAGAAAATAATGAAACATGGAAAAATTTAATTTATTAGTAAATAGTTAATAATACAATATTTATATAATCTAAAACAATTAGGTGTATACGGTTTATTAAAAAAATACAACAGGATGGCAATAGCCTTGCTGTATATTAAAATATTGAATCGTTTCATCAGAGATGGTTAAAGTGGAATATAAATATGATAAAAAATATGCAAACTTTATGCTTGCTTTATTATCAATGATAATAGTTGCAGTAATGTACGTTGAGGGCATGTTAACGCCCTCATTGCCTTCAATAGCTGAGGAGTTTCATGTTACTGTTGACCAGGTGAGCCTTGTTTTATCAACCTATCTTTTAACTGGAGTTGCCCTGAGTCCAGTTGTTGGAAAACTTGCTGATCTCTATGGAAAGAAAAAGGTTATGTCCATATCAATGCTTATTTATGCAGGGGCTGTCTCTGTTACGGGATTCTCTCCCAATTTTACATTTATGGTGGTGGCCAGAGCTGTACAGGGTATTGGGCTAACAATTATGCCACTTGGCATGGCACTGGTAAGAGAGGAGTTTCCAAGAGAAATGGTTCCAAAGGCTCAGGCAGTTATAAGTGGAATGTTTGGAGTGGGATTTGCTTTCAGCTTGCCAATGGGTTCACTGATCTCTGACTATTATGGGTGGAGGGTTACATATCACACTGCAATACCATTTATCATCATTCTTGCTTTTCTTGTTATATACAAGGTTCATGAATCAAAATATAAAAGGCCAGATGTTAAGGTTGATTATGTTGGTGCAATTCTACTTGGGATTCCACTTGCACTCATAGTTTTATCTCTTTCTGAGGGATCATCATGGGGCTGGACATCCCCTCTATTTTTGGGCATGGCTTCTGCTGGAATTGCCCTTTTTATTCCAATGTTCCTTTATGAAAAGCATTATTTTAAAAAGGGTGGTGAAGCAATATTTGATATGAATTTATTGTCTAAAAGAAATGTACTGGTAGCAAATATAACCTTGGCCGTTTCAGGAATGGGCATGTATTTATCAATGCAGGCTTTGTCCTATAAATTTGAAACACCCGCTCCATTTGGTTTTGGGCTATCCATTCTCGATACAGGTCTGTCTATGGTAGCCTTTGCCATTGGGATAATAGTATTCTCTCTGGTTACAGGCAAGATTATATCAAAAGTTGGAATAAAGCCACTTGCAATTACAGGTGCTTTGATAACAGGCATGGGATTTCTCTTGCTTTCAGGCTCACCAGGTTATAGCGTAACTCTGATTGATGAATTCATTATAGGGTCAGGAATGTCAATTGTTAATGCATCCATCATAAATCTCCTTGTTCTGTCTGTTGATCCTCAGCATATGGGTCTTGCAACTTCCATGAACGGAACATTCAGATATATGGGCAGCAGTGTTGGTGCCCCAGTGGCAGGAACAATTCTATCATTATACACAGTTTCTGACACGGTCAAAACAACTGCAGGAATAACTATTTTTTCATTTCCTGACGCATCAGCATTTTATTTTGTTTTTTTAATCGGTTCCATTGCATTTACGTTATCTGCGTTCCTTGTACTGTTTGCGAGGGAAGTGCTTGGGAAAAGGATGGAAAGCAGCAATATTGAAAATAATGCAGCACCAGTAAAAAATAACAGCACATGAGTTTTTACTCATTATTATTAATTTGGCATCTGCACGTTGAGAAAATATTATTAATGTAAAAACATTCTTAATACATGTATGATGATTATCTTGATATCCAGGTAAATCTAAAGTCCAAAAAAACTGATTATGCAATTGCTACAGTGATTAGAACTACAGGGTCATCAATAGCAAAACCCGGATTCAAAATGCTCATATCGGAAAATAAAATATTAAGGGGAACCTTTGGCAGCAGAAAAATGGACAATATTGTAATGAATGAAGCAATCAAATGTATTGAAGAAAAAAAGGCAGAGACGATCACAATTGGGCTTGATAAATTTAACAGAAATTGTGATTTTAATATGGATACAACATGCGGGGGTTCAATTGACATTTTTATTGAGCCTACACTGAATAATATAAATATTGTCGTACTTACGGAAGCGGGTGATGATCAGATATTTGTTGGCATTAAAAAATTATCAGAATTTCTAAATATAAATGTAACTGGAATAAATACTGAAAAGGATAATGTGATTGAGGAGATCAGATCAATGGATATTACTGATAGCTATATAGTGCTGCTGACAAAAAATGAGAGGGAAATAGAATACCTTAAGGAAATTTTAAAAAAACAGTCAAAATATATAGGTCTGGTTGCAAGTGTAAATAGATTCAAGCACGATTTGGAATCACTGAAGAAAACATTCAATGACGATGACTTGAAAAGAATAAAATGCCCTGCAGGGATTGAAATAAATGCTGTTTCACCCGAGGAAATATCTCTCAGCGTAATATCTGAGCTCATTTTATACAAAAATGCAAACTATAAAAATAAATTGCAAATGAATGAGACACCAATTTAATTATTTATAGTTAATTATAAATATAAAATTTACATTATATCTTTAATGAATATAATTGAAGCTAGCAGGAAACTTGATATGGAAGTTAAAATTGCCATCAATAGTTATGAAGACATATTCAGATGGTCAAAACTTCACAATGTTACTATGTCTGTTTTTTTAGGAAGTGATCCCGATAACCATTATTTCCGGATTTTTATATCCAAAAAAAATAATAAGGGCGTTGAAGATTTAATTGCTAACTATTTTAATGCCATTGAAAAGGAGGAGTATTTCATGATAACAAAATTAATTTCAGATAATATATATAATTTAATTCATGAAATAGGCAATATTCCCAGTGTTGCTTTATTGGAAACAACAATCGAAATGGGGAAGTTTATTATAAGATTAAGATACAACAGTGATTATAAATCAAATGTATCTGAAATAATCAATAGATATATCACCATACCAAATTTTATTGATGATCTCCTGATCACTAAAAGTGAAACGGGAATAGATAAATTTTTGTTAAATAAAAATAAAAAAATACCCCTATCTGTATTAAAGTATACCATTCCATTAGATAGATATAACATGACATATACTGAAAAAATGCTGGAAAAAACGGACTCTATTGCTGAGGCCGTGGGTTTGTATGGGGACGATGATTATTTTGATGTGCTTATATTCTCAAATGAAAAAATTCAGGAGGGGGAAAATTTAAAATGCATATCCGACAAAAATAATATTTATGAATCACATTTAAATCTCACTCCTCTTTCGGGAGTTAGAAAAAGGACAAATGAGCATGGCATATTCAGAAATTTCTACATATCAATTAAGGACAACTCTATCCACTTAACATTTATAATTTCATCATACAGAATAATGGAATATATTAAAATATTAATTTCAGAGGCAATTGAAAATAATGGTAAAAACATTATAACAATAAAAACATGTTCTGATTATGATCCCTCTCTGCTTAATTAATATTGTTTTTAGCTAAATTTATATTTTTGAATTTTATAAAACTTAGAAATATTTATAACTGTACTGTTATTACAATATTGGCAAAACATTCACATAATGTAATGAAGTTTATGTAAATATAAATAAAATATTTTTAATAAATCATAATGTGCAATCCTATGGTATCCATTTGGAGTTAGGTTTTTTTGGAACTTATTCTATTTTGAATATAGTAAGATTCGTGTTTATGGAAAGATTTATATTTGGGATATAAAATCAGTACATAACATTGAAACTGAAAAAGGTAGCAAAAAAGAATGGAAAAACTTATTACTGCCTTATTGAGGAAAATAGGGGATGTGGGCAGTACTCACTGTAATTAACCCTTAACGCTCATAATAGATGTAATCGTAAATGATTTATATATAATGGGAATAATTATATACATTTAAAAAATACACTCTCGCTTTGACAGAAGATGACATAGATACTGATACTATTTTGCGTGTTGTTTCACACTCTTTCTCTCTTGATATACATAACATGCATTTCTATAAAAATTATAAAATAACTGGCATTTCTGGAAATGAGTATAATTTTAGTGATATAGTTACATACAAAGAAGTTTTAATAGTAATAAAAATAACCAAGGATGTGTCATCCATTAATGACTTAATAATATTCAACGCACAATGTATGGATTCACGTATAGATAAAAAAATATTAATTTCAAATAGAGAATTGAATGATAATGAAGTTAACATATGCAATGCATTTCAAATTAAAATCGCTGATTTAAAAAATTACGAAAATGTTAATACCGGGAAAGGCCATTTTGGGATACCTGAAATTGATTCCAAATTATCTGGCGGTCTGAGACCAGGATACGTTTATCTGTTATCCGGTAAAACCGGTGTGGGTAAAACAACTCTGTCCAGCATTTTTTTGGCTAACGGGGCAAAATATAATGAAAAGGGCATGATGATACTTACTGATACCTTTCCAGATCAGTTTCTTGATAATATTAGAACAATGGATATTGGCTTTGCTGAAGCATATGAAAATAAAATGATAGAAATTATGGAAATATCGGACCAGATTAGGGCAATGAAAGCAGATGTATCAAGCGGTAAAACAGATTTCAGGAAATTTATTACAAAGGTTGTAAATGAATTAAAAAAGATAATAATACAGAAAGATATAAAACGAGTTGTTATAGATCCTATTACTCTTCTTTTGATTCCTGACGATGATTACATAAATATTTTTTTAAACAGTCTGGCAATGAAAAATGTCATTACGATAATAACATCCGGCATACGAAGTTCGGATCTGAGCATATTCGGAATAGAGGAATATTATGTAACAGGAATTATAAAACTGGATTATAAAAGGGTTGATCAAAAACAATTAAGATCTATGGAAATAGTAAAGATGAGAGGTTCCATTTTTAATTCCGCTCCTTTAAATTTCAAAATCACACAAAACGGAATAATTATTATTAAAGATGTCAATAATAACACTGATGATAAACCATCACTGGATAATAATGACATTTTTAAAAATATAAGGTAATTTTATGAAAAAAATATTACGTATAACCGTAAATATTATGAGTATTCTTTCCCTCATTTTTATAGGTATAGGTCTCATATCTTCATTGTATTCTATAATTGTTTTAAAGAATGGAACACTTCTTGATTATTTTTTTACCTTCTGGTTCTGGTTTGCAACTGTATTCTTTGGAATACAGAGCATAAGCTATTTTTTATCATTTAGAAGAAGCCAGTATAAATATAAGAATACAATCGATTCTTCATATAATATACTCTTAAGGAATAAGGTAGCTATTCTTGTTCCAATATACAATGAAGATCCAGATATGGTAAAAACAAACCTTATTGCAATACATTCAAACGTTGGAAACATAGCCGAAGTTTATGTTCTTGACGATTCTACAAAAGGTGATTCCTCGTATATCATTGACCTGTGCAACAGGATAGGCATGAAATATATACATAGAATAAACAGAAGAGGCTATAAAGCAGGTGCTTTAAACGATATTTTAAAAACATTAGATGTTGATTTTGTTTCTGTTATAGATATAGATCAGACCCCTTCGCCAGATTTCATAAGGGAGACAGTATCAATGCTTGATAAGAATCCTGATGTTGGTTTTGTCCAGGTACCACAAATATATACGAATACAGACAGCAACGTTCTTGCTGAAATTGCACAGGCACAGCAGTTTATATTTTATGAGATCCTTACTGAGGGAAAGAGCGTAACAGGAACCTTATTTTCATGCGGAAGCAATGTAATTTACAGATTGGAGGCTTTAAAATCTGTTAATTATTTTGATGAGTCAAGCCTTGTTGAGGATATTACCACATCAGTAAATTTAATTGGAAAGGGATGGCGTGGATTGTATTACAATAAAAAACTTGTTTTTGGAAGGGCACCTGTAACGATGGAAGGGTATATAAACCAGCAATGGCGGTGGATGGCTGGATCTTTATCACTGATGCCAAGGATATTCAAAGAAATAATATTCAATAAAAAATATACATTTAAGGAGAGACTTGACTGGTTTGCTACTGGAACATGGTACACCTTTGGCTGGTTTTATTTAATTTTTCTATTAGCCCCTATAATGGACATACTTGGAATTAAGGTTTTGACAATAAATCCTACATTATACTTTTTTGCATGGATGCCCTATACCATATTATTGATGACAACATTTGTTTTATCGCACATTGATAAGAAAGCTCCATTGAAATTTGTATTTTACAATATGGCTGCAAATCTTTTGATATTTCCACTGAGCATATCAACGACCATCAGTGTTTTGAGGAAGAAGACGAAACCTTTTACGACAGCCAGAACCGGTGGCAAAATGCCATGGCATAAATTCTGGCCGCAATTTTTAATTATGGCGCTTCTTATAATATCCTCAGCTATACTGATATACAGGCATTCAATATACAATGATATAACTGTATTCTGGGCACTTTTCCAGCTCATGCTGCTTTTACCAATTTTTTTCCTGAATCGGACGCCAAAAAAATCGTCGATGGATGAACCCGCTTTTAAAAATTTTGAAGGTTAAATTGTACCTAGACATGTAAGAAAAATATTAATATATCTTTATAATAATACATGGTGAATATTGACGACTTAAATAAAAAAATGGACATTTCTGCTGAAATATATGTGGAGGCACAGTCTGCGATATTAAAAATTATAAGGGATTTTGACCAAACAGTACCATTATATATACACAGGGAGGAGGGTGAGCTGTTTTTAAATGCGTTCTTGCCAAGAGATATGGATTTAAATTCGTATAAACCAATATTTTCAGCATTTAATATTGAGGAAAGAATTGATTATTTCAGAGGCATAGAAAAATTGTATGAGGAAAATATAATTGAATTGATCAACAATCTCGATAGTATAGAAGGCCTCATTATAGCAGGGGAATATATGAAGGATGGGTATTTTGTAATAAAATGTTTTATGCATCATTCGCTACAAAAAGCGTTTACCGATGCCATTACAACAAAATTAATGAAACATAATTTTATTGAGAAATTGGATATAAAACCGGTGAATAAAATGCTAGAGAATAATTTTAACATAAAAATGAAAAGCATAATTATCAGCATGCCTTATGAAGAATTTAAGGAAGACAGGGTTGCTATTATTTTACATAATAACAATTCAATAGGGCAGATAACCAGTAATTTTCCGGAAGCAGAAAGCAGGTTTAAAATGATTATTTATTCCAACGATGATTTACACAACGGCGAGGGCATTAGAGTTATTTCAAAGGATGATGGTGTGTATGTAACCGATATAGAAAATGAAATGTTATTTTACCTTAACAAAAATGTCGCCAAAATGTCAAATAAATTAAAATTCCCCAGAATATTCAGATTTCTCTGGGTAAATGGAGAAAAAGTTTATGCAAATATTATTCTGCCGGAAATCAGGGCAAGGGAATATCTTAATGCTATAGCATCTTTACAGATAGAATTAAAAAAAATAAATCTCGTGACGCTGGAAGACTATTCTGAATTCAATTTGGAAAATATGGGAAAATATTTATTGTAATTTTATTTTCATTCACTGTAGATGGCAATGTTTCCAAGACCCTCGTGTACCTTTATTTTTAAATAAAAATTATTAATCTCTTTTTTCAATTCTTCGGAAATTTTTTTATGAAAATATTTTGCTATATATTCGGCAGAAGCAACTTCATATTCAAAAACAAAAACTTCCTCCTTTTTCATTGACGCTTTATACTCTCCATTTACATACACATCAAGGATATTATTATTTTTGGAATTCTCTCTCAAGTCATTTTCAGGGACAATAAATCTATGGTCCATTTTCCCTATTAGAGGCCTTATTATTTCTTTTATGATGGTAAAATCCAATGTCATACCATTTTCCCTTAATGGTATTCCTGATATATTTATGTCAATGGAATAATCATGCCCATGGAGCCTTTTGCATTTTATGTTGTCTGGAACATAATGCCCCGAACTCCAGGCAAGATTTTTTTCATTACCAAGTATTTCTATTGAAAACATATTATTCATCCATCATTTTTAATGCTTCATTTTTCAATGATTCAAGTTCATTTTTAACCTTTTCTGAATATTTTACAGCGGATGTAACCATTGTTGCATTTTCCTGTTTTACCCCACGCATCATCATGCACATATGTTTCCCATTCACAATTACCATAACAAAAACAGGTTTGAGATTTCCATATAAATATTCAACAATTTCTGACGTCAAATTTTCCTGAAGCTGTGGTTTATTCGCTATTTTATTTACTGCTCTTACAAGTTTGCTAACTCCAGCTATATATCCGGAATGTTCAGGGAGATATGCAATGCTTATTTTTCCATCTATGGGCAATAAATGGTGTGAGCACATAGAGTAAAATGATATATTTTTTAAAATAACCATGCTTTCCTTTCCCTGAATTTTAAATTTTGTAAAGTTAAAATTCTTATTGCCATACCATTCTTTATAAAATTTTTCCAATCTGCCCGGCGTATTTTTTAACTCCTCATCATTGAACCATCCGAACTGTTCATGCAAATTATTAATCAAATTTTTGATGCTTTCCTTCAATACATCTTCATTATATTCCTGTTTCATTTTATATACCTCTTACATCGCCAAATATATACTTGTGTTCCTGAAGCATAAATTTAGTGTTTTTAACTTTTGCGTTGATAAATGCATTAGCAAGCCATTTTGAATTTCTTCCCCATACAGGTTGAATAATAAATTGTATACTGTTATTTAAATAATTTATTTTTTCTGACTCATTTAAAAATATATCAAAATCATGTTGATCATCTATCGTGAATTTTATATAATCGTGTTCTGAAATATAATTTAAATTTGCATAATTGAATTTATTATACATACCTGATGAAGGCAGTTTAAAATCGATATCCTTGTAAACTTTCCCGTAAAGCGGTAAGAATTTTCCAATATCAATGCTTCCTGACGTTTCCAGTATAATTTTATAGCCATCTTTCAGAATCCCGACAAGGTCATTCAAATCTCTCTGCAATAATGGTTCGCCCCCAGTTATACATATCCAGTCAAAGTTATTTTTATTACGGTATTCATTAACAATTTCAATTATCTGTGGAACTGTAAAATATTTCCCCTCATAGAAAGAATACTTTGTATCACACCATGAACATCTTAAATTGCAATATTCAGTTCTGATGAACAGCATTTTTTCTCCGGTATATACTCCCTCACCCTGTATACTCAGAAAAATTTCGTTAATATTCATCCATGGATATTATTAACTATTTTAAAATATTTTATAAATACTGTTAAAGATTTTGAAAAGGCTATAAAACTTCTGATCCCCATGATGAAGATGCACGGGCCTCAGCCAGTAGTTATCCTCCAACTCCTTATTTTGTTATGTGGTATATATCCATAACTGCCCTAAGATCCCTAAGTTCCAGCACCGGATCAAACGGTACGCTGCAATCCTCGACTACAGATTCCATGAATGCTTCTATTTCCCTTGTGTAAACATCATATTTCTCCACATTAATTTTCTGCCCATTCATGATGATATCCCCATATACAGTTCTGATTTTATTGTCCTTGTCCCACGATGTTCTACTATTTGGATCCTCATAAATTGATCCCTCATCCCCTATGATCTCAAAAGCAGGAACTTTAGGAGAATTGGCATATGCCCATGTATAAAAAAGAAAACCTGCCGATCCACTTTTGAATTTGAATAAGGCAAGTGTTGTATCCTCTCCATTTATTGAGGAGCCACCATGGAAATTATCAGCATATATTTTATCATAATCGCCTCCAAATGTGAGCATTGTATTTATAAAATGTATTCCCCCATCTATCAATGACCCGCCGCCCATTAAATTTTTATCCGTTCTCCAACCTGGCTTATTGTAAAACCTCTGGTCTCTGACAATAATTGAATGAACTCTTCCTATTTTTTTATTATTTATTAATTTAAGCGACGCCTGTACTGACGGGTCAAAAAAATACTGATCAAGAACCATAAACTTGACACCATTTTCTCTGGAAGCCCGTATCATTTCAAGACCATCATTCACAGATGTTGCTATTGGTTTCTCTATTATCACATTCTTTTTTAATTTCATTGCTTTTATTGCCATTTCCCTGTGAAGATAATGTGGAACAACGAGGTCAACAATATCAAAATCATCTTTCAAAGCTTCGTTGTAGTCACTGTAAACCTTTTTTATACTGTATTTATCCTTAACTTGCCTTATTACATTCTCATTGCGCTCAACAATACTTATGTCCATATTATTTATAGCAGACAAATGCATCTGGCCAAAGCCATTCACACCCACAACTAGAATATTCATAGCATAATAAATAAATCAAGGTATTTATTTAATTGCATTATGAAAGTATAACCCCCGGATGATGGTAATCCATGGGCATTATGTTTTTATATAAGAATGGAAATTTCTGGCATTCCATGATGCATGGTGGCAACATTAGTAATAAATATATAATTGTGATATTAACTAATGATTTTTCTATTTGATGGTACATCAGATTCAAGAAAACTTGCCCTGGATTTAAAAAATAACCATTATAAATTAATGGCATCGGCAGTTACTGATGAGGGAGTATTCAAACTGGATAAACTTGGTATACCCTCTGTCAAAGGGCCATTGACAATTGATAAAATAGAAAAAATATGCGGGGATTATGGTGTTAAATGCATAATAGATGCAACCCACCCATATGCTGTAAACATACACAGTACTATTTTTAAAATATCCCGCAAAATGAATATATTCTCAATAAGGTACGAGAGAAAAAAATCATCTTTTGACAGTGGTAATGTATTTTATGTAAAAGGTTACAGGGAGATTTCAAGCTATATTTCCAGTAATGATATGAATATTCTAGTAACAACGGGAACTAAAAATTTAGAATTTCTAAATGAAATATACGGGAAAAATATATATTTCCGAGTTATTCCAAAGGAGGAAAACATAAAATTGTTGAGGGACTCCGGAATCCCCCAAAAAAATATAATCGCTATGGAAGGGCCATTCTCTTACAATATGAATTATTATCTGATTAAGGATCTTGAAATTGATGTTCTTGTAACAAAGGATAGCGGACTTAATTCGGAGGATAAAATAAGGGCTGCAATCGATCTGGGAATAAAGGTGATAATTATTAAAAGGCCAGAATATGAAAACAAAAATATAGCATATGAATATAATGAAGTAATGGTATTATTGAAGGATGGTGGTATATATCCTGAACCCTGATAATATTTACAATAAAAGTATTGAGCTCATAAAGGAAAAATTATGCCTTGATGAATCCTTAAAATCGGCAATAATTGCCAGGGCAATACACGCAACCGGAGACCTTGATATTGGGAAAAGCATTGTTTTTTCACCCAATTATATGGATGGCATACCTGCTTTCATTAAAAAAACGAGGATTATCACCGATATAAATATGGTTAAATCAGGGATCACCAGTTACAGGGATGTCAGGTGTTATATAAATGACCCTGGAATAATTTTAGAGGCAAAAAATAAAATGGTGTCCAGATCATATATATCCATGAAGAAAGCCTGCAGGGAGAATTATGGTGCAATATTTGTTATAGGGGATGCTCCAACAGCATTGATTTCATTGATAGAGGAAATTGTGAGTGAAAGATGCATGCCTGCAATGGTCATAGGCGTTCCAGTAGGATTTGTATCTGCAGTTGAAAGCAAGATGAACCTTCTCAAGATCGGCGTTCCATTTATTACAAATCTTGGAAATAAGGGAGGATCCGGCATGGCCGCTGCAATGGTAAATGCAATAATACGTGGTACAAATGTACATTGATGACATTCCAACTGGAAATTTGAAATATGGTTATACAACCGGTGCATGTGCAACAGCGGCTACTCTCGCTTCTCTGACAGGTTTAATTACAGGACATGTACCTGGCAGTGTAAAAATAATTCTTCCAAATAAAAAAGAGGCATTGTTTCAGATAGAAAATGCACTGATATCTGGCAATTATGCCGAATCATCAGTTATCAAAGATGGAGGGGACGACCCTGATGTAACCACTGGATTGCATATTTATTCAACCGTATCATTCATATCTCAAGACAAGATAATAGTAGATGGGGGCCAGGGCGTAGGAAGGGTTACCCTAGAGGGGTTGCCGGTTAAGCCAGGAAATGCTGCAATCAACCCTGTCCCCATGAGGATGATTAGAAAAATAATAATCGATACCCTTGCACAGTATGGGATAACTAGTGGAATAAAGGCGGTTATATCAGTGCCTGGTGGAGAAAATGTAGCCTTAAAAACATACAACCCGAAGCTGGGAATTATGGGAGGCATATCCATACTTGGAACAACGGGGATTGTTACGCCTTTTTCATCCTCTTCATGGAAGGCATCAATTGCACTGTCCATGAGGGTTGCCATGAAAAATAATACAAAAACATTTATATTCACAACTGGAGGGAGAAGTGATTCAGAGGCAAAAAAAATATATGGGAACTACGGGGAGGAAAATTTTATTGAAATTGGTGATTTTATTGGTTTTTCACTCAAACGGGCAATGGATTATGGGGTTGAACGCATATTTGTTGTCGGGATGCCTGGGAAAATGTCAAAACTTGCTGCCGGCAATATGAACCTTCATTCCAGTGAGAGTAAAATTGATCTTAAAATGCTTTCTGAAATTGCAGAAGAATGCAATATGGGTGAATATATTAAGGACAGAATTGGGCATGCAAATACCGTTTCACAGGTCATGGAAATTATCAATTTTAACGGTGAATTCATGAATATTATGAGAAAGAAAATAATTTCTGTACTGTCAGAATATACAAAAAATAGAATAGAAATTGAAGTAAATATTATTGAAAATAAATATAAATAATATAGGGATTATTGACAAATATTATAAATGAGTTCTGTCTTTAATATTCAATGAAAACCCTTTCTTCAGATATTATTAAAAAAATTGTTGATGTAGCGGGTAAAAACAATGTTTTATTTACAAAAGAAGAAAAGATACCCTATAAAAATGATGCCTCATATATACAGGGACTGCTTCCAGAACTTGTAATAATGCCAGAAAATGCCGATCAGATAGCATCAGTATTAAAAATATGTTCATCCAACGGAGTTAATGTAACGGTCAGGAGTGGCGGAACTGCCCTTACAGGTTCAAGTGTACTGCAGTATCCCGGAATCCTGATAAACACTATGAAAATGGATAAAATTCTTGATCTAAATTTATCAAGCAGATATGTTGTTTGCCAGCCAGGTGTGAGACTGGATAAATTGAATGAGTATCTGAAAAAATACAACTTTTTTTATCCGCCTGACCCTGCCAGTTCAAGAGCGTCCACTGTTGGCGGTTCAATATCCACAAATGCAGGTGGACTCAGGGCCGTAAAATACGGTGCAACAAAGGAATGGGTTCTTGGGGCGGAGTTTGTAACTGGAAATGGCAATATAATCACCACTGGAGAATATACACTGAAAAGAAGTGCCGGTTACGACATAACAGCATTGTTGATAGGTTCAGAAGGCACTCTTGGTGTACTCACAAAGGCAATATTGAAGATTGAACCACTACCAGAAGAAAGTGGAAGGATTTTATCCTTTTTCAGGGATATTTCCGAGGTTGGGATGGCAATAAGTGACGTTAAAAATGCCGGCATTACACCGTTAATAGCAGAATTCATGGATCTTCAAACGGTTGACTCTATAAGGGACAGAATGAATATAGATATACCAGAATATACACAATTTTTGCTGATGATCGATATTGATTCAACAAAAAAGTCACTGAACGATAAAATGATACAGGCAGAGGAAATAATAAAAAAATATTCCAGTGACATTATTGTTATAACAGACAAGGGAAAAATGGATGAGATTTACAATGCCAGAAAGGGGGCATATTCATCATTATTGAAGCAGAGAGAGAATGATAAACAGATAGTTATTATCGGGGACCTTATTGTTCCTGCAAGCGAGCTTCCTGACACAATGAAGGAAATAAGGAGGAAAATTGATGAGCATAAAATAAAGGCGACATTATTTGGGCATATAGGTGATGGAAATATACACGCCAATATATTTGCTGAAAATACTGTGGATGGAATGAAAATAGTGGATGAATTGCAGATGGAAATTGCCAGAATAGCAATAAGTCACAGGGGCTGTGTTTCTGCCGAGCATGGAATAGGAACAGAAAAAAATATTCTGCTTTATGAAGAATACAGAAAAAAGAATTCCCTGTACACACTTGAATTGATGAAAAATATAAAAAATGTTTTTGATCCAGAAAATATAATGAACAGGGGAAAGATTTTCTATGAAAAACAGGATTGAAATAGAATCAATAGTCAACAAATGCATAAAATGCGGTTTCTGTGAAAGTGTATGTCCTACACTGCCTGCAGCTGATTACAATTCAATCATGGGAGCAAGGGGGAGAATACTTCTGGCACAATTTGCAATAAACAATGAGGATCAATCCCTCAAAATCTCTGATTCTTTTTATTCATGTCTTGACTGCTTTGCATGTGTTCAGGTATGCCCTGCAGGAATAAATGCAGGCCAGGTAAGTGAGCTCATGAAGGAGGGCATAGCAGATGAAAAAATAGCAAGAGTAAATCCAGTGGCCGAAATGATAAAAAATGTTGTGGTTAAATACAAAAATCCCCTTGGAATTCCTGAGGAATGCTCTAAGTGGGCTGAAAATATTGAATTCAGTGTATCCGAAACTTTACTTTTAACTGGAGATATGTACCAACTGATGCCCTATACAAGATACATCAATAAATTAAGAAAGCATACCAATCAAACTTTATTTATGGCATTTTCGTGGTTGATAGGAAAAATGCCATTTCTAATAAAACTGTCCAGGCACTTCTATGACAAAAAATTGAAATTGGAAATGGAATCAAGCCTGAGAAACATAGTATCAATGCTCCAGAGATCTGAAGTCAAATTCAATTATCTAAGGGAAGATGAGCCATATCCTGGAACATTTTTATATGACCTTGGCTATATGAATGAATTTAAGGAGTATGCCGGTAACCTTTATCGTTACTTGAAATCAAAAAATGTTAAAAGAATTATATGCGTTGACCCCCATACATATGATGTTCTCAAAAATAAATACCCGGATGTTATTGAAAATTTCGATCTTGACATTGTTTATTATACAGACTTGCTAAATCTGAATTTCAAAAAAAGTGGTGAAAAAATAACTGTGCAGGAACCTTGCCATATGGTTCTTCATGGAAATACGTACAGGGCTATGGACATATTGAATACCGTCGCAGACGTTAAACTTCCAGCTAACAGTGGAAAAAGTACGATGTGCTGTGGCGGGCCTGATGAACTGTTATTCCCTGAAATTTCAGAGAATGTATCAATTGAAAGATACAGGAATCTGAAAAATTCATCGAATAAGATTGTTACAATTTGCCCATTATGTTATAACAGTTTATCATACGACGATAATGTTCAGGATTTTTCGAATTTTATGAAAAATTTGATGTAAAAAAAGGAAATTTCATTCATATTTTAATAATAAATTACCTGCAGTAATTTGTATATAAACGGATTTCTTAAATATTATATATGAGTTAATAATTAAGCATAGAGTGATAATAATATGCACGTCGTAAAAGTCGGTGGGTCAATATTGAAGGATGAGAGGGATCTTGTCCTGATAAAAAACAAAGTAAAAGACTGCAATAAATGCATTATTGTCACGTCCGCGCTGCGGAATGTGACGAATAATCTAATTGAGGCAATTACAACAAAAAACACAATTATTATTGACACAATTTTTGACATGCATGAGAAACTACTGAGAAATTATTATAATGAATTCGTATTTGACAGACTTTCTGAGTACAGAGAGGATTTGTTCCATTTGCTCTTGGGTCATATAAATGAAGAGAAAAGAGATTTGATATTGTCATATGGTGAAAAAATGGCAACCCTTGTTTTATATGCCTTTTTCAAGAAAAATGGATTTGATGTTGATTATATTATAAA
>JAJZXB010000018.1 GCA_021846395.1 Thermoplasmata archaeon | reverse complement strand
TTATCCTCAAAATTTTCATATTTTAATATTTCGTTAAAGGAAAAGGGCATTAATGTTATTTTCAAATAATTATTAAAAATTAAGAATAAAAATATCAAAATCAATACAGTCTTGTTGTTTCCAGATTTTTCATTGATATAGATTCAACACCGAACTTTGCATGTATCAATTTTGCAAATTCATAGCATTTGTTTCCATCACCATGATTTATCAAAATTCTCTGTGGTCTTGGCTGCATTGTTCCAATGAAATTTATCAGCTGCCTTTTTGTTGAATGGCCTGAAAATCCCTCTGCATTTTCAACGGCCATCTTTATCTCAAATTTTGTTGATTTTCCATTCTCCGATAATGTTACAGAATCAGCCCCTCCCTGAATTCTCCTGCCAAGAGTGCCATCTGCCTGATATCCAACAAATGCCAGTGTATTCTTTTCTGATGATACTAATGATTTTAAATATTCAAGCACAGGACCGCCGTTCATCATTCCTGCTGTTGCAAGTATTATCTTGCTCTCGGGGGAATCACATATTTCTATCCTCTGTTTTTTTGTCTCAACACTCTGGAATATTGAGCTCAGGAATGGATTTGCCCTCTTTATCATTATCTGATCTCTCAGTTCATGGTTTAGATGTTCAGGATATGCTGCGTGTATTGCAGTTGCCTCCATGATCATTCCGTCCAGATAGACTTTTGTATTTTCTGGTATAAGATTATTTCTGTATGCATCTTCAAGAACAAGCATGACCTCCTGGCTTCTTCCCACAGCGAATACAGGAATTAAAACAGATCCTCCCCTGTCAAATGTTCTGTTAACAACATCTATCAGTGAGTTTGAAGCCTCGTTTCTTGTGTATGAATAGTCATCTCTGCCTGCATATGTTGATTCAATCATAAGCGTTTCGACTCTCGGAAATCTATTAACTGCCTGGTTGAATAGCCATGTTTTCTCAAATTTCTGGTCCCCGCTTAAAACAACATTGTACATTCCATCACCTATATGCAAATGCACTGCAGCTGACCCAAGGATATGCCCGGCATTGTACAGAGTCAATCTTATATCAGGGGTGATATCTGCAGTTTCATTGTATTTTAATGTAATTGTATGCCTCAATTCATCCCTGACGTGCTTTGATTCATATGATAATTTGTGCCCTTCCGAATGGGAGACCTTTATGTAATCGTTCTGCAATAGTGCTGCCAAATCCCTCGTTGGTGCCGTGGTATATACAGGCCCTTCATAACCGTATTTATATAATAATGGCAATAAGCCTGAATGATCAAGATGCGCATGCGTTAAAACAACGGCATCTAAAGAAGTGAATGGCTGTATCTCTGGTGCATATAAATATGGAGCTTCCTCCCATGGCTGTCCAGGATCGTTCACATTCAGCATTCCACAGTCGACAAGAACCCGGGAATTATTCGTTGAAATCAATGTGGCACTTCTTCCAACTTCCCTGTGCCCTCCAAGGGCAGTGATCCTTATCCATGTTTCTCCAGGCATTGTTGGTGTTGTGAGCTTTATCCCAAGATTGTGGAGAAATTCCTTTCTTTCCTTTTTTACATCTCTTAAAAATTCCCTTACATCCCTAACTGTTCTTGAATACATTGGTGGTGCCCTAACAATTCTTGGTGACCAGTTTGTTTCAGATTTGATATTCGTTATAACACTGGTATTTAGAACAACTGATGGTTCATTCAATTCAATTACAGCTTCACCTGTATCGGACTCAAAATATATATCCTGCAGTCCGGCGTCTTCTGGAACAAGGTTTCTGATTTTATCCTCGGCAGATTTTTCATCAGACATTATGCTCGGGTCAGGCCTTATTGCTATTCTTCTTCTCAGTTCCTGGGCAATCTGCCTTGCCAGGTCATCCCGTTTTGAGAATAACTCCTGGTCCTTTGTGTAAACGACTATCGTTGAGCCTTCGTAATCAATTTCACTGATTTTATTGTCCGGATAAAGACGATCAAATATAGATCTCGCTTCGCTTAAGTAATCTCGAAAAGACATGTATAACACCTTAAATTTAAAAATTAAAATATTTATAAAACTAGTTTGAGTTTTTTAATTCTGGATAAAACTTCTTCCTCGGGAAGATAATAAAAACCCTTTTTGGGATCTATTACTGCAACCTGAAGCAAGTTTCCTGATGCAGAATCTCTCTGTTTTGAAACGCTTATTGACTTAACAACAAGGTCAATTGCATCATCCAACTTCATATTTGGCTGATATTCTGCTTCCAGAACACCATACACAAATGGTGACCCTGATCCTGTGCTTGCATATATGTCATCCACGGATCCACCTGCCGCGTCTATTGAAAATATATGCGGTTTTTTGTCAAATCCGCCAACAAGCAGCTGAACCATGTAGGGATAATATTTGCTCTGGTTAAGCATGTTTGATAACAGTGTTGCCGCTGCATCAAGTGGCATATTTATCTTTCTCTGTACCCTGTACAATTCCATTTCTGCCTTCATATACCTTACCAGAACCTGTGCATCCCCCACAAGACCAGCTATGGTCATTCCTGCGAAGTTATCTATCTGGTATAATTTCTGAGCATTTTTGTTTGAAATGAAATTCCCCATTGTTGCTCTGCTGTCAGTACCCATTATAACGTAATCTCCTGCGGTTATACCAACCGTTGTTGTCCCAGTTTTTAATACATCATCCATATTAACACCCTGTAAAACTATAATCAAATTATGTTAGTTCCTAATTGCTATTTCTATATTTAAATTTTCTTTAGTGGTTTATTAAACTAAATCTTATATACTTTAAATAAAAAAAATTCATTTATCAATATATTCTGAAACGTGCCTCAGTATTTCCCTTTCAAGTATTGTCCCAAGAAATTTTCTTTTAGAATCAAGTACTGCTATTATCTGTGGGTCTTCCTCCCTGAATTTATTAATCAAAGATGTTGCAGGAGAATCACAGTAAACCTTTGTTGCAGGAACTATTGTTATATCATCAATTTTCAATTTTCTTATGCCATCCTCTCCCAATAATATTAAATCCGACAATAAAACCTGACCCATAACTCTATTTTTATTGTCTATAACTATTACTGCTCTGGCGTTTAAATCCATGCACATTTTAAATGCAACACTTACTGGTGTGTTTATATTAACGGCTATTGATTGAAGATTTTTTGTAATTTCGCATGCTTTTAAATTTTTGAACTGGTCAATAACAATATTCCATAAATATTCTGATTTTGGCCTTACCTTTACAGGCGCTTTCACTGAAAATAATAGGGGTATTACCAGCGTAATAACCATAATTGATATCATTATAAATGAGTAATCAAAGTTTGTAACAAGTGGAACAACAGCAGTGAATGCAACAGCAAGCAAGGCGGCATCAACTCCGCCATTTACAGAAATTCCAAAGGAATTTTTCCATTTGCTTACATTTTCTATTTTTGAAAATATTAAGCCCGAAAATGGTTTTATTGTTATGGCTATAGCTATTAACAAAATGCTATATAACAACATGGTTAAATCAATTTTTACAAAATAAAGGCCCAAACCTATAAAGAATAAAGGCTCAAAAAAACCATGCGTTATTGTTGATACCTGTTTTGCAACAACTGGCCTATCATTTATGTATTTTCTTAAAATTATTCCCAAAAACAAAGCATCAATTGCAGAGTTGAATCCTGCCACTTGGCCAATAAAACCCAGAATTAACATAAACGCTATTACTAATGCAATTATACCCTCACTGGCCCTTGATACAAGATCATACTTTTCAAGAATTTTAACAATTACATATTTTCCTATTAATATTACAAATATAATGGATAAGAATATTTCTGCAATTATTTTGAGGATATATATCAATGTTATTGCTTTTCCTGCAAGGTCAAAGATAAATGAAAATAATATAACAGCTGCTATTTCTATTACAACTGCCTGTTCAAATATTTTTGTTCCATCATGTGTTCCTGTCATTCCGGTATTTGATAATAACGCTGTCAATGGACCACAGCTTGTCATTCCAAGCACTATTCCTATAACAAGGGAGGCAACTATATTATGCAATAATAAAACTCCTATATAAGAAATGACTAAAAAAGGTATTATAAATTCGATTATGCCTATCAAAATTGGCTTCGTCTTTACAATTTTTCCAATATCAACATGTTTAAATTCAATTGCACCCGCAACAAATAATAGAAAATTTATACCTATTGATATAAATAATGTTATATTTGGTAAAATATGTATTAAATTAAATACGCCTGGTCCGACTATTATACCCGCTAATACTGCACCTACATAAGGCACAAGTTTTAATCTAATAAACAGTTCTTCTGCAAGCTTTGCGAGGAGCAATAATCCACCCAGAAATATCAATGCAAGTGTCGGATCGTTTATCATATGTTATCATGCACTAATGCGTTATAATATTTTCTGTATATTTGCCGATTTTTTGAATTTTAAAATGGATCCCGGCTTCCGGATTCGAACCAGAGACCTATGGATATCTGCGTTTTGCAGTTAACTCTCTACAGTCCATCGCTCTACCAACTGAGCTAAGCCGGGTAATAACATAATATATCCAAAGAATATAAATTTTAATATTTTGCCGTTGCTGTATTAAATGTCCAGAGATTTTTTCACGCTGCATATTTTCAATTCAATGTATGCGATACATATGGTTTGGAAAGTTTAATTTTTGGATATTTTTCGGTAAAATTCCTCAAATGAACGTGTTGGCAGGAACCTTATATAAGCAAAACATTAATAATTATTAAGATGATATATTTTTATGGATTTTTCAAAGGTAACAGAAAAATTTTCTGAAATGGAAAATACGACAAAAAGATTGGAGTTAACTGACATTCTGGCTTCATTGTTTATAAATTCAAGAGATGATTTAAAATATATTGTGTATTTAACTCAGGGAAAACTTGCACCTGATTACGAGGGCATGGAATTTGGGATATCCGACAAGCTCATAATAAAATCTCTGGCAAGTGTTTCTGGAATTTCTGAGGAGGAGGTTAGCAAATTATTCGGCAAAATTGGCGATCTCGGCTCAGTGGCAGAAAATGTAAGCTCAAAAATAACTCAAAAATCATTATTCAATGTTGAATTGACCGTGGAATATGTTTACAATAAATTAAAGGAACTGTCCAAATTTTCTGGAACAGGAAGCATCAAAACAAAGACCGATACATATACCGATCTTTTAATGAGCTCAACACCGGCAGATATTAAATATATAACAAGGATAATAACCGGAAAACTCCGGCTTGGTGTGGCAGATTCAACAATACTGGATTCTCTGGTCTTGGCCTTCTCAGATAAACAGTACTCAAATATAATTGAAACGGCATATAATTTTCATCCGGATATTGGATATATTGCCGAACTTTTAAAGAATAACAGGATAAATGATGTGAAAAATATGGGCCCGGAACCATTAATACCATTTAAGGTGATGCTTGCTGAACGATTGAGATCCCTAGAAGATATAAAAAATAAAATGAGTGGCAAAGCTGCGTATGAGTATAAATACGATGGGCTGAGGACTGAACTGCATAAAAAGGGCAATAATGTGAGGATATTTTCAAGGGGCCTTGAAGAAACAACAGAGAATTTTCCGGATATTGTTAAAAATTTTCTAAATAATTATTCATTTAATTCCATAATACTGGATGGCGAATCAGTGCCATATAATCCTGAAACTGGGGAATTGATGCCATTCCAGATGGTATCACAGAGAAGGGGAAGAAAATATAAACTGACTGAAAAAACCACAGAAATACCAGTAGTAATGTTCATTTTCGATATACTCTATTTGAATGGCAAATCCCTGGTGAATTTGCCGTATAATGAGAGAAGAAAAATTCTTGAAGATAATATAAAGGAAAATGATTATTTCAAGCTAGCTACAAGAATTGTAAGCAATAATGATAATGAAATAATTAAATTCTTTGAAAAAAGCATTGAGGATGGCTGTGAAGGCATAGTATCAAAGAATATTTCTGAGAGTTCGGTTTACAGAGCAGGAGCAAGAGGATGGCTCTGGATAAAATTCAAGAGGGATTATCAGAATGAAATAGGAGATTCATTTGATCTTGTTGTGGTAGGAGCGTTCAATGGGCATGGCAGAAGAAAGGGAACCTATGGTGCTCTGTTAATGGCAAGCTATAACGATGTGACGGATTCATTTGAAACATTCACAAAGCTTGGTTCCGGATTCACAGATGAAGTTTTATTTTCATTGCCAAAAGTATTTTCTGATAAAATTATAAAGGAGAAACCTGCAAGACTTGAAACAAAAATGGTACCGGATTACTGGATATATCCTTCAATTGTGATGGAGATAAAGGGAGCGGAAATTACCATAAGCCCAATACATACTTGTGCAAACAATGTTGTTGAGGAAAATTCAGGCCTTGCATTGAGATTTCCAAGACTGATAAAAATAAGGGATGACAAAAATCCAGAGGATGCAACAACAACAAATGAAATTGTTGAACTATATAAAATGCAGAAAAAAAATATAAAAGTTAAAAATAATAGGGATTAATTCCCATCATTTACTCTTCTTCTTCGTTATTTCTTCCATAACTACTTCTTCTATTATTGTTACCGTATCTTCTGTTGCCTGAATTGTTTCCGCCATTTCTGTATCTATTGTTGTAGTTGTTGTACTGATATTCGTATTCTTTTTCACTCATATCCAGCTCATCATTTGGCTCAACATCCTCTTCACCCTCAGACATTGTTCCATATTTTCCTACATTCAATCTCATATGGCCTCTTAACAGGGAAATATATCCATTATCAATTTTAAGAACTTCTCCATCCCTTATATCTTTGGTCTGGTCATCCCACAATGTTAATGTTATCTTTCCAGTATCATCAGCTATGACGACTTCTGTAACAGATTTATCATCTCCAAATCTGGTTTTTATTTCCTTTGGCTCTCCCAATACTATTACCTTTCCTAAAACGTTAACACGTCTTGAGGAAGGGGTCAAATCCTTAATTTTGGTTACGTCTTCCATACTATTACTTCCTTAATCCTTTCGGATACATTAAGGATATTTACACCTTATTTAAATGTATCCTTTTCTAAATTTTTTTTCATAGTTTCAATCATTTCTTCAATGCATTCACCATTTTGATTTTCAAGTGCGGATATAACTCCTTTCTGATCTTCCTTGCTGTGATTCTGCCCCAGTTTGAATGCAGCCTCAATTCCATCAGCGTAAAAATAAAAACCCTTTATGGCCCTGACCATCCCACTATAAAATGGCAAATTTAATTTTTCAGGTATATTTGAATTAATTTCATGGAATTTTAATAACCTTGGCAAGTTCTCCATTGTTTCTTCATAATTACATAGCCTTATGCTGCCTTTTAGATGCACAGTCATATAATCCCATGTTGGAACTGCCTCCTCCTCATTATACCATTCTGGCGATATATAAGAATCAGGACCGTTGAATATTATTATTCCCTCTTTATCAGATTTTTCTATTTGCATGTTGTTTTTTGCCAGATGGCCCCACAGCACTATATTATTTTCCTGTTCCTTTAAAATAAATGGTATATGTGTTGCCTCCAGACCTTCCTGGCCGTGGGTCACTAGAATCCCAAAACTGTGTTTTTTTATAAAATTTATTATTGTTTCCTTATCCTCTATTTTAAATTCTTCAGGTATATACATCGATAATAATAGATTCATTGCATATAAAAAATTATTTTAAGCGTCAAAAATAAAAATATAAATTCCATTCCTATCCTATCTTTTATTGGTATTGATTGCTTCAATTATTCATAGATTATAAAGTTAAAATACATTTAAGCTATACAACATAGCCCGTGTGGGGTAATTTGGATATCCTAAAGGCCTGCGGAGCCTTAGATTCGGGTTCAAATCCCGGCGCGGGCGTATTCCCAAAGGTTAAAATCCTTCATAAAACGTGGATATGGGAAGAAGTGTATTGAAGCTTCAAAGGATGCATATACCGAGAAAATCCACTGAGTTTGAATGGTAATAAATTCAATAAAACTGATAGACCCAAACTTAAAGAGTCTCCAGAATAATTTTTTAAAAGTAGCAAACGAAAAATACAATATATACAATTTATATTACCAATAATGATAGGTGCAATACTAGCAGGAGGCTACGGAAAGAGATTAAAGCCAATTACAGACAATATACCAAAGGGACTAATTGAAATAAAGGATAATTATACAATAATGGACAGGCAAATGCTTGATTTTAAAAACTCGGGCATAATTGATGTGTACATACTATCCGGGTATTTGAGCGAAAAAATAGAGGCATATTATAAGGATTATAGCGGCTTGAATATTCACATTTTAAATGAAGAAAAGCCAATGGGAACACTATATTCATTGAAAAATTTAATAAACAATATAGATGATGATATAGTACTGAGAAATGGAGATACTGTATCAGATATAGATCTGAAGGATTTTATTGAGTACTCTAAAAGAAAGGACTTTGGAATGACAATGTACATTACAAGAATGAAAAGCCCCTATGGAATTGTTGAATTTTCTGGCGATATGGCGATAAATTTCAAGGAAAAACCGGATCTTGACTATTATATCAATGCGGGTATTTATTATATAAAAAAATCGGTATTCAACTATTTTTTAAATGATTACATTGAGACCGACATTGAAAAATCGGCATTTCCGGAAATAGTGCACAACAATTTGCTTGGAATTTACAAGGATGATTCATTTTGGATGGGCATAGATAGTGAAAAGGATCTAGATGCAATAAAAAAACTCTATACGGGCAGAAATGATACTGAATATGGATATGTTAAGGAACTCTATTCCGCAAATGGTATTGGAATAAAAGAGTATTATATCAAAAAAGGTTATAAGGTAGGCATAAAGGAAAATGGAATACTAAAATTAATGGAAGGCTCGGGATATATTTACATGGGCAAAACATTAAAGTACAAGAGTGGTTCCATTTTTACCATATCCGGTGAAATTCAAATAGTACCCTACGAAAATACAAAAATTGAAATTATAAATG
The DNA here is from genome assembly GCA_021846395.1 of Thermoplasmata archaeon. Lineage (GTDB taxonomy): Archaea > Thermoplasmatota > Thermoplasmata > Thermoplasmatales > Thermoplasmataceae > Acidiplasma. Next base: position 15,693 of record JAJZXB010000018.1, on the reverse strand, counting down.
GAAATAAATAAAAAATTTTAAGTATTATAGTAACCAGCAATTTTATATTTAGAAATATTTATTTACTACCTAATAATGAATAAAAATATGACTATAGATAGGGAGGAATTATTTGCTGCTTTAAATAATATTTATGGCAAAAGAGGGATGTCACAGAAAGATGTTGATGACCTCTGTGATTTTGTACTCTCTTTTTTTGGCTATGAAAATTATGTACTGGATAACGTTCTATCATCTGCAGAAAGGGATGTATTTTACAATCTTGAGGAATTCGATCTAGTGAGCACATACAGGGAGGAAATCAATATAGTAAAGGGTAAAACATGGCGTATAAACCAGTGGTATATGGATCCATACAAATTACATAAAATAGCAATTGAAAAACCTGATACTTCTGAGAAAGAGGGTGATATATATGACTCCATCTTCAAAAATCTTTAATTATCAAATTTTAAATATACAATCATAATAATAAAGCATGAAAGCCGTAATAATTACAGTGGGCAATGAGATATTGAATGGAAGAACGGTAAATACAAACTTTTCATTTATTGCAAAAATGCTCACTTATTCTGGATACACTGTTGCAAGAGGGATAATAGTTCCAGACACCATTGAAGGTATATCAAATGCATTTACTGAAGCCTCCAGAATTGGCGATGTTATTGTGTCCTCAGGAGGGCTTGGGCCAACATTTGACGATATCACCGTTGCCGGATTCTCTCAGGCATTTGGCCTTAAACTATCCGTGAATGAAGTTGCAATGGAAATGATCAAACCTAAATTCAACAGGCTCACACCAGAAAGGGAAAAAATGGCAATTATGCCAGAAAATTCTATGCCCATAAGGAATGATGCTGGAACAGCACCGGGGGTATACATGAAAATAGAAAATAAGGCTTACATCATTCTTCCTGGGGTTCCCAGAGAAGTTGAATCAATTATGAAAAACATAATTGGGGAAATAAGGCTTGATAATTTTGTATACTGTGACAGATCTTTTGAAGTCAGTGGTGTTATGGAAAGCGTTCTTGCTCCGTTTGTGAGGAAATTAATGAGTGAATATAATAATGCTGTTTATATAAAAACACATCCAAAGGGAAACGAGGTAAAATCACCCTTACTTGAAATAGAGGTTACTGCAGGGGGCACAGATAAAAATATTGAGAAGACTGTGGATGAGGTTATTGATAAAATCAAGAAGCATATAGATGAAAATGATTATTAATTATTTAAAAATATATATGCATGAATAGGGACGATTCAAGAAAATTAATAGCCATAGTCGCAGCAAGAAAAATGGAGAGTTATACTAAAAACGATTTCATGACTGCGCTTTCATTTAAGCGAACGCTTATGCCACCTGACATGATTGAAAAATTTATTGAGGGATGCCTGGGTGACAGCCTTCTAATAGAAAAGGATGGAAAATACATACCAAATTTCAGCACAGAAGGAGTCATAGTACCTCTGGATTTTGTTGTGGATATTGACAGGCTTTTTATTGATTCCGGTGAGAAACCGCTTGTTGACAGAATGCTTGATGCAGTATCAGCTTCCGGGAAAATGACAAAAAAGGAGGCCATTATAAGGGCAAAGGAATTCCTGGCAAATATGCAGTTCATTGATTTTGAAACGGCATTGCTTACAGTTTTATCCGATAATAATATAGACATAAAAACATTTGTTCTTGAGAAGGAAGAGAGTGGGAATAAAGCAATGTGATATGCGCCCTTCTCTTTCGAAATGGGATTAATCACTCACAAGGTTAAAAAAGTATTTTAATGGCTTCATCAAATTTTGAGCTGACCTTGATGCCTGTTTCAGAAAATTCTGTTCTTCCTGCTACCATACCGTTCTCCCTTAATTTTTCGATAGCGTATTCAACAGGTATTGAATTGGACTTATTCTTCTCTGCAATATCCGAAAGTTCAATAAAATAGAGATTGTAATCTTCATTTTTTATTCTGTGAAGATATTTTAAAAACATCTTATCAGGATTCTCTATAATATTCAGGGTGTCAAAATTTATCTTGTTAATGTCTCCTGTCCATATGGGTCCCTCGGTGATGTCCGTATACATAGAATTAACATCATGATTTTTATTGATCGTATGTATGTGTTCAAGGGCTTCATCTGCCATATTTGCCGAGGAAAAAATCTTAAAAATTACCCGGTAGTAATGAGAGTGCCATAATGATAAATATGGAAATGCCCCCTTATCCATGGCCGCTGCCCTTTTTACAAATTCTGCGATTAGAAGCCTGATTCCAGATTCGTGCCTGAATTTATCATTGATAATGTTTGCACGATATCTCCTGAAAGCTTTTTTTTGTGATGACCCGGTAAGTGCCGTTAGATCAGTAGCCGTTATTCCTATAAATCCCCCATTTTTTATTCTCATCAGGGTAGAATCCACATAGGGCAATACAGATCCATATGGATCGAGATCAACATAATCAAAAAGATATGAATTCATAACAGAATTGAAGTTCTGGTTATAAACCTCAATATTTTCCCCATTCATCCTCACATTTTTTTTGATCAGATTGTATGATTCCCTGTTTGTTTCGGAAATTATTGTATTCACATTCGCTTCCTTCTTGAATCTGATTCCTCTGATGCCCGTACCACCAAATGCATCAAGTGCCAGTTTGGGCTTGTAGGTTTTTATAAATGAAACAGCAAAATCCCTATTCAGTTTCTGATCCATGTTATAGAAGCCCGTACCTATTTTTCCAGGGCCTTTGACATAATAATTTTCAGGGACAGCCAGTTTAACATCCCCTTCTTGAATGTAATTATATTGATTCTTCCTCTCCATTGAGCACCTTTATAATTTTAAATGGTAAAATGTTCTTGTTGATTGGTGTAATGTCGAAAACACGTACACTTTCATATCCTCTGAATTCCTGTAAAACAGGATTTCTCGATTTTTTATGAAGGGTTATGACTATCTCTTTATCGGATTTCATAACCTTTTCAACTTCATTTTTAATATTTTTCGAGGCATTTTCAATTTTTCCTAATTCATCTATTACTATAATATCCGATTCTTCCAGAGCCTTTTCAAAACTTGGTATAACAAGCTCTTCAAGGGATTTTACATCAATACCAAGCTTGTCAATTTTTACCCTAGAAACAAGATCATGTCTTGCGAATTCAACTCTTTTCTTTGTCAATATATCAGTAATAAAATAACTGTATATTTTTCCATGCTCAATTTTTTCGGACATAAGTGTCCCTTCTATATTTTTGCCCTCATTTTGAAGCATGTCCATAATTTTATTGAGCGCTTCAGTTTTTATTGAGCCCATGGGCCCTGTTATCCCAACTTTAATTGCCATATTTATTCCTCCAAATACATTAAAGGATATTTTAAATCCTCAATAAATTTCATCCTGGCCTTAACCTGCTGTTTCCTGTACTGTACTGTCAAATTTATATCAAGCATTTCTCCTTTCAAGGAAGTATATTTAAATGAATTTTCATCAAATTTATTTTCTGAATTTATTGTTATGTGTATATCACTGACAAATGGCTGAATGATTGTGCTTTTTTCAATTGTTTCCCTCACTGAATCAAGGTTTGATTGATTTACAGGAATTCCTGTATATTGGTGGTAAATTGCACCTAACTTTATTCCTGCCTCAAATATAGCTCTCTCACGGTCAGTGCATTTAAAATATTTATCTGCTGGATCATCCATTACCATGTTAATTACATCTAATGTTATAAATATTATTTTTATGAATAAATGCTATAATAAAAATAATGCTATTTTTATATTATGCAATAAATCTATGAATAATTATTCCAGTATCCTCTCGTATTTTTTCAAAATATTTCTTTGATTCATATAGTACATCTATCTGCTAGAATTCTGTATCAAGGTTGCCCATATCCTCTTCCGTTGAATGCTATAAGAGATCAACCAATGCATATGATAGGGATACATACTGAAATAGAGGAAAAAGATTGAAAATACCGTATTAAATGTGGTTGATAAACAATGATAGGAAATGCTTATAAAAGTGGAAAGAACTTTACCGGCAATAATGGAAAATTTTTAACAGTCATTCACACCGCTCTTGACATGGATATAGAAATACAAATAAGCGTACAAAGTTATGTCTTACACTATAATATACGGTATAGATAAAATATAAAAATATATACGTATAGTTTATACATACATATGGTAAAAATGGTATCCTTATCAAATAAGGCTTATGAGGAATTAAAAAATAGAAAAAATAAAAATGAATCTTTTTCTGATGTAATTTTAAAATTAATAAATAATAATAATAAAAATATTGATAAATTCGCCGGTATTTTTAAATTTGAAAGTAAATATTTAGAAAAAATTGGGAATGAAATAATCAATGATAGAAAAAGCAATTACGGAAGATTAAAATGATAATTTTTGATACAAATGTAATAATTGAATATTTAAAAGGAAACAAACAAATTATCGAAATTATAAATGAATGTAAAAGTAAAAATGATATGGGAATTACCTTCATTACGGAGTATGAACTTTTGAAATATATAACTAAAAATAAAGAAATAATCTATGACTTTTTAAACAACGTTACTATTATTCAATTAGATAATGATTCTATAATCTTTTCTGCCGAAATATTTAACGAACTCAAAAATGAGGGGAAAATGATAAATGAAAACGACATTCTTATAGCTGGAATGTCTTTAAAAAGTAATAATGTGTTAATAACAATGGATAGTGACTTCAAAAATATTGATAATAAAAATATCAAAATAATTTAAAGATATTTTCTAATAACCTCAAAAAATGAGATTTTAATATTCACAGTGTAAGTTCATAATACAATGTTTTCAATGATTTATTTGAAGTCTCAAAGTTTAATAATTACTAAAAAAGTATGTTTTTAGAAATTATCTTCAATAATTTCCCGCCTTCCAGTATTATATATGTTGATCCATGACGGTACCACCAGGGTATGTTATTTACAAAATCAATAAAGCAAAATGCCTGCAGAATACCTAAAAATAGAAAAGATGAAAATATTATAAAATGCAGAACAAGAATTAATTTATTGAAATTTTTAGTTACCTCATTAAATATTAAGGTTTTATTTAACTTTTATATGATATAACAATCGCAACGGCAATTATGTTAAGTGCAATCAAAATAAATGCAATTTCACCGTGATGAATGGAAATTCCAGATGCCAGACTCAAGACTATGGACATTGAAACCGTTCCTTGCAATGTCCTCGGGGCAGAGCCCGTAACAATGTTAACAGATACTTAGTATTGAACACAAAATGATCTTAAATAAGGAGAAATGCTATATATAAATAAATATAAAATTTTAAATACAGTTAAATTATAATGCATTTATGGGAAATGGAAAAACTGGAGCAAAAGCAGGTTTGATAGCGGGACTATTATATGGTATTATATCCGGAGTAGGAAGTTATGCCCTTTTAATTGTTTATAAAGCACAGGTAATGAAGTCTCTTTCAGCATCAATAACATCAGCCGAGAAATCCATTGGATTAACTGCAACATCACTGTATTCAATACAACTTAATACTGCAATCATCGGAGGAATAATTGGGGGTTTAATAATTGGTCTTATACTTGGATTTATATTTGGTCACATTTATAAGAAATTGCCAGGAAAATCTGATATTTTAAAGGGGGTATCGTTTGGCATTATTCTGTGGATAATTTTCAATGTTGGAATTGGTGCACTTAACATAAAAACACTTGGAATTACATATTATATCTCATCAGTTGGCATAGGCATAATTGGAGTTATTGTTTATGGATATTTACTTGGATACTTTTTTGGAAAATGGAATGGGGATACTGTTGAGCATTTGGACGAAAACATACAGCAGTGAACAACCACCATCTAAAGCCAGGGGATTTCCTATTTAATCCACAATGCAAGATCAGCGGCTTTTGTGCTTGATCCTGTAAATTGTAATTTTTATTTAAATCACAAAACATTTATCTTTATTTTAAATGTCTTTATATGAAAAAAATTGAAATTTCACCCTCAATTATATCATCTGATTTATTGAATTTAAGTGAACAGATTAAAAAATGTGAGGAATCTGGTGCCGATTCATTTCACCTTGACGTTATGGATGGTGATTTTGTTAATAATATTACCATGGGGCCGGATCTTATAAAAGCAATTAGAAGGGGAACGAAACTGAGACTCGATGCCCATTTAATGATAAACCGACCGGACAAATACTACAAAAAATTTATTGATGCCGGTTCTGATGTATTGCTTATACATTATGAATCACCTGTGGATACTGGTAATCTGATAAAAAATTTTAACAGAGAAAATATAAGATATGGCATAACCATTAACCCTGATACGGATTTTAATAAAATATTAAAGTATCTGGATAATGCAGAAATTTTACTTATAATGTCTGTTTATCCTGGATTTTCTGGGCAAAAATTCATTGAATCATCACTTGCTAAAATCAAAAAAGCAAGAGACTATATTGATAAAAATAATCTAAATACAAGAATAGAGGTTGATGGGGGAATAGACAACATTACGGGAAAAATGTCCATTGACAGTGGTGCAGATATTCTCGTTTCAGCATCATATATATTTTATAATAATATTGAGCAGAGTATTAAAACTCTCAAAAATTTATAGATTGAAAACTATTCTACCGCTTTCCCTGTTCTTATAATCATATAAAGCATCATTAATATTCCACAGACTGTATTCTTTATACACGGGAAGATAGAACCTGTGGTTTTTTAATATATCTAGCAATTCATATAAATCCCCTCTGGAACCACCGGTTGAGCCAATGATTTCCTTTTCGTTTGTATATATATCAGCTATATCTATTTCACCGGTTCTTCCCGTTAAAACGCCGTAGGTTATCAGCCTTCCCCTTCTTTTTAGATGTTTGAGAGAATCTGATAAAAGGCCGTCACCAAGAGGGTTAATAACAATATCTGCCTTAAAATTATCTGGAACGCTGTTAAAGACCGTTATGCCAAGTTTTTCCAGGTCATGTTTTCTGGAAAGGGCATATACATCAAGGCCCATCAATTTGGCCAGCTGTATGGTAAAAATCCCGGTATTGCCTGCACCATACACTAGCAATTTCTTTCCTGCAGAAGGAGCTGCCCTTTTTATTGCTCTGTATGATGTTAAGGCGCCGATGCCTATACTCACAGCAGTATTGTCATCGATATTATCAGGAACCCTGAAAAGATTCTGTTCTCCCATCGATATGTATTCTGAATAGCCGCCGTTTGTAACAACCCCCCAGATTCCGCCATTATTACACAAATGTTCATTACCAGAATAGCACATTTCGCAGGAATTGTCAAATATTCTGTTGTAAACTATAACCCTGTCGCCCTTCCTTATAATTTTTCCATCTTCCATAGCTATGCCCATAACTTCAGATCCGGGTATGTGTGGAAATGGTTCAACACCATAGACAACGTTTCCCATTATTAAATTGTAATCCAGAGGATTTAGGCCTGCTTTTGTAATTTTAACCTTTAATTTCCCTTCAGGTTCCGGCAAATCAATTATATTCAAATTTTCCATACCATATTTTGAAAATGAAATGGCTTTCATGAGTAATTATTGGAAATTGATAAATATACTTATTGTAGTTTTTCAAGCTTTGATCTATAGGATTTCAATGAAATATCATTTGGAGATACTTCAATAGCTTTATTTATTTGAATATAAGCATTTTTATAATCCTTTTTTAATTCGTATATATTTGCCTCTTCCCTGAAATAAGCCGGATTTCTTGATATAGCTATGCATTGGTCAAGATCCTTCAGAGCACCATCATATTTTTCCAATTCCTTTAATAGCTGGGATCTTTTGTATAAAAATATGGGATCTGAACTATTCAATTCCACTGCTTTGTTATAATCATCCATTGCCTTATCTGGCTGCCTTTTTTCTATAAAAACATTTCCTCTATTATAATAATAGTCTGGAACATCTGACTCTATTTTTATGGCCTCATTGAATTCATTTAAGGCATCATCATATCTTTTCATGTCATCATAAATGGATCCAAGAGTGTTGTGATAATCGCCCCTGCTAGTACCAAGGGAAATTGCACGTTCGCAATCTTTAATTGCCTCGCTATACATTTTAAGCGAATAAAATGCCAGTGCACGATTTAAATAAAAATCTGGGTCTGTTTTTACAATGTTAATTGCCTTTGTAAATTCCTTGACTGCATCCGCATATTGTGTAACATTAAAATATGAAATTCCCCTTTCATTATAATCATCAGCTTCATCATCCTTATTATAAATGTAATCTTCTGCCATGTTTTTATATTTAAAACTGATATATTAATATTAAGTTAAAAAGAATACCAGAAAACTTAATTATAGTTTATGAATCACCAATAAATTGACAGATAATTATAATTATTCAAAAAAATTTGATTCGCTCAGGGAAATGGTCAATAAGGAGCTTAAGAATTATTTTGAAAAGAAAATTCTTGAATGCGATGATGATGAGATAAAGGACGTAATTGAAGTATTGCAGGAATTCACTCTCAATGGCGGAAAAAGAATAAGACCAGTAATCATGATTCTTGGTTATAATATCTTCAAGGATGTGGATGAAGAAATAGTAAAGGCATCAATATCCATAGAAATGGCACAGTCATTTTTATTGATACATGATGATATTATGGATGAAAGCGAAATGAGAAGGGGAAAACCCAGCTTTCATAAATATTATGAACTGAAGACACACAATAAAAAACTGTCAGAAAATATTGCTATAAGTGCAGGCGATCTAATAGATACATTCTCGCATGAAGCCCTTCTTGAATCCAATTTTAACAGGGAAGATTTGCTTAAGGCGGATTATGAATTTTCAAGGGTTATTGAAGATACGGGCAAGGGGCAGATACTTGATATATATTCCTCCCTGAATGATGGGTATGTGGAAGAAAAGCTATTAAAATTGCATTATTTAAAAACTGCAAGATATACCATCGAGGGACCACTTATGATTGGCTCATACCTTGCAGGCAATTATGATTATATTGATTACATCAAGTCATATGGCAAAAATATGGGCATTGCATTCCAGCTCTACGATGATATTCTGGGAATCTTCGGTGATGAGAGCAAGACTGGAAAATCAAGCAAGAGTGATGTCAATGAGGGCAAAAAAACTTTATTGATAATCAGGGCTTATAATGAATCAGATGAAAATGGAAAGAAATTTATCGAAAAATGCATAAAATCAGGGAATATAAATGATGGGGATTTCATAAAACTCAAAAATATAATCAAAGAAACAGGGTCATATGAGTATTCTATCAGGAAAATAGAAGAATATACAAAAAAAGCAAAGGACGAGCTAAAGCACGTTAAGGGAAATCAGGATGCATTAAACATGATTGATTATTTATCAAATTATTTAATAAAGCGTGAAAATTAATATTTTGGTTTATGCATGTTGTACATTTCCTTCAAAACATTATCATCAATATGTGTGTAAATTTGTGTTGTAGCAACGCTTGAATGGCCAAGTATCTGCTGAATGAATCTTATGTCACCACCATTCCTCAATACAGAGCTTGCAAATGTGTGCCGCAGAACGTGTGGGGTAACTTTTCTTTGCAATCCTGCCTTTTCAGCAGTCTTCTTTATAACTCTTTCAATGGTGCTTGTGTCAAATTTTGTTTTTTTATTTGAAACAAAAAAATTTTTAGAAGGCGTTTTTATATTTAATCTAATCTTTAAATACTCGCTCAAATCTTTTTTACATGAATCGGGTATTATAACAATTCTATCCTTATCGCCCTTACCTGAATGAACATATATTATATTTTCCTGAAGGTCAATATCATTAATGAGAATGTTAGTCAATTCACTCACCCTTATTCCAGTATACAAAAATGTTGATATAATTGCGTGCAGTCTTATATCATTGCTGAACTCAAGCAACCGATGGGCATCGTGATCATTCAAATATACTGGCATTTTCTGTGATCTTCTTGGTGGGGCAAGATTTACTGGAACTGGTGTATTTCTGAACAAATAATATGACTTTAAAACTTTCATTGAAAGATATTGTGATGCTTTTGAATATTTTTTATCTACAACTAGATAGCTTTTAAAATTTTCTATATCTGTATTGCTAATATTTTTTAAATCCTTATTTGCATATTGAATAAAGCATTTAAGCATTGATTTGTACTGTTTAACAGTATGCTGACTTTTCCTTTCTGAAACAAGAAACTTTTCATAGGAATGTATTTCCTTCTCAGCGTCAAATTTATGAAATTCATCAACCATATTAACTTTCCTCCTTATTGTTCTGGATATTTTAATCCTGACAACCTATGGTATGCATCAAATTAATGCCTAAATATTATTTAACGAAATTACATAATGTTCAGGCAAACATGAGCATAAACAGGAAATTGTTTATAAGATTATCTATATTCAATGGTTTTGGGCTGTGAAAATTTCACATCTTGATAACAAAATATGCAAAACCTTCCACATAACTGGATATTATGCTATTATTTTTATAGTTTTATTCAAAAAATGACTAGTTTTATATTCTTAATAAATATATCAACATTAATGAATTTCAACAAGATGCGCTCAATGCATTTTCCTAATGATGTTTATATTGGCCATGATGCCATATACAATGTAACAGATATTGTAAGAAAAAATTTGAAGAGCGGAATAATTCTTATAATTACAGGTAATAAAACATATGAAATAGCGGGGAGAAAGGTAATCGAATTGATTGCTGACTTAAAATATAAATTATTGAATGTGAAGGATGCCTCCATAGACACATTAAATCTGATAAAAAAAGAAATTAGAAGTTGCAAAATTGGTCTTGTTATTGGAATTGGGGGCGGGTCTAAGATAGACCTTGCAAAAAAAACTGCTGCTGATTTGGGCGTTCCATTTATAAGTGTTCCAACTGCACCCAGTCACGATGGCATAGCTTCACCAAGAGCCTCAATATATGATGGGAAATCAGTACTTTCAGTTGAGGCTGTGATGCCAACAGCAATAATTGCTGATACTTCCATAATGCTCAAGGCACCATACCGGCTTGCAGCATCCGGTGCTTCAGATGTGATTGCAAATATTACCGCGGTTGCTGATTGGAGGCTTGCCTATCGCATAAAGGGAGAGGAATTCAGCAGTACATCTGCCATAATATCCGAGTATACATCAAAGGAGCTTATAGAAAATTCATCGATGATACAGCCAGGACTGGAAGAAAGTATATGGCTAATTACAAAGGAAATACTGGCGTCCGGGACAGCCATGGCAATAGCAGGTTCTTCAAGGCCAGCTAGTGGAAGTGAGCATTTATTTGCACACGCTTTGGAAATCCTTGGAAGGGGCAATTCGTTGCATGGAGAACAGGTTGCTATGGGTTCATTATTATCTATGTATCTTCAGGGAGGCGACTGGAAGCTTCTATACAATACCTATAAAAAAATTGGTGTTTCAACAAATATTCATGATTATGGAATAAATGAAAATATCGCAATTAAGGCATTATCAATAGCCCATAGATTAAGGCCGGAACGGTATACCATACTTGGTGAAACTGATTTAAATGAAAACGTTGCTGAAAAGGCTTTAAAAATAACAGGTGTAATATAAAATCATTTTTGAAATGATAATATTAATAAGGCATTTGTTTTTATCCTATACGATTATATGAATAAAATTACTTTAATAGGTGTTGATTTAGCAAAGAAAGATGGGATTTTCACTTTCATTGGTCCATTAACTGGTAAATGTGATGAATGCAGAATAAAAAATGTGTGCTTTAATCTTGAAGAGGGGAAAAAATACAGGATATTAGATGTCCGTGAGCAAATTAATCCCTGCTTTGTTTATAATGGAAATAAGGTATCTACAATTGAGGTTGAAGAGATTGATGATACATACAATATACAGAACAGCAAAAGGCTTATGGAAGGATCCTCAATTGAATTGAAATCGATGAAGTGTGATTTTCTGACATGCCCGTTTATAGAGAAGTGCAATTTGCTTAATATCAAAAAGCCAAAAAAAATTGTTGTGAAAAAAATAGTAAAAAAGATTAAGTGCCCAAAGGGCTATGATATGAGGGAAGTGGAATATTAATGCTTAAAATTGGGCTTATTGGCAAACCCAATGCTGGTAAATCCACATTATTTTCTGCCATAACATCAATAGATGTTGAAATAGCAAATTATCCATTCACAACGATTAAACCCAATATAGGTATATCATTTATAAAGGATGTGTGCCCTGAAACCGAGATAAAGGCCCATTGCAACCCCAGAGAGGGGAAATGCGTTGATGGAGTGCGGTATGTTCCAGTTGAAATTATAGATGTTCCCGGTTTAATTGAGGGGGCAAGTGAAGGCAAGGGCATGGGCAATGAATTTCTTGACAACATTAGGGATGCAGATATAATCATAAATATATTTGACTCTGCGGGAAATGGTGACAAATATTCACAGAGTGATGGTAATTTGTATGGTATTGATCTAATAAGGGATGAGATATTAAAATGGATGAAAAATAAAATATATAAGGACTGGCAAAAATTTGCCCGAAAGGAGGATCTGGATACTGAGGAAAGAATTGAAAGTAAACTTTTGAAAAAAGTTGCTACCTTCGGACTGAAAGAGAGGGATATTTTTTTGATAATGAGCAAGGATCATTTCTCATCAAAACTTTTTGAATGGACGGAGGATGATGTTTTTAGGTTCTGCAATGATATACTGACATATGTTAAGCCCATGTTCAATGTTGGCAATAAATCAGACATTGTTGATAATGAAACAATGGAAAGAATAAATGAAAGACTAAATTCCCACTATTTTATTTCGGCAGAATATGAACTTATCATTGAAAAGGCATTTGCAAACGGATATATTGACAAAGATTCCCTCGATTTTTCATATACAGATAAATCTGGAGAAAATCAAAAAAAGGTTCTTGAAAAGATGAAGGAGGATTATAAAGTCAAAAAAATATCAAGATTTTTTGATGTGCTTACTGACATAATTAACAAACTTGGTTATATTATCATTTATCCCGTTCTTGATGAAAACAAATGGGCAGATAAAAATGGAAATATTCTGCCAGACTCATTTCTTCTTAAAAATGGAGATACGGCACTTGATCTTGCCTATAGGGTACATACTGATATAGGCAAAAATTTTATACGGGCTGTTAACTGCAGAACCAAAAGAATAATAGGAAAAGATTATAAATTATTAAATAATGATGTTATCAAAATAATTTCAAATTCAAGGTGATTTAATGCCCAATGGTATGAATGCTGGAAAGAAACTAATAAAAACAAGAAAAAGATATGCGTGGTCAGATAGAGATTACAAAAGAAGAAAACTTAATTTACGTGAAAAAAGTGATCCCCTTGAGGGATCTCCCCAGGCTAAGGGAATAGTTATAGAAAAGGTAGGTATTGAGGCAAAACAGCCAAACTCTGGAATCAGGAAATGCGTTAAGATACAGTTAATTAAAAATGGAAGGCAGTTATCCGCTTTTGCCCCAGGAGATGGTGCAATAAACTACATAGATGAGCATGATGAAGTCATGGTGGAAGGAATTGGTGGAAGAATGGGCAGAAGTAAGGGAGATATACCTGGAGTAAGATATAAGGTAATCAAAGTAAATGGAATCTCATTGCTTGAGCTTGTACGTGGAAGAAAGGAGAAAACAGTAAGGTGATAATATGGGACAATTATTAATGAATAAATATGATATTTCAGGAATACAGGTTCGTGACCAGGGCCTTTCCAGCTATATTAATTTAACATCGTATCTGAATCTTCATACTGGTGGAAGATTTGCAAATTATTTATCCGGTAAAAGGAACATAAATACAATTGAAAGGCTTTTAAATAAATTGATGAGAACTGAAAAATGGACTGGAAAGAAATATTCAGCATACCGTGTTTTAAGGGATGCCTTTGAGATAATAAACACAAAAACAAAGCAGAATCCTGTTCAGATACTTGTAACCGCAATAGAAAACAGTGCGCCAAGAGAGGAGGTAACCAGATTAAAATACGGTGGCATAGCTGTTCCAAAATCGGTAGATGTTTCACCTTCCAGAAGACTGGATGAGGCATTGAGAAATATATGCATTGGAGCAACAAAAGCATCATTTAAACACAAAATTCACATTGAAGAATGCCTTGCAAATGAAATATTAATGGCATCCAGAAATGATGGAAACTCACATGCAATATCGAAAAAGGAAGAAATAGAAAGAATTGCAGCTTCTGCGAGATAAATTTTTTATTTTGTTAAGCAATTGTGCTGCATGTAACAAACACAATTGTTGAAAATTACATTGTTATATTAAGAAAATAGTACAAATGGTGACTAAACTTTTCTGATACCCCTATGATGTCCATGGGGTTTATAATGCAATTAAATACTGGCAGAGTTATCAAATCAAACGTAGGAATCACCTCTATGTTAAAATCGCAATAAAACAAGGTTATCATCATTTATTGTATAGGTCAATCGAAAGGGTGGTATCCTGACTGTTCTCTCACCTTTCAAAGCATAGCTGAGTGGTTTTCCAATTTCTGGGTTTTCTATTATCCTTTTAATGTTCTTTTCCAATATTTCTTTGACTTTCTTGTCTGCGACCTTCTTTACTGTAAATGGCAATTGAATATTGACCATATTCGGCAAAGTAAAATTGACCCCATGACATTCAAGTCTGAGATGAAGAAAGAAGTAAAAATGCCGAAAGAATGATATATGATTAAGGAACTGCACGATCAGGGCATGGCAATCAAGGCGAGAGGATATACATTCCTTGATTTGCCCGCAATCCACACGTACTTTATGTTGAATTCCTAGACCTCATTCGGCCGGTATAAGAGGAAGGCGGACTGTCCAACCTTTGTCACAGGTTTTCCCATATTGTAGTATCAAAGAATTAAAATATTTAATAACAAGGAAAGAAATAATCTTTCCATAGAAGAATTATAAAAATTCAACATTTTTACAACTCTTTTAATTTTCTTCCATGTATTCATTTTTTAAAGTTATTATTTTTACGTATATTAACAATTTCTTCACTTAGTTGTTTAGATTTATACCTATAATATAAAATAATCAACAACAGCCATAAAACTCCGAACAAAATAAAGAAAATACTTTTTTTAATTGTTCCCGTAATTAAAAATAACATAGATCCAATTATTGATGAAATAGTCCCAAACAAAACTAAAATACGCACAATTTTATATTTTTTCTGATAATTTTTTTTCGTGTTCATCACCATAAATCACCAATTACAATGATCCACTGTAATATAAATAGAAACTCCTAAACTTGCTATAAGTGCGCCATAACCTAAATATTGCAATGCAATTAATAATGTAATACCCGCACCGTCCGTTCCAATAATAAATGCAGCAAAAAATGATACTACAGAAATTAATGCAAGAATTTCACCAGTTAAGACCATAGCACACCACCAATAAGAATCTATTATTACAGCATTCGTTTCACTTATATTCATGGATTTTACAGTATTATTTGTTTTACCCAACATGGAATTCATTGCCATTGAGATGTAATTATTTTCTATACCGAATTTATGCATTGTAATATTGTTTGAATTCA
>JAJZXB010000017.1 GCA_021846395.1 Thermoplasmata archaeon | reverse complement strand
CAAACAATATTACAATGCATAAATTCGGTATAGAAAATAATTACATATCAATGGCAATGAATTCAATGTTGGGTAAAACAAATAATACTGTAAAGAATATGGAGATAAATAGTACAAATGCAATGGTGGTAGATTATAATTGGTGGTGTATAGTATTAATAACCGCTTTAGTAGCTGGGGGAATACTTGCAGTGTTAGGAACTCCGGCAACTTTTGGAGCATCATTTTATGCTTATATGATAGCTTCCGATTATATACTTGGAGTAGCTGAGATCGGAACTCTTAATGCATGCTTTGGAGGATGGTGATTAATGAATTATAATGGTGAAATGAGATTAAAAAGAAAATTAAAAATAATTTATATAATATCCCCTCCAGTAATTTTATTTTATTTTATTCTATTTTTAATTGCAAAAGGGATAATGCATTATCTGTTGTTATCAATAACTATAGGTTTATTTGTGCTTGCAATCTTAAGTTATTTAGATACAACACGGGCAATAAAAAATAAGAAGGGAAATATAAAATTTATATCTAAAAAACAACTTTATATATATTATATATCAATTATATGTACATTATTGATTGTTCTTATTTTATATTTTGTGATATTATAAACCTAAACACTCCCATTTTTACGTAATATCCTTAACTCGGTACACTTTTAGGGAACAGATCGGGTTCAAGGCCAAGAAGTTCTGCCAGTTCTCTGGATTTTTTTGGGATTTCCGCAACAATGGTTTTAGATCCCAGATCGGTTATGTATATCTTTGATAGCTGCAAGATTGCATCTTTCACACTGATCCTCTTATTGATGCCTTTCTCCTTGAGGAGTTTCAGAATCCTGTAATATCCAATCAATGAAATGAATGATACAAATATATATCCCCTCAGGGTATCATCATCCCTCAGGTATGGTGTATCTGTGTGCAAAAGATTTTTGAAGACATCGAATGCCTCTTCGACCTCATTTCTGAACTTGTATAACTGGAATATCTCCTGCGATTTCTCGGATGCGTTTGTCAGTATGGCTATCCTTCCTGCCCTTTCAGGTGAGAAATCAATATTCTTTCCACTGGATATCCTTGCATAGTATTCATTCTCCTCATATGCCCTCATTAATATATCCTCATAAAGATGGAGGTTAAAGTTTTCCCTCTTAACCACAGAATATCGGATTGCACGTTCCCTGAACATGAAGTAATCCCTCATCCCAAGGGAATAATCTACCAGTTGGGAATTTCTCCTCAATGGTGTTATGAAATATATTCCCTTTCCGTCCATGGCATGGAAATTGCCAGAGTCAATGAAACCACGGTCCATGACAAACAGTGTTCCTGCTGGAACATCGTTCTGTGATATTTTCAGGGTATCTATATCCGACACGGATCCTGGATCAGATCGTATGTAGCATGGCTCGTTCCTGGATCTTGAAAAGCCAAGTATTATCTTTATCATGGGAAGATCAACATCGTTGTTGTTGTGCCCGAATTCCGCCATATTTATGCCTTCAGAATAGGTGAACAGTGCTGATGTATCATACGCAATCACCTCTTTTCCCTTCATGAGTGTGTTGAATATTGTTTTCTGCTTTCCCTGATCAGATCCAATGCGTCCAAGCATGTTTGACAATGATTTTGGTGAGATCTCATGGACAATCCTGGCAAGGTATGTCTTCTCCACCCATGCCTTCACGGATTTCAGTGGCATAGGATATATAAGCCGATTCATTGCAAGTGCCACTATCTTTAGATAGTCCTCGGGAAATGCCTTCCTTACCATATCGAGAAGATCTGGCATTACCTTCCACACCAATTCCAGATGGCCAATCTCATATATCCCCTTCACTGCAACAACATCCCTGATCCTTACAGCCTTGCCATCAACCATTTTTCCCACGTACATGGATTTCTTGTGCCTCCTACTGTGATTTGCATCCCAGGCCATGGACACATTATATTCATACATTTTGCCATTGATTAACTTGATTTCTTTTGTCATGTTCCCCATATAGGGAACACAATAAACGTATAAATAATTTTCTGAAATGATACATAAAAGTGTTTTACCCATTCAATAATATTGTGTAAATGGAGGAACTATACATTAATAGAAGTTATAATAAAATTAGCAATATAAGAGAACAGTAATGTATTGTTCCCTATAATGCCTCTGAGTTTAGGATTAATAGAAGTTATAATAAAATTAGCAAAATAAGAGAACAGTAATGTATTGTTCCCTATAATGCCTCTGAGTTTAGGTTTTTAAACTGTTCATATTTCTCCTTAAGACCGTAGTTCATTAAGTCCATAAATTATAATGGTATATTTATATATAAATATTTGTATGATAATTATTCCAGATTCTTTTGAAATTCATAATTATGGAGAGGTTATTAGAAAATATCTATTGTATGGCAAGCATTAAGTTATTTCATTTTTTTGGGAATCTATAAAAAGCGTATGAATGGTATATTAGAATGTAGATAATCTTATTTTGCACTATAAATAGTGAACACCATTCCAACACAGTAAAATAAAGACATCAGAGGTTATTTTTAGTCTACTGAACCAGAATAATTATTTTATTGTTCATACATTATAAAAAAATACAATTCAATATTCCGCCAGTATAAATAAAAAAATATTATAAACTATATAGATATAAACTCCCATGGTATCATCAAGGGTAAAATTGATCAATGAATCTGCAACAGTTAGCATGTCAAATAAAGCAGCTGAATTGAAAGCTCAAGGAAAATCAATTTATAATTTTGGTATAGGTGAGCCAGATTTCACCACACCGGCAAGAATAATAGATTATTCATACAAATTTGCCAGAGAAGGAGGAACGCACTACACCCCCTCAGCCGGAATCATGGAATTAAGGCAGAAAATTGCCGATAAAATGAAGGTAAAAAACAACATTGATATCTCAGCAAAAAACGTTCTGGTTACGCCATCAAAATTTTCATTGAATCTGGCATTATATTCAATAATAGACCCTGGAGATGAAGTGATACTTCCAGCACCATATTATGTTTCATATACCGATATAGTTAAATTGAATGAGGGCAAGGCATTAATAACCCAGACTGATGAAAACTATGAATTTGATTTTGACCAGATGAAGAAGCTTGTGTCTCCAAAAACAAAGGTATTCATGCTAAATAATCCAGTAAACCCAACAGGCAAGGTATATAGTGAGAAATCACTGAGGCAGCTATCTGATTTCATCATAGAAAATGGCCTTTATCTTATATCGGATGAAATATATGAGGATTTAGTATATAAGGGAAGAATGTTCTCACCCGGCTCCATTGAGGAAATGAAGGAAAGAACAATAACACTGAGTGGATTTTCAAAAAGTTATGCCATGACAGGCTGGCGCGTTGGATATATGGTGGCCAGTGAGGAGATTATAAAGGCATCAAATAAGGTTCAGCAGCAGACCCTGACATGTGCCCCATCTGTATCCCAGTATGCAGCTATAGATGCGCTGGATGACGAGGATGATGTTGTAAGTATGAGGAATATATTCAATAAAAGAAGGGAACTGGCAATATCACTTCTAAGGGAAATAGATGGCATTTCATTTTATGAGCCCGAGGGTGCATTTTATATATTTCCAGGATACAGCATGAATAAAAGCGCTGATGACCTTTCAATGGAACTTCTCGAAAAGGAAAATGTAATAGTTACGCCAGGAGATCCATTTGGTGCAGCCAAACACTTCAGAATATCATACGCGACATCTGAGGATGTAATATCAAAGGGCATTAATAATATAAACGAATATTTCAAAAAAATAAAAAATTAAAACAATTTATTTTAGTAAAAATAATCAGGCTTTATCGGTGTTTCCCTTATTCTTTTTCCAGTGATGAGCTCAATAGACCTGGCAAGGGCTGAAGGAGTGCCAATTGTGGGTGATTCACCCAGGCCCTTTGCATGGCTCGGAACCTTTGACCCGCCATCATAGCAGTATATATAGAAATTTTCAGGTATATTTTCGGCATTTAAAAGGCCCGCTTCTTCAATACTGGATATGGCCATTTGCCCATCCTCTGAATACCTCAGCGATTCTGACAATACCTGGCCAATGCCCTGAAGGGTTCCCCCTTCTATCTGCCCAGTTACATTGGAAATATCTAGAATCTTCCCGAGATCATAATATGAATACCAGCCTCTTACCCGTACCTTTCCATCTTTGATATATGATGTAATCATGTTTGCATTTAATGAATAAACATCGAAATCGATTTTATAAAACTCAGATATATCATAATCTCCATTTAAAAGATTATCCGTATTGTAAACACCGTGTTTCTGTATAACCTGATCCTTGAGCTTTTCACAGACAACAGTAAGAGCTGATCCGCCTGCTATTGCAGACCTGCTTCCCCATGCACCCACACCCATATCCAGCAGGGAGGTATCCCCATTTTCAAGGGTTACAAGCTCTCTATCAACACCCAGTATCTCATATATGATATTCCTTGCAAAGAATTCGTGCCCCTGCCCATGCGTATCGCCACCGAGGAAAACATTAATCTTGCCATTCTTAACCTGGATCCTTGCACTGTCTCCGGGTTTGGAAGCGGGAATAAGCACAAAGAATGAAATTCCTGCTTTATTATTTTTTGAAACATTGTAATAATCAAATTTATCAAGTGCTTTTTTAAGAAATGGCCTCGTTGCCTCCTCAATTTTCTGGCCAGTGGGAGAAGTAAAAGGTTCATCGGATGCATTCAGCAATCTCAGATCCGCAGGGTCTTTCTTTAATTTATCCGCCAGAAGGTCGATCATTCTTTCCATTATAAACGATGCTTCCGGCCTTCCTGCGCCTCTGTAAGGGCCCAAAGGTGATTTGTTTGTAATAATAGATGATGATTCAACATAAACATTTTCGATCCTGTATGGGCCCGTTACCTGAAAGCCTATGAAATATGGAGAAAACACACCGGCACCAGCATCATATGCCCCAGCATCGACGTATATTTTTGCTTCAAGCCCTGTTATTTTGCCATTATTTTTGGCATAAATCCTTGCATGTGACTTTACGCCTCTTCCGGCATATGCAGCAGACAAATATTCAGACCTTGTTTCAATCCACTTTACTGGCTTTTTATATTTCATTGAGGCATATGCTGCTATTAGATATTCCGGATAAAAAGCACCCTTTGAACCAAAAGCACCTCCCGTGTCTGCCTGTATAACCCGGATGTGGTCCTTATCAAGATTCAGGGTATTGATTAAACCTCCCTTTACGGAATGTACTGATTGCGTTGAAACGTAAAATGTCAGGACCCCATCCCTGTAGTCAGCAATGCAGCCTCTTGTTTCAATTGAGTTTCCAATGACTCTCTCGTTAAAAAATGAATCCTCCAGTATAATATCATGTTCCGCTGCCTTTTCATCAAATTTTTTTCCAAGTTCATACTTTGCCATTGTATATTCTGAAATGTCACCTTTGCCCAATGCAGAATCAATAGAGGATACGCTTTCCATGGGTTCAAAATCAACATTTATGGAATTCAGCAAATCCTCACTATCATACCTGTCCTCAGAAAATACCGCAGCTATTGGTTGGCCATAATATTTAACCTCATCAATTGCAAGTGCAGGTTCCAGAAATTTTGCCCTGTCACCACTGTTTCCTGAAAGCTCGGCCATTTCACCCACAGAGGACTTGTAATAGCCTTTAAATTCATTTGAATTCAATCCTCCCTGAATATTTTTTATTTTAGCATGTGCATAGGGGCTTCTGTAAATATTCATATAAAGCATGCCAGGCAATTTTATATCATCAATATACTTACCTCTTCCA
Source organism: Thermoplasmata archaeon (assembly GCA_021846395.1). Classification (GTDB taxonomy): domain Archaea; phylum Thermoplasmatota; class Thermoplasmata; order Thermoplasmatales; family Thermoplasmataceae; genus Acidiplasma. The sequence continues at coordinate 19,559 of JAJZXB010000017.1, read as the reverse complement.
TAGACCAGTGTTTCCTTTTTATTCATAAAAATCCCTTGATTACAAAATAATTTAAAATTAAAATACTTTTGGTTTTTTGTACATAAAACCTATTTATTTATTCCTGAAAACAGTAGGAATGTCATATAAGGCTATGGTCCCCATCAACAGGTATTACAGCTCCATTTATCCATGAATTTTCATCCGCCAGAAAATATATAACCTCCGATATGTCCTCTGGTGGAGTGGGTAAATCCCCTAGTTTTCTCATTCTGGTATAATCTCTATCCGGCTCAAAGGTCTGGTATATATACTCCGACGCAACAGCGTTCACACGGATATTCCTTGTAATCAATTCTGCAGCCATCAGTTTCACCGATTTATTTAGCGCATATTTGGATACTGTGTAGGAAAAAGATTCTTTCTGTTCTTTTCAAGTGTGTCGGAATTGCTCACAAGAACTATATTTGGGGGTGTTCATTTATGACCAATAGCGGTATTTTTAGATGGTTGTTTACCATTTCATAAAGTCCTGATAAATCATCTATTGTATCTTCAATATAACCATCAATGGTTATGATCAATGTATCAATACTGATATCCTGTCTTTTTATTTCATTATAAAACAATAAGCAGGAATTCCTGTCATTTAAATTATTTGCAATATAATCAATTTTTCCATAGGGCTCAAGTGAATTTTTCATTTTTTAAATGTATCCAATTTCTTGAATTTATAATAACATTATTCCCATTTTTTAAAAATTTATGTGCTGTTGCCTCGCCCAGGATACCTATGCTTGCTATAACGACATTTTTCATAATTTAATATTGTGAATTTATAGTTAAAATTTAATGTAATTCTATATCAGAATTATACGGTATTATACTGTTTTACTTGATGAAGGTCAATTGATTTTTATTCAAATAACATTCAGTTATTTCCCTTTCTATTATTCTCATTTTTCTTGATATATTTGATTTTGATGTGTTGAATTTGTGGGCTAGACCATCAATATCTATTCCCCTTGGATATCCGAAATAGTTATTGTAATATGCCGTACTTAACAAATTTATATAGTCAAATTTCAGATCAGCGCTGATGAATGAAAAGAGTTTAAGATAATCCTCCCCTGGTAGAATTTCCATACCCCGAATGAGTGATACATTATTGAATATTTTTTTTATTTCCATAAAATTGTATTCAGTGTCCAGTATATACCATAATTCGTATCCCTTGAAAAAAAATTCCTTAAATATAGGTATTTCCAGATTATTGACAAGATTGGATATGCTATCTTTTATACCTGCAGATACTTTTATTATGTGGATATTCCCATTTTCAAGAGTTCGTATGAATTTGACATTATTAATTATTTGATGGGTTTTTATATGATTAATAAGTGAAAACATTTCATTTTTAAAATTTTTGTCCTGAACCCTAAATGCAATAAATCCCTCAACAATATCATTTTTAATATTCTGTGATAAAAGCTCGCCACTTATATGTGGAAAATTTGATAATACCTCACTCCAGCATCCATGATGTTCTATATATATTTTTAAAAACATATACATTTTAATCAATATTAATATTTAATTATTTCTAAAATAATAACATGTATCCGCACATCTTTAAGCCTGTTATATATATTTTATAGTATGACCGAGATTATAACGGAAATAAAAAAAGAGAATAGAGGGAAAGAAATATTGAAAGATAAGACGATAGGGATTATAGGATACGGGAATCAGGGCAAATCACAGGCACTCAATATGAGAGATTCAGGTCTAAATGTAATAATAGGAAATCCTCGGGATTCATATCTGGAAGATGCGGTCAGGGATGGATTTAATGTTTACAACATTGAGGATGCTTGCAAAAAATCAGATGTAATATTTATTTTGATTCCTGATGAAATACAGAAAGAGGTTTTTGAATCCAAAATCCTGCCAAATTTAAAGGAAGGCGATACAATTGTAATGGCATCGGGTTACAACTACTTCTATGGTTTTCTTAAACCACCTGAAGAAATAAATGTTATGATGATTGCTCCAAGAATGATAGGATGGGGACTAAGGGATCTATATCAAAAAAATAAGGGATTTCCGATACTTGCTGGAATTGGAAATGATCATTCTGGAAATTCTAGCGATGTTCTTCTGGGATTATGCGATGCTCTGGGTGTTTTTAAGGAAAGTGGGTGTGCAATAATGTCAAGTTTTAGAGAGGAGACACTTGTTGATCTATTATCTGAACAATCCTGGGCTGGTGCCATTCTTTTCATATTCAGGAAATATTTTGAAGTTGCCACAGAACTAGGTGCATCGCCCGAGGCGGCAATACTGGAAATGTATGCCTCCGGTGAACTTGCCGAGATTGCAGAATCAATGAAGGAATTTGGTCTATTCAGGCAGTTAAAAACACATTCAAGGACAAGCCAATATGGTCAGTTAACAAGAGGACCTGAATATGCAGGGGAGGAAATCAAACAGTTAATGAAGAAGAATGCCTTGAATATCTTGAATGGAACATTTGCAAGGGAATGGACAAATGAGCAGTTGACAGAGGAAATTGTTTTTCGGAAATTGCATGAAATAAATCAGGAACATCCAATGGAGGCTGCAGAGATAAAATTATACAAACTTCTGGGGCGTGATATGGATGATTGATTTAAACGCTTATGAAATAATTGATCTGACACACGAAATGTATAATGGTATGCCAGGATGGATAACGCATACTAATTTTACTGTGGAACAACTGATGATTATGGAAAGAGATGGGTATTCCGTTAAAAGAATAAATATGAATACCCATCATGGAACCCATTTGGATGCAGGGGCACATATGATCAAGGAGGGAAAAAGTTTGGACAAATATCCACTTACGGCATTTCTTGGGGAGGGGACCGCTCTAAATTTTTCCGATAAAAAAGATGGTGAACCAATAACAGAATCAGACTTACGTAGATATGAATCTTATATTATATCGGATGCTATAATATTGATTTATACAGGGTGGTATAAATTCCGAGGATACAGTGAAAAATACCTGTATATGTGGCCATATTTAGATGAAAGTGCGGCCACCTATTTAAATAAAAAAAGAATAAAAGCCGTAGGTACGGATGGATTAAGCATAGGTGGATGGTCGTCCACAACACCGATGCATCGAGCAGTAACTGATAGCGCTAAGTCCGTACATGAAATATTGTTAAAAAATTCAATAATAATTGAAGAGATGGCCAACATTGATAAATTATTAGATGGAAACGATGTTGCAAATGCCTTCTTTTCCATTCTTCCATTGAATTTGAAAGACTCTGATGGTTCTCCAGTGAGGGCAATTGCATTTAAGGAAAAAATTAGGTGATTATGTGGCCAACAATACTGAATTTAGTAAGGAATATAAGGAAAAAACAGATAAAGAGGCAGAAGTCTGGGGAGTAAGAGGCAAAAAATATGGAATGTATCTTTTGCCATAGCTCTTGTTGGATGGGCACTTGCCTCTTACAATTACAATCTCCTGACTGTTGCTTTTCCTGTGGTTTCAAATGCATTGCATTTAACCAATGTTCAGGTTGGTGAAACTGGAACAATAATAAGCCTAGTTGCCATATTTGTTCCTATTGCAGTTGGGTATTGGATGGATTCAAGAGGAAGAAAAATAATGTGGATGACGGTCCTCCTTATTTCTGCTGTTTTTACCGGTTTAACCGCACTTGTGACAAATTTTGTGGAGCTTGTTGCATTCAGAGCTATAGCCGCTTCTTTTGGGTTATCTGAACTCGGTGTATCCATTACAATAGTAAATGAGTCCATTGGTCCCAAATCTCGGGGATGGCTCTATTCTTGGGTTCAGGGAGGCTGGCCCATAGGAGTATTTCTAGCTTCAGGAATTTACCTATTGACCATCCATTTTGGATGGGAAACGGTATTTGCTGTTGGAGCCATACCACTTATAGCCGTGGTTGTAGGTAGATACTGGATAAAGGATCCAGAAAGATATGAAAATCTAAAAAAGATAAAGAATTTGCTTAAAAAGGGGGTACCGAAAAGTCAAATAGAAGGTATAGAAGAATTTCAGGCGGATTTAAAAGAATCTGAGAAAATGACGTTTAAGCAGATATTTAGTACAAAAGGATATGTTAGAACGCAGTTAATTAAAGTAATGGTGACATGGTTCTTTTACGCTTCATCATGGATGCTTCCAAATGTTTTTATTTCTGCCTATCTCGTTGAGTTTTATGGCTGGACACCAACTTATGTGGCAACACTTCTTGTTATTTCAGGAGGAATTGGATTTTTCTTCTATCCGCTCGGGGGGTTTTTGGGTGAAAAAATAGGAAGAAAAAATATACTCGTTGCCAGTGCAATTTTTACACCTTTACTTGCATTGCTATTTATTATCAATGTGCATTATATTCTCGTTGCATCCATACTGTATTTCTTCATTTACCAGGTCACTAATGGTACATGGTCAGGTGTTGGTTATGCATACTGGGCCGAAAGCTTTCCCACCAGAGTTAGGGGTACGGTTATGGGATTTCTTAATGGCTGGTTTAATTTCTCAAATTTTGTGGGTTCGTTAATGTATACAGGATTGATAGTACTATTCATACATTCTCCATTTTTTATTTGGTTGGTTCTTGCAGTGATTGTATCAATTGGCCAGATGAGCGCCATTGCATTGAGAAAGATAAATCCTGGTCAGACTCTGGAAGATATTTCAACATAATTTAAAATTGAAAATAAATAACTTTTTTATCATATTTTCGGATATTTTTATAAAAAATTATAATTATTTTCATACTTTTAGGAAAATTTATATTATTAATATGGTTAGTATCATGGTGATATTATGCCGGTTTTAAATAATGATATTGATAAAAATGATGTTGTTATCCTGTATTCCACAATGGTGAAAAGCAGGCACTATGAAGAAAAAATTAGAGAATTATACCTGAATGATAAAAAACCATTATTCAGTATAGCGGCAGGAAAGATACCGGGAGAGATGCATCTTTCTGCAGGCCAGGAACCAGCTGCAGCATGGATGGCTGTTCTTTTGAGAAAGGATGATTTTGTTTACAGTACACACAGGCCGCATCATACCGCAATTTCAAAGGGTGTTGATCTGAATAAAATGACAGCGGAAATCATGGGAAGAACAACAGGCCTTGGAAAAGGAAAGGGTGGGCATATGCATTTATTTGATACGGAAGTTAATTTCGCATGTGCAGGCATAGTTGGGTCATCATTCCCTCCTGCTATTGGGGTCGCCCTGAGTTTTAAGCTCGATAAAAAGGACAATGTTGCTGTTGCATTTGGTGGTGATGGTTCATTGAATCAGGGCATGCTGATGGAATCTATGAACCTTGCTTCCCTGTGGAAACTGCCCGTGATTTTCGTCATAGAAAACAATGACTGGGCTATTTCAGTAAATGTCAAGGATTCAACCCCGCTTAAACACGATTCAGACAGGGCTCTTGGTTTCAATATGCCGGGAATTTATGTATCTGGCAATGATCCTGTAAAAATGTATGAGGTCGCAAAGGTGGCCATAGAAAATGCCAGAACGGGCAATGGACCCACTCTTATAAGTATGGATACATACAGGTATTACGGCCATTTTGAAGGAGATCCAGAATTATACAGACCAAAAAATGAGGTACCGGAGCTGATGAAAAAGGATCCAATAAGTCTTTTAAGGGAAACCCTGCTGAAAAATAAGATCGTGGGCAATGATGAACTTGAAATGATCGAAAATTCAGCAATGGAAGAAATAAATCAGGCAATTTCATACGCAGAAAACAGCCCCATTCCTGCAGGAAAGGATGCTCTTGAGGATGTGTATTCTATAGTTAATTATGAAGTTAAACCAAAAACAAAGGGAAGAAAGCTGCCAATGTACATGGCCATATCCGAGGGCATTTCCATGGAAATGGAGAGGGATCAGAACGTGCTTTACATGGGTGAGGATGTGGGCATCTATGGCGGCATTTTCGGAGCCAGTACCGGACTTTACAACAAGTTTGGGCCGGAAAGGGTGAGGGATACGCCAATAAGTGAATCAGCATTTATTGGTGCCGCTTCAGGCCTGGCAGCCGCAGGTAAGAGGCCTATTGTTGAGCTTATGTTTACTGATTTTCTAGGTGTGACCTTTGACCCAATAATGAATCATATTGCCAAGAATCATTACATGTCCGGGGGAAAGGTAAAAATGCCAATTGTCATAACAACTGCAATAGGTGGAGGCTATGGAGATGCAGCACAACATTCCCAGACTTTATTTTCAACATTTGCCCACATTCCGGGATTGAAAGTTGTTGTGCCATCAAACAGCCATGATGCCAAGGGGCTCATGATTTCCGCAATAAAGGATGATAATCCCGTAATATACATGTTCCATAAAGGCCTGCTTGGGCTTCCCTGGATGCCCTACCCCCAATCCACTGTAACCGATGTACCAGAAGAGGAGTACACAGTTCCAATTGGCAAGGCCAGAATTGTAAAGGAGGGGAAGGATATAACAATTATATCTGTAGGCTCAACAGTTCATATGGCAATGGAGGCTTCAGAAAGGCTGGAAAAAGATGGAATAAGTGCGGAAATCATTGATCTTATATCCGTAAAGCCACTTGATGAGGAAACAATTGTGAATTCAGCCAAAAAAACCGGAAGAATTCTTGCAGTGGATGAAGATTACCAGAGTTACGGCATGACATCGGAAGCAATAGCAATTGTATCTGAAAGGGCATTTAAAGACCTTAAAACGCCTCCAAAGAGAATTGCATATCCAGATGTTCCCGTACCATATAGCAGATCTATGGAGCAATTCACACTTCCAAGCCCCGATAAAATTTTCAATGTGGCAAGAGGAATGGTCAAATAATGATAGTTGAAATGCCAGCCATATGGAATTTCGATGAGCTTGGAAAAGCTGTATTGACACAGTGGTATGCCAGTGAAGGCGATACTGTAAAGGAAGGCAATCCTGTGTGCCAGATCATGGCGGCGAAGGTGACAGTAGAGGTGGCATCGCCATATTCAGGAAAGATAACAAAGCTTATTGCAATAATCAATGAAGAAATCTCTCCTGGCGATCCTTTAATGGAAATACAATGAATATTTTTTTTAGCAATTTTTTAAATTTTCATTTAATATTTTTGACACCTCATCAGGCCTGTTTATCTGAGGTACGTGGCCACCATTTTTTATAATAAATAATTTGCTGCCATCAATATTCTCATTCAATACATGGGCTATTTCAGGGCTTATGCTCCTGTCATTATCTCCCCAGATTATCAGCGTTTTCACGTCTATTTTCTTAAGGTCATTTAGTGTTAAGGTACATTTAGAATAATTATTTAGAATGTTTCTCATGATACCGAGATCATTTCCTGGCTCAAGCTTATCAAGCCTTTTCAGAAAATCTTCGATATTTTTATCCAGGAAATTTTCATGCCTTATTCCTGCGCTATCAACTAGAACCATGCATCTCATATGGCCATAATTCAGTGAATAATTTAATGCCACCCATCCACCATACGAATTGCCAATTATAATAGGATCCACAATGCCCAATTTTTGAGTAAGATCATGAATCATGCTGGACTGTAAATCGATGGTATAATTAAGATTTGGCCTCGATGATTTGCCATGGCCAAGCATGTCTGGAGCTATGAGCATGAAATCACTGTCAAGCCTGCTGAATAATTTTATCCAGTTATTTGATAATCCCCCAAGCCCATGAAGCATTATTAATGGATATTTGCCTTCCCTGTACAGGTATGAAATTTTTCCATAATCAGTGTCAATGTATTTTCTTTCGATCATTTTTATATGATTCATTCAATGCCGTTAAAATTTTCGAATTTGTCCCTCAACCCTGATAAAAATCTTGCAGCTGGAGCGCCATCAATTGCCCTGTGATCAACTGTTACGGATGCCGTCATCATATGGTGAATCTCTATTTTTCCATCCACAACAACGGGCCTCTGTTCTATCTTCCCTGTGCTCAGTATGCCTGTCTGGGGCCAGTTGGGAATTGACATGAAATATGATATTCCTGTTGAGCCAAGGTTGCTGAATGTGAATGTCCCTCCTGAAATGTCTATTTCCTTTATGATGCCCTTCTTTGCCCTTTTAGCAAGTTCACTGTATTCCAGTGCAATATCAGTAAAGCTCTTTAAATTGACATCTCTTATTACCGGGACAATAAGGCCTATATTCGAGTCAACAGCTATGCCCAGATTTATTTCTTTATATGTAATTATTTCATTATTTTTTATTGAGGAATTCATATATGGAAATTCATTTATGGCTGATGCTATTATTTTCAGCATGAACACGTTATATGGTATATCCTGATTTTCCTTTCGTGCCTTCATAAAATTGTCACAGTTCAAATCCATATACAGAGATATCAAAGCAGCCTCCTTAAGGCCAGAAACAAGATGGTCAGCTATCATTTTTCTGACACCATTAATTGGCTTTTTCTCAAGCACATGAGGAAAAAAATGGTCATTTATATAATTTTTTATATAATCCGTGGTAATGGAATTTTCTGGAATGCCGGTCTTTTTTAAATCAATGTTATACTGATCAGCAAGTTTTCTTATCTCAATATCTTTCAGTTCCATTAAATATTATCCTGAGGTAAAATATTAATCTTATGATACAGGGATGAATTTAAAATCCCTTCAATGAATAAAAAAATCATAATTTTATTTCAACAACGCATCTGTTGTTTCCATCAGGAAAATTTTCAAGAAGGGAAAAGTTATCATTGAACCTGTCCTTTATTATGGATTTTTCAAGCGTTCCGCATACAAGGCCCTTGTTGTTTTTTGCAAGCTCATAGAATATGCAGTTATGCCTGATTATTTTTATTGTATCACCATCAACTTCCAAACGGGCATAGTACCCAAGGTTATTCAGCACATTGACATACTCTTTCAATTTTTCAATTTTCTGGGTCCTGTCCATGGATAAAAAATTGTTTCCATCTGTTTCAATGGAATTTACCATTTTATTTGCAATTTTCATCAAAATCTCATTGGTTTTTTCATCCCCCAGATCCTCTTCAATTTCATTCAATAGGAGGGATGTAAAATTTATATATTGTTTGGGAAACAGCTCCATACCTTTGCTTGTAAGCTTATAATACTTTTTTGGCCTTCCCGTTTTTGCCCTGACAAAATATGATGCCACAAGACCTCTGTTTTCAAGGAACGTTATGTGCTCCTTTACAGCGTTTTTATTGATCCTTATTATTTCTGACAACTCCTCCAGCGTTTTATCTTCGTAGAGAAGTGAATTGAGTATAATTCCCTTATTTTCGCCCAGATAATCATCTATAATGGTATTCATGGCATTATATTATTAATAAGTATATATAGTTTAGTTACTATAAACATAATAAAATGTTTAAATATGAATTATCAATATACAGATAATGACAAGCACAGTCCTTGAAATTAAAAATCTTAAAGTTTCAGCTGAGGATAAAGAGATATTGAAGGGAGTTGATTTAACCATAAAATCCGGTGAAATACACGCTTTAATGGGCCCAAATGGTGCAGGGAAATCAACGCTAGGTGAAGCTCTTGTGGGACATCCAAATTATACAATTACAGGCGGCAAAATTTTGATAAATGGGAAGAATCTGACAGATGCATACCCGGAGGAAAGGGCAAAAGCAGGGTTGTTCCTTGCTTTTCAGAGTCCCATCTCAATACCTGGGGTAAAAATATCAACATTTCTGAGAACCGCTTACAATGATTTATATCCAGACGAAAAAATGCCATTGAAGGATTTCTTCAACATGGTAAAGGCAGCAATGAATGATCTTGAGATGAACGAGTCATTTATTTCCAGATCAATAAATGATGGCTTTTCAGGAGGAGAAAGAAAGAGATTTGAAGTCCTTCAGATGATCGTTTTAAAGCCAAAAATCGTCATACTGGATGAAATAGATTCGGGCCTGGACGTGGATGCACTCAAACTGGTGTCAGCCGAAATAAAAAAGTTACACGATCAGAATATTGGCTTTCTGATCATCACGCATTATCAGAGAATACTGAAAGACATAATTCCAGAATTTGTCCATATTTTAAAGGATGGAAGGATTGTAATGAATGGCAATAAGGAGGTATCCGATAAAATTGAAGATGAAGGATACGAATGGATTAAGGGGTGAGGAATATGGAAGATTATGATAAGGATGAAGAGATAGAGAGATTAACGGAATCTTTAAAAAATAGCAAAAAATCAGATTTCGAATTTTATGATACCATACAGCCAATATATTCAACAGGAAAAGGCCTAAATAGGAAAACAGTTGAGGAAATATCAGATATAAAGAAAGAACCTGACTGGATGAGGCAGTCAAGATTGAAGGCCCTTGATGTATTTCTGTCAAAGCCAATGCCCACATGGGGCCCTGATTTATCAGAAATAAATTTTGATAATTTAACATACTATACAAAACCCGGGGAAAACAAGGCCAAATCATGGGATGATGTTGATCCAAAAATAAAGGACACATTCACAAAGCTGGGAATTCCAGAAATGGAGCAAAAATACCTTGCAGGATCCGTTGCACAGTACGATTCAGAGGGTGTTTATGGAAGCTTGAGAAAGGAATGGGAAAATAAGGGGGTAATATTCACAGATCTGGATACAGCCGTGCAGAAATATCCAGATCTTGTTAGGGAATATTACTGCAAGGCAATACCGCCAAGCGATAATAAATTTGCAGCCCTAAATGGTGCAGTATGGTCAGGAGGATCATTCCTGTATGTGCCAGAAAATGTCCATATAGACCTGCCACTGCAAACATATTTCAGAATGAATGGTGAGCAGAGTGGACAGTTCGAGCATACAATTGTTGTCGCAGACAAGGGAGCTTCAGTCCATTATATAGAGGGATGCCTTCCGGATGATGAGTTAATCAGCCAGGGAGACAATTTTGTTCCAATAACCGAGCTTTTATCATCAGATGAGGTCGTTTCAAATACGGGAAATAAAAGAAAAATAACAAAAAAATATGTCCATCCATACAGTGGATACATGTACAGGGTAACACCATTATCTCCAGGAAATGCTTTCAGGGCAACATCAGAACATCCTGTATTGTCAATAAAGAAGGAAGAGGCAACATCAAGTATAAGAAATGGCATAAGGGAAATATCAACAGAGAAACTTATGAAAGCAGAACCTGAATACAGAAGAATGGATGAACTGAACAGTGGAGATTTCATAGTGTATGTTGCACCGGTGTTGACAGAAGATGATGATGCATTTAATGAAGGCATACTTAAAATAATTGGATTATATGCAGCAGAAGGATCAATATCTTTCAACAAAAAACTGAATTTAAATGAAATGGCTTTCAGCTTTGGCCCATCAGGAAAGGAAGTTGCCCATGATTTATGCAGCACAATAAAATCCATGAACGAGCAGGCAAATATCCGCGAAGCACCAGGAAAATATTACACGGTATCTACACATTCAGAAAAATTAATAAAAATATGTGAGGAAAATGCAGGGAAATATCCAGATAAAAGGAAATTTTCAGACAAAATAATGAAATTGCCAAAAGAAAAGCAAAAAACATTGATAAATTACTATATTGAAGGAGAGGGGAACGAATACAATAAAAATGGAAATTCAAGTATGGTAAGGGCATCAATTGCAAGCAAGACAATGGCATTCCAGATGCAAGAGATACTTGCAAGAAATAATATATTCGCAAGCATAATGATCGAAAAATCTCCAGAAGATGGGATTGGGGCAGGAACAGTAAACAGTAAAGAACAGTATATAATGGAGTATTCAGAAAATAAAAAATCCAATAGCGTAACGCACAGGGATAATTTATTCTTTGTACCAATAAAGAACATTGAAAGGGAAGAATATAATGACATAGTGTATAATCTGGAAGTAGAAGCAGATAATTCCTATCTGGTGAAGGGTTTTGCAGTGCATAACTGTACAGCGCCAAGATATAATACAAGCTCACTGCATACAGCAATAGTTGAAATTTATGCAAGGAAAAATTCCAATGTGAAATACACAAGTGTGCAGAACTGGTCCGACAGTGTATATAACCTCCCTGTGAAAAGGGCATGGGTTGATGAAGGGGCACATATGGACTGGGTCACTGGAGAACTTGGCTCAAAGGTAACGATGATATACCCCTCATCCTATTTAAGGGGAAGAGGGGCCTCAACATCAAATCTTCAGATAACGCTTGCAACTAAGGGAACATTCAAGGATGCAGGTGGAAAAGCAATACATCTGGCGCCGGACACAACTTCAAGAATAGTGTCAAAGTCAATAAGCCTTGACGATGGATTAACAGCATACCGTGGCCTGGTAAGAATGAATGAGGGGGCAAGCAGGGCAAAAAGCCATGTACAGTGTGATGCACTGTTAATTAACAGCGATTCAAAGAATTACACTTACCCATTCGACGAAATATATGAGCCAACAGCTGAATTCTCGCACGAAGCAACAGTAGGTAAAATTGGAACGGATGAGCTAACATATCTGAGGTCAAGAGGACTGAGTGAGGATGAAGCATCCTCAATGATAGTTCTTGGGTTCATGGACGACATAATGAAGGAAATTCCTATGGAATTTGCCGTGGAAATGAATCGCCTTGTAAAGCTTGAAATGTCAAAGATGGGGGCAGTTGGATAAATTTTTAAGGTGATTATATTTGATTCAGGATTATTTGGAAACTTTAAACACCAGATTTAACGAGTTTGATATTGGGTACAGAAAACAGGCGTATATTTACTATCTTAAATATCCGGACCCGCCATATAAGGAGAGCCCTGACAGGAAAGAATACGTTCACATTACGGAGGAGGAACTTGAAAGAATGGCAAAGGGTGAGCTTGCATTGCAGATAGAAAAAACAGAGGAAATGCATGACAATTCAGATATGCTTGTAACGGATTCAGAGTTTAAAATAAACAACAGAATCAAGGGCATATATATCAACAACATGAAATCCGCCTTTATTGAAAAAAAGGATCTTTTTGACAGGTATGTTGATACCCTGTATGGAAAATACAACAGGGAAAACCTGATCAATTTTTCCTATGAAAATGGCTATTTCATTTACATACCAGACAATACAAAAATAGAGATAAGAATAAAATCGCTGCAGGATTCAAATTCATCCTTTACATTTAAAAATGTTATAATTGCAGGCAAAAATTCAAATGTTGAGATTACAGATCTCTATGAAAAAAAGAATGATGGCAGTGGAGTTCACGGAAGAAATATTTACATTTTCTGTGAGGAAAACTCGAAGGTCAATTATAACTATCTGCAGGACGAAAGTTCAGATGTTGTAAATATAACCTATTTGAGGCCAGTTTTGATGGATAATTCTGAAATAAAAATAATAGATATCAATACTGGTGCTGGAAAACTGTTGTATAACCATGAAAGTGAAATGCACAATAATTCAACAATGAGGTCATATGGCGTTAATATATCCCAGGGAATGCAGGAAGCCGACATATGGGATTCAAGCCTGCAGTATGGAAGGTATTCAAACTGTGAAATAAATGTCAAAGGTGTTGTTTTTGATCGCAGCTCAACCATGCACAGAGGCAATATAGATATAGAGCCTGAAGGAATAAAATCAGAAGGATTCTACGGTTCCTCAATACTGTTAATGTCCGAAAATGGCAAGGGAAATTCCAAGCCTGCACTGTTGATAAAGAACAATGATACAAAATCAAAGCATTCATCATCCATATCAAGCATTGATCCAGACCAGATATTCTACATGAGATCAAGGGGTCTAGGGGAATCCGATGCCAGAACCCTTATAATAAATGGTTTTACAAGTTATGTGGATGATTATACAGACAATGAATATTTTAAGGATATAATAAGGGAAAAAATAAATGTTAGATTAAAATAAATTATTTACAGGCAATTTAATATTTTATTAAATTATTATTTTTAAAAATATAAAGGTCATTCCCTTCTGTACATTTCTTCCTGCACACTCATATCTGATGTTCCCGCTTTGTTGATAATGTCTGCATGCTTTCTTCCAAATAAATACACAGCTATTATTGTTGCTATTATAAATACAACTGCAGTCAATATTGCATAATCAACAGGGTATGCTGGAGGTACAAAACTAAAATACATGGCTATGGCAAGAATAATTGTTGCCAGTGAGGGTATTATAACATGAAGGGTTATTTTCAACTCCTTCAGTTTTTTGAATGTGAATGCAAGGCCAAAGTTGCTCAATATGTGACCAATGAACAATGCAGCTGAGGAGGCAGTTACCAGATAAAGGAATCCATAGGAAGGCCCAATAAGCAATCCAGCTACAAGGGAAACAAAATATGAAAACATGGCAATTGTTATTATGGCGATATGAGGAGTTTTATGCACAGGATGTACCCTTGAAAATATTTTTGGGCCTAACCCATCCCTGCTCATAGAGAATATCATTCTTGAACTTGTATTCAAAGGGGCAAGGGATCCCGCAAATAGGCTATTTATAATGAATGCAAACAAAACCATTGTGAATGGTAAGCCCACATATTTATTAGCAACAATTAACCCGGGGACGCTGCTCTGGAAAAAAGTGCCCATTTTTGATACACCCCATCCAACAGTTAGGGCATATGAAGTCAATACAAATACAGCACCAGTTATCAAAAAGCTTATCAGCAATGCCTTTTTTATATTTTTTCTGGGCTGTTTAGCCTCTTCTCCAAGGGTTACAACAGCGGATGACCCAGACATTGAAAATATTGCCAGAACCATTCCAACACCCACTGCCGCAAATCCATGTGCAGGTCCTGGAGTAAATGGAATATATGTATTTTTAGCTCCAAGAGCAATTATAATTGCAATTGAAGTGATGACAAGAAGAATTATTTCTATTGCCGAAGCTGTGAAACTAAATGCAAGTGAAGGCTTTATTCCCAGGTAGGCTATAACAGTGATCAAAATAAGGAATACCGTCATAATTGGTATCCATGTATATGTTCCAATATTGATGTTAAAGAAGTAGGATATCGTTCCAGGTATAAACACTCCTGTTGTAAATAAAATTGCGTTTGTGATCACCATGAAGTAGGAAAACCACATCATATAGCCTATTATAATGCCAAATTTTGGATTGGCACCAACGGAATTGAATGTATAGAATCCACCTGATCCATTTATTTTTTTTGAGAATTGAAATGGCGTGTTTATCCAGATTAAAACACCAAAAATTGAGATGATATAGGCAAGCGGTAGAGAACCAACCGCAAATTCAGCTGCACCACTCATTGTAGCTGCCACTGCACCCAGTGGAGAAATCATTGCAATTGATTGCCCCAGCAGCGGATAAAACCCCGCTACATTTTTCTTTAATGTTTTGCCTTCCGAAATAGGGTTCATAAAAAAACAGTTTAATATTATATATAAATATTATTGTCAGATCTATAGGTACATTACGATTTTATATTTGGATACAAAATCAAAGCATTCATCCTCAATATCAAGCATTGATCCAGACCAGATATTCTACATGAGATCAAGGGGTCTAGGGGAATCCGATGCCAGAACCCTTATAATAAATGGTTTTACAAGTTATGTGGATGATTATACAGACAATGAATATTTTAAGGATATAATAAGGGAAAAAATAAATGTTAGATTAAAATAAATTATTTACAGGCAATTTAATATTTTATTAAATTATTATTTTTAAAAATATAAAGGTCATTCCCTTCTGTACATTTCTTCCTGCACACTCATATCTGATGTTCCCGCTTTGTTGATAATGTCTGCATGCTTTCTTCCAAATAAATACACAGCTATTATTGTTGCTATTATAAATACAACTGCAGTCAATATTGCATAATCAACAGGGTATGCTGGAGGTACAAAACTAAAATACATGGCTATGGCAAGCACTCACGAATCGCATTACCAAAATTTAAGCAGTTTCAACAGTTCACTTAAAAGGGGGAGTCTT
The DNA here is from genome assembly GCA_021846395.1 of Thermoplasmata archaeon. GTDB lineage: Archaea > Thermoplasmatota > Thermoplasmata > Thermoplasmatales > Thermoplasmataceae > Acidiplasma. Next base: position 3,556 of record JAJZXB010000017.1, on the reverse strand, counting down.
CCAAATGTTCGCAGGCCCTTGCGGGTGTAGTTGGCAATGTAATGAATAGGAAATTCTGGAACTCAACGGCTATATTTGTTACGTTTGATGAGGGTGGCGGGTTCTATGATAATATTACCCCTCCAGCAATAAATCATTATGGTCTTGGACAGCGTATACCACTTCTCATGATCTCACCATATGCAAGAGAAGCTTATGTTGACAATTCAACAATTTCCGGATACACGCTTCTTGGTTTTATAGATAATAACTTTAATCCACCCTATATAACAAATACCGTAAGCAAAAGCAATGTCAATGGCCTCATGTATTCATTTAATTTTGGACGAGACCCAAGGAATCCTGTAATTAAAATCCAAACAACTGGATATACCAAATGAAATTGCAATATCCTGTTCATTACGGCTACACAGCAAAGGTCACGAGTCATATTGGCTATGCAGCGGTTTATAAAATTCCTGAAATGGGATATCTTTTATATTATGTTAACGGCATTTGCAGTTCTTGCTTTGTCAATTAAATTCAAAAACTTGTTTATTATCCCACCGTTATTTTCCCAGCCGTCTTTGGCATTTCGGAATATTTAAAAACGTATTATACCATATATACATTTATTACAGAGTATTATCTAAATTCAGCTTTACTTGGCTTTCTGGTAGCGCTTGTATTTCTATACAGGTATCTAAGCAAAAAAAGATGAGAATTTCAACACTCTATGACTGCCTTAGAATGAGACCAAAAGTTTAATAGCTGTTTATAAGTATTACTAACTATGGTAACAACAATACAAATAGATGAAAAGGTTAAAGCCAAACTTAACACCATGAAAATTCATCGCAGAGAGTCCTATAATGAACTTATTTCACGGTTGATCAATTCCTCGTCCATAAAAAATGTGAGCCGGGAGACACTGATTGAGACGCTAGAGATACTTTCAGACCCCGAGTTTCTGAAAGGAATAGAAAGGGGGATTCAGGACATTGAAGATGGGAGAATAAGACCACTTAGTCAGATAAGGAAGGAGCTGCAATAAGTTTGGCTTACGAAGTGTATCTTACTGCTGAAGCTGAAAACTCCCTCAAAAAATGTGATAAGATATGCATATGCTAATTATAGGATGCAATAACACCTATAAGGAATTTACGGTTTCTAGTAAGAACCCAGCCATTAGAAGTTATCCTTGATTGGTCATAAATTGAAGTTTTCCCCTTTTTCTCTCTGATTCAAGTACTGAGTGGACTATTGTAAAATCATTTGCACCCTTGGTGGATCTTGACCTCCGGATACCTTCCCGTATGTTACTATTGCCCTTTCTGCTCTGTTGTTTGTAGATCCCACTGATCTGTCTATTACAAACCTGAAGAGGTCACCTATATTTTTCTTTAAAAAATTCCTTACAAATCCTGAACACTTCTTTGATTCATATGGTGTATCTATCTGCCTGAGTTCTGTATCAAGGTTGTCCATATCCTCCTCTGTTATTGATTTCTCATCCCTTTTGGAAAGGTCCTTTGCTATATCAAATACATGCTTTATAAGCCTTAAGATATATTCACCCTCATGTTTGTTGTATTTTATCAGTTCCTCCGCACCCTTTATTATATGTGCCCAACACCATCCTTGAGGATTCTTTGTTTTGTTTGAAAGCGTGATGTATGCAGGGAAGCCATCATGCATATGTAAGAGACCACTTATACAAGCTCGATACTGTAACCGCAATCAAGGATTTCATTCTTTTTTAAATTTATCAGGCCAATATTATTGTTAAATGCATCGGGTGCGCCTGTCATTGGTTCAATTGCAATTGAATCGTTTCCTGCATATTTTCCATTGTAAATAACAAGATAATCCATATTGAGCCTCTTTATTATTATGGAATGCTTATCATCCTTCAATAAAATATTATCTTTTACAAAAAAAGTATTGTCAAGCTCCGTTTTTAAAAGGTCCAGGGAATTAAGATCAGTAATTGATGAGTTACCATCGGGGAAATGGTTATCCTTATATTCAAGTTTATATGCTTTATTTTCAACTCTCATTTCAGGAGTGCCGTATATATTGAAATAGGGGTGAAAACCTATCTCTACAGGTATATCTTTATTTAATGATTTTACGCTGAATTTTGTCAGGAACTCATTATTTTTTATTTCATATCTTATTTTTATAAACGCCTCTCCAGGATATGCCTCATTCTTAAAATTTTTAAAAAATTCAATATAATTTTTTCCTGAGCCATATTCAAACATTTCATCCCTTATTAAGCCGTGAATGCTGTTGCCATTATCATTTTTGGGCAAAGTGTATTTAATTGAATCATATTCATATTCTGCATTTTTAACCCTGTTTGCGTATGGAAAGAGAACTGCTGATCCACCGTGAGTGCTTATGCTGTCGGGGCTCTCTCTTATAATTGAAATATCATTTATGTATAAACCTTTCAGGTAGGCCCCTTTTTCACTGAATTCTGCAAGAATATTATTGAAGGATAGTTTCATAAATAGGATATACAAAATAAAATATAATATTTTCTAAAAAATAAAATTACTGGTATTTCTTCACAAGTTCGACAAATTTATCATAGTTTTCCGGTTTGTGTACATTCAATTGTGAATTTTTCATTGTATTTACAAATGATTTAAAGCACGAAAGCCACTGAGTTTGTGATGTGGATGAAGTGCAAATATTCATATTATTGAATTGCATATTTTCGATATATGAAGATATCACAGCCGATAAAGCCTATAGGTCATTTTATTGATAGGTATTCATCTGTGAGTCGAATAATATTGGAAACTGTAAATAAACATATCGGGGAACAGAAACATGTCTGAGAAGAATGATGCAATCAGAAAGACTATATCGGAGACAAAGAAACGAAGGAAATCACAGACATGCATATCCTATGAACTGAAAATAGATATATCACATCTGGGCAGAACAAGGGTAAAGAATCTTAACCGTATCTTTCTTGAGGCAAAGTGGTTTTATAATTATATCTTATCAGAAGATGATATCTATAACCAGGATTACAGGATTAATAGAGTTAAGATAAAGGTAAAGGACCATTATGAGGATAGAGATATACTATTACTATCATCACAGATGAAACAGGAGATTATTGATAAAACTAAGGATAATATAAAGGGTCTTTCAAATTCTAAGAAGAATGGTAATAAGATCGGAAGGTTGCATTTCAAAAAGAGAATATACTCAATACCATTGAAGCAATATAAAAATACATACAATATTTCAGGCAAATATATCAAGATACAGAGGATAGGCAAGTTAAAGGTTTCCGGTATTGAACAGATACCAAAGGATGCTGATATAGCTAATGCAACACTTGAATCCAGAAATGGGGATTATTTTATCTATATATCAACATTTACAAAACCAAAGGATATAGAACATTCTGATAATGGTATTGGTATTGATTTCGGTATTAAAAGTTCTTTAACACTATCAAATGGAATAATCATTAATGAAGATATACCACTAACAGGGAAGGCTATAAAACTTCATAAAGAACTATCACGTAGAAAACAGCATGGGAAGA
>JAJZXB010000016.1 GCA_021846395.1 Thermoplasmata archaeon | reverse complement strand
TGCGAGAGCCGGGATTTGGACCCGGGGCATGACCTTGGCAAGGTCGCGTGTTACCAGGCTACACCACACTCGCCTAATCTCCTTAATACATATCACTATTTATATTTTAAGATAAGGAAAGTGCCTAAAATTATATCACATCACGGAAATTATAAAATGAATTATCACAATAGATACAGGTATGGTTATATTATCATCCGCAATCTTATTCGATATACTTTCGGAAAATGAAGATACCAGAGAATATGTAAATGAATATATATAAAATATAATAAAAGTACCAAATATAAACGATGGGATAAACATTGCGAGAAAGCCGGCCAATGATTTCCTCTTATTGTAAAATAATTTTACGCTTTTTATTTTCATTCCCAGTATTGTGGCAAGCGAATCACCAATCATAATTATAAATGCTGACAATATTATGATGTTTACTGATTTTACGAAGGCCATTACAAATAAAAATCCTGCAGCAAGATACATTGATCCAAGACCAAGTTTGGTATCCTCTCTCTCCATCCTGTAAACAATATTTGTTATCCTATATTCTCTGTTTAAATATAGAATATTTCCAAAGAGATAAATGACCAAAACCGCAAAAAGTATAATTAATTTTCCGGTTTTGCCAAAGGTTAAAAATAAAATTATTGTAATTATTCCTGTGGATATCTGGAAATAATCCCTATATGTCTCAATCTTTATATCTTTTCCCTTCTGTTTTTCATTCTCTATGGCATATTTTTTTATATTTTTATCAAGAAACATGGATAATAAAATGGCTGATGAAACCGACAATAATGTTACCTTTAATGGTAAGATATGATCAAAGAGCGTGGTTAAAATAAGGACTGTATCAACTGCAAATGGGATGTAAAAGAAAACGGTATAAAGGTATGTTGCGGATATAAGCGAAAACAAATATATTGGAAGGAAAATTAAAGATCTGGTGAAATAATATATAAGGATTAAAATTGGTATGGAGATAATAAATTTAATTTTAAACGTTTCACTTTGTTTTATTATTGCATAAATAAACGTTCCCGCAAATAATAAAAGAAATGATATTTCAGATATATTCATAAGTTGATAGGTTATACATAAATTTAAATTTTTTTTATTTTTGAATTTAAAATTTTTCAATATTTAATAAAAATGATTATTAATGGGTATTAAAATGAACATTTATTTATAATAATAAATTATTTCCTCCGGATAATCGTCAAAAACAAATCCAGACTTTAAATAAAAATCTCTGGCAAAATTATCATTATTGACCCATAAATATGCCTGTTTGAATGCCAGAGCCTTTAAAATGTTTAGAACAGAAAAAAGAAGGAATTTGCCAGTCCCCTTTTTTCTGTGTTCCTTTTTTACAAAAATGGAGACAATAAATGCTTTATCAAAGCTTATTTGAGTTGATAAAATGCCTGCTATTATTCTCCCCTTATTTTTTAAAATTATTGATGCCTCTTCTATGATTTTCCCATATTCTCCATTTAAAAGATTTTTTATAGAGTTTATTCTATCCTCACGGATATTGCTGAATAAAAATTTATCGGAAGAATATTTGAACGATTCATATTCTGCATCTGAATAAAGTGATTCGCTCACATTTTTGACCCCAGATTTTTCATAATTGGTTTTTAGCTTTTTATATGTAAAATTTTCAAGATTTATTGACATCTTTTTTCTGATCATCTTTTTAAACCCAACATTTATCAAATATTTGTCTGTAGCATCATTACCATTAAATATGGGATTTAACAGTATTTTTTTCTTTTCTTTTTTCGATATATCTATAAGCCAGTCAAAAAACGTTTTTAATCTATCCTCATTTATTTTTTTATTTGAAATGAATCCAACATCAGCATATAGTCGATCCTTTTTTTCAGCTGAATTCATAACGTAGGCATAGCCTATAAATTCATTTTTATTGACTATTATTTTGGATTTCAGTTTATTTTCTTCCAGTAAATTTATAATGCTGGTGTAATTGTTTTTCACATCTATATCAGGATATTTCTTCGATAAATAGTCTATTTCCTTTTTCAGAATTAAATCCCATCTTAATTTATAATTATCTGTATTCATTCAAGACATTATTTATTTTATCTATATTTTCTTTATCCTTTAAGATCAAATAACTTGCTTTCCTAATTCTGTTCATTACACCAAAACCTATGCCTTTTTCTGAAAAAGACTGTATTACACCAAATTTTTTATTGCTTGAATCAAGCATTCTGAAATAATAAAATAGATTATGGGCGACCTCATAAATATCATTGCCCAGTATGAGACTGTCATATTTCGCATATTGGGCATTTTCCATGGAACAAAGTGCAACAAAGTCTGCTGACAAGTCCGATTGAATAAACTCCCTGAACTTTTGATTATTTTCTATTAATATCAGCTTTTTTGATGGTGCATAATGCCTGTATTTCATACCCGGTGTTAATGCTATGCTTGATTCACTATATCCCCCGGCAACGGAACCAACATGAACTTCCCCCAGAAGTTCTTCAATATCTTCCAGAGTGAAAGCACCAGGCCTCAATAATTCAAAGGGATGTACTGTAACATCAAGAATTGTTGATTCAACACCATATTTAACCCTGCCTGCATTTATTATGGCATCCACCCTGCCATCAAATTCCCTTATCGCATCCGCAGAATCAACAATAGATGGTTTTGTTGCTATGTTTGCGCTGGGTGCAGCAATAGGGCCAGCTTTTTCTATAAGGGCAAGTGCTATTTTATTGTCTGGAAATCTTACACATACTGTATCCATATTTGATGTTACTATATCTGGCACGATATCTTTCTTTTTAAGAAGCAGGGTTAATGGTCCGGGCCATATATTTTTCATTTTTTTCAGCAAGTCATCACTTATCTCAGCAACCTGTTTTACCATTTCAAAATTAGAAACATGAACTATTAGAGGATTATCAATAGGCCTTTCCTTTGCCCGGAATATTTTAGCACAGGCTTCAGAAGACAGGGCATCAGCACCAAGGCCGTATACTGTTTCTGTTGGAAATACAACAGTACCTCCATTTTTTATTATTTCTGCAGATGCATTTATAACATCATTGAAATTGTCAGGTGCAAGGTCAATTATTAACGTCATTTCATTCTATATTCAATAGTAATATATAAGCATAAAAATATTTGGCAAAAATTATAATACACTGTCCAATATAGATATATGGAGATTATAAATTATAATCTGGATATAGATATAAATAGCATAGATTTTACTTATAAATGCCATGAAATAATAAAAATCAGGGGAAACGAAGAAAAACTTATTTTAAATTCAGTAAATCACAACATTAAAAAAATAACAGTAAATAAAAATATAAAGGGATATAAGGAGTACAGAGATGAGCATGAAATAATTGTTGATGGAATAATAACATCAGATGCCATTGTTGAAATAGATTTTACAGGAAAAATACCAGAAGAACTCGAAGGAATATATGTTGCAAAACTGAAAGATGGCTTTATGGTTACCACACAGTTTGAACCAACTGGAGCAAGAAAGCTATTTCTTTGTGTGGATAACCCGGAGTATAAATCAACCTTTGACATATCCGTTACAGTTGATGGGGACCTTGATGCAATTTCCAATATGCCAGTGGAAAATATCGAAAACAATGGGAGGAAAAGAATTAAATTTTTACAGACTCCAAGGATGTCAACATACCTTCTATATCTTGGCGTTGGTAAGTTCGAGGAAAAATCCATTGACTTAAATGGCGATAAGCAGTTGATATTGCTTGCTCCAAAGGGACACCTTACACCCTCAGATTACCCGCTGGAAATAGGAAAAAAATCAATAGAATTCTATGAGGAATATTTTAAAATAAAATACCCCCTGCCTAAGGAACATCTTATATCGGTTCCTGAATTCGCAGCGGGTGCCATGGAAAACTGGGGGGCAATCACCTTCAGGGAGATATATTTAAATATGGATTCATCAACCAGCACATCAGTTAAAAGAACAATAGCAGAGGTCATAGCCCATGAACTGGCACATCAATGGTTTGGAGATCTTGTTACAATGAAATGGTGGAATGATCTATGGCTAAATGAAAGCTTTGCAACGTTCATGTCATATAAAACCATTGATAAACTGTATCCTGATTATGATATGTTCTCTGATTTTCTGATAACAGAAACTTCTGGGGCATTGGCAGGAGACTCTCTGGTAAATTCACACCCAATAGAGGTGGATGTCAAATCACCAGATGACATAGCTCAAATATTTGATGAAATAAGCTATGGAAAGGGCGGCAGTATTCTTAGAATGATTAACACATTTGTTACAGATGAGGTGTTCAGAAAAGGATTGAATCTATATCTGGAAAATTTTAAATACAGAAATGCTGAAGGATCGGATTTATGGGAATATATAGGCAAAATATCTGACCTTCCAGTAAGGGGAGTAATGGGGTCATTCATTAAGCAGGCCGGATATCCACTCATTAATGTATGGGAGGAGAATGGGAAAATAATCATGGAACAGTCACAATTCCTATTGAATGGAAAAGAAGGAGAAAATCTATGGAAAATTCCTCTGACCATTAAATACAGTAATGAAATGAAATCAATATTATTTGATAGTAAAAAAATGGAAATGCTATTTGAAACGGAATTCATAAAACTCAATGATGATGAATCAGGTTTTTACAGGGTTTTATACTCAGAAAATCTGTATGAAAACATGATTAAGCATATGGATAAGCTCACAGATAAGGATCTCTGGGGAGTAATAAATGATTACTTTTCATTTTTATTATCAGGGAAAATAGATGTTGACAGGTACATAGAAATTGCTTCACAAGTCGCCAGTGCTAGCAGGCATATGGTAGATCATGAAATAGCAAATGAATTGTTTGATTTGAGTTTGTTGATACCTGAACATAAAAAATTAAGGAATTTTTCGGTTAATTTTTTAAGAGACAAACTTTCCAAACTGGGGGAGAAAAATGAGAATGAAGAGGTAAACATTTCTATTTTGAGGGGGGTACTATCATACAGACTTTCCATACTTGACCGGACTTACGCAAGTGAGTTATACACAAAAATAGACAATATATCTGAACTGGATCCAGACATAAGATCTGCAGTTTTTACATCATATGCAATACATACAAATGATTTTGAAAAACTTGAACATCTTTTATCCGAATTTAGCAATGATGAGGACAAAATAAAAATTATTCAGGCAATGTCATGGCTTAATGGCGAAGAAAATCTGGCAAAAGTAAAAGAGCTAACGGACAATCGCAAAATCAAACTTCAGGATTCAATGAGATTTTTTATCACTGCATCGCTTAATCCGGAGGCACGAGAATATCTTTACAATAATTTTGAGGAAATAATAAATAAAATACAATCAATATTTGCTGGCTCTGGGTACTCATCAAGGGTTGTTGAAGATATGGTTCCATATATTGGACTCAGGCACAGGGATGAAATTGGTGTAAAATTGAAAAAAATGGAGTTCAAGGAAATAAGCAGGGGAATAAAAAAAGGGCTGGAGTATCTGGAAATTTACAGTGCATTTATTTCAAGAAACAAATAATGTAAAAATTGTGATTTAATTTATTTTTCCTTTATTGATGATTCATAGTTTTTCAGAATTCTGCTTACACATTTCCCAAAATTATAATCCGCATCATCCCTTTCCATATGGATCTTTGGCGTGATTAATTTTGTTCTCACTGAATATTTTCCCCTGCCTTCAGTTTTATATTTTCTTATATTGAAAATTAATTTTCCATTGTTTCCAATTATTCTTGAAATATTAGATATAAATTTATCCGACATGAAATAAGTTATATCATACAGGTCTCTGTCTTCTGTGTTTAGGCCAGAAACTTCAATATAGAATCCCTCCTCATCCTCACCGTATTCTATGGTGTCGATTATATCAGATATGCCTATAATTCCAGTTACCTTCATATTTTTATCAACTATGGGAATTATATGCAGACCATTTTTAATTAAAAGTTTTGATGTTTCAATAATGCTGGAATCCTCATCCGAATATACTGGTGAATCCATCAGAGAAGAAACCTTTATCTCAATTTTGAATTTCCCAGAAGTGTATTCGCCATAACTTATTTTTTCCTTCTCAGTAATCATGTTGTTTAGAATTTCCTTTGACCTCAGTATTCCAACAAGCCTATCATTCTGCGTCACAGGTATTTCATATTCATCCAGTAATCTTATTTTTTCTGATGCTGATTCAATATCATTATCTGTATCAACTGTGATAACATCTGAATTCATTATCCTATAATTCTGTACTGTTGTAGCATTTTTTACTATTTTATCGATATTTTTGAGAATATCAGTCCTAGTTATGATGCCCACAATACGATCTTTGTTTACAACTGGAAGTCCGTTTAACCCGCTTTCCCTGATAAGTTTTACGGCTTCCATAACATCTGTTTTCTCGCTGACTCGTGGCGTATTTATGGAAAAATTGAAAACCTTTGAATTTGTTCTGATACTGCCCCTTCTGAGAATATTTTTATATGTTAGCATGGCGATATACTTATTGCCATCCATTATGGGAATTTGCTGTATATAGCTGTCATTCATCTTTGCAATAGCCTCAGAAATTTTTGCATCCTTATCCATGGTTATTACATTTCCTGTCATAATTTCACTTATTTCCATTTTTTATCACCAGTATTTAAGATTTTTTTGCTATTATAACATTAATTTCATCTGACATATTTAATTTATGGTTTATGCCGGAATCCTTCTCAGGTATGAATTCCTCCCGCTTCTGGCACTGTAATATTCATGCCGACCCAACTTTATCGAAACAGTCAAACATGGAAATATATATTATCAGACCACCTTCATTCCTGTCTGCCAGCAGGCAAAGATACCATACAGAATAATTTAATAAAGATTTTGCTTTCATCCCATCACTTCTAAAGAAACCTTCTGCTTACAGTGGTTAAAAATCTTCATTATTTTTCATATAGTTCAGGTCATATCTAATGATGGTGCATTTTTGCATTCTGGTTCTATACATTTCAAGATATCCTTAAATTCTGTATTTATTTCTTTTTACTAAATACGGTAAATTCATCTCCAGATGCGATATCACATTATATATTGTTTTTATTAATTTATTGAAATTTATAGATATGTATGACAATGTCATAAAAACGAAAAATTAATATTTAATAATTATCATATTGGCATATGAAGTACAAGTTTTATACGGAACCACAATCTGGATATAAACCCCTTATTAACTTCATAAGAAACAGCAAGAAATTTCTTTATATGAATTATTATCTAATTGACGATAAGAGTATTATAAAGGAAATAAAAGATAAGGCAAAAACAGATATTGATTTAAGAATTATTGTGGATGGAAGGCCATACGGCATAAATGGAAGTGATGGTACTGAAAATGAAATAAAAATTCTAAAGGATACTGGTGCAAGGGTAAGAATCGCACCTTCAAGATTTGAAAAGCCCAACGTTTTTGATCATGCAAAATATATGGTCACGGATAATGCAGGAAATATAGGAACTCTGAATCTTACAGAGGCGGCATTTAAAAAAAATAGAGAATATGGCATAATTACAACAGAAAAAAATGTTATAGAATCTTTAAAGGATGTTTTTTTATCGGACTGGGAAAATAAAGAGGCAGATGAAATTTCTGGGGACAACCTTATAGTATCACCTGGCTCGGGAAATGATATCAGGGACTTTATTTCAAGGCAGAAGAAGGTTAGGGTTGAGACCGAAGAGATGGGAAACGATAATGAAATTCTAAATGAGTTTAAAAAACTTGGAAAAAAGGCAAAAATAATAGTACCTGCAAGTGTGTCCTCAACCGATATTAAAAATTTGAAGGAATTATCAAAAAATGGCGTTAAGATTAAGTATATGGATCCAGAAAAACTTTATATCCACGCAAAGGCAATTATAGGGAGGAAGGAAGTATTTATAGGATCTGAAAATTTCACGAAATCCAGCCTCAATAGAAATCGTGAAATTGGAATAATAATTAAAAAACACAACATTATATCTATAATGAGAGACAAATTCGATATGGATTGGAAAAAAGCAAATAAAAATTTAAATAAAGTAAAGGGCAAAAAATCACCCGCAAAACATTCAAAGAAATTGCAGACAGATTAATTATTCAATATCATAAAAATCCTGAAAATATAATGTTTTTATTTCAGAATTTTTCAGCAACAATCTGTTATTGTAAACATTAATTATTTCTCCGGATATGTTGCCTTCCTTTTTTGTTGTAATGGTGATGCTTCCACTTAGGGGAACTTCTACGCATTTTACAAATTCCTCTCTCTCTATAATGGCTGGAGCATACATTGGATTATCTCCCCTGGTGAATTTGAGCGGAAGATCCATGAATAGTGTACCGTTATTTACAGATCTTATGTTGCCTGTATATGACATGCTGCCGGTTTTTATCAGGTACAGGGAATTGAGCCCCTCTTTTTTAAATAGCTCCTCAAGTTCAACCAAACTGTATGATTTTAAGAAACTCATTAAGGACAATATATTATTATTATAAATTCTTTAAGTTTTTATGAACGAATTTAAAAATTTTTTATAAAATTTTATATATTATAGTTTATTATTTTATTTATGGTAGATGTAATTGTAATACATAAATGGAAAGACGAAGAAAAAGAGGCTGTTATGGGATTTGCCTCAAAGATAATGGATATGGCAAAAACAAAAAAGTTGCCCGCAGGATTAAAACTTAATGAATTGCTTCTGGCGGAAAAGCAAAATGAGGCGGTATGTAAATGGACAGTAGATTCACTTGACCATTTAATGGAAACTGCTAAATCATTTAAACCAACGTGGGAAATAAATGCTTTTGAGGTTAATCAGAAATATAAAAAGGGTCTGTTTTAAATTTAAATTTTTATAAATATTGTTAGGGGAATAGGAGAAACAGTAAAATTTAAAACTTTTATGATGGAGATTTGTAGGTTTACGCCAATAATAATTTTCATATATTTTCGGCAGACATATTATTATGGAAATGGGCAGTTCCGAATTTACAGTTGCTGAGGTTAGATAGTTAAAGCAGGAAGCTTATTTCTTTAGATGAATGAGGATATCACAACGTAAAAATATTATATGGAATAAGAATTAACCTTTATGGGCTCGTAGTCTAGTGGTTATGATACCGCCCTTACAAGGCGGTGGTCACCGGTTCAAATCCGGTCGGGCCCATTTACAGCTATAAGTAAAATGCCCTATGAATAGTTTCTCCTCCGGTCTGATCCATTATGAGCCTAATAGATACAAATTGCCATCAACACATCCAAGCGCACTATTTTAGTCTGGAATGTTTATATAGGGATTCCTAATGTATTTTCGATGAAATATACTGTGGTGTTAGAAAAAGATGAAGATGGTATATATGTTGCAACCGTACCCGCTCTACCTGGTTGTATTTCAGAAGGTCATACCGTGGAAGATGCTTTGACAAACATTAAAGAAGCAATTCAAGGGTTTATTGATGACATGAAGTCAGATGGAGAGCTAGTCCCAGGAGATGTTGAGATAATAGGAAACGTTGAGGTAAATGCCTAAGCTACCAACTGTTTCCGGTCGGGCACATTTCCAGTCATAAGTAAATCTTGTACACTATAATAGGTGGTGAGTCATTTAATCGATACCAATTTGTAGTGCTCTCAAAACTCAATTCGGACGTTATGGCAGGAAGTTGCCTTTTCGAAGTTGAATCTTGATGAGGTATTCAGCATAATTATCCACGTTCATGCAATCCAGTGCGGGGGTTAATTCTATATTCCCCTCACTTATTGCCTTGGCTTGCTCCTTCTTTTTCAGGTTGTCTAAGAGTATCCTTTCCGGGACTGGTGTATATAATCTCAAAATGATCAGTTGGCAAGGTTGTTTGATTCCTTTGAATAAAAGGATTGTAAAAGAGTAATTTGGGCATATTCATTACTATAAATGAAAAAAGGTGAATTGTCATATATGTAAAGATAAAACTATTTAAATAATGTAAAGTTTTAATAATATAATGGAAAAAGAATATTTTCTGTCCCTCGATGAGGGAACAAGCAGTACGAAAGCTATTGTATGGGACAAAAACTGCAATCCTCTTGGAATTGGACAGAATAATTTTTCACAAATATTTCCAGAACCCGGTCTGGTTGAGCATGATCCAGAAGAGATATGGAAATTTCAAAAAAAATCTATGGATGATGCCCTATCTTCTGCTGGTATTGATTATGGATCAATTATATCAATCGGAATTGCAAATCAAAGGGAAACCACAATTATATGGGATAAAAATACGGGAATTCCACTATATAATGCAATTGTATGGCAGGATCGCCGAACAAAAAAGATTACGGATAGCTTAATGGATCAGAAAGATATGATAAAGGAAAAAACGGGTCTAATATGTGACCCGTATTTCAGTGCTTCCAAAATAAGGTGGATAATTGACAATCGTTTAAGGAATCATAGAATAGAGGATTTAAAGTTTGGAACTGTTGATTCATGGTTATTATGGAAGCTTACTTCAGGAAAAATTCATGCGACAGATTATACAAATGCATCTAGAACAATGCTATTCAATATTAAAACGCTTGATTGGGATGAGGAAATACTCGAATTATTCCACATTCCGAAAGGCATGTTGCCGGATGTGTATCCATCCACGCATATATATGGATATACTGATGCTTCTGTTACAAAAAATGAAATACCCATTTCTTCTATTTCAGGCGATCAAAATGCAGCCTTTTTTGGCCAGGCGGTGTTTTCATACGGACAGGCAAAAAATACCTATGGTACTGGATCATTTTTAATGGCAAATACAGGTGATAAAATAAAGAATATCAACAATTTAATAACAACAATAGGCTATAGCCTTGATAGAAATAAAACAATATATGCAATTGAGGGGAGTGTATTCATAGCCGGTGAAGTGATTCAGTGGCTTAAAAATGGCTTAAATTTTCCTGACGATAATAATGAAATTGAGGAGCTAGCGGGAAATGTCAAGGATAATGGTGGATTATATTTTGTACCAGCTTTTACCGGTCTTGGTGCCCCCTACTGGGAACCTGCCGCCAGAGGGCTTATTATAGGCATTACTAGAGGGACCACCCCGTCACACATAGCAAGAAGTGCTCTGGAATCCATAGCATATCAGTCCAATGATATAATTGAATGCATAAGAAGTCAGGGAGGCATCCAGATTACAGACCTGAGGGTTGATGGTGGAGCCTCAGTTAATAATTTCCTGATGCAATTTCAATCAGATATATCAAATGTTAATGTGAGGCGGGCGCCCATAAAGGAAACCACTTCCCTTGGTACATGTTATTTATCGGGAATAACCATGAATGAGTGGACGCAGAATGAGGTCGAAAAAATGTGGAAGGAAGAGAAAATTTTTCACCCTCGGCTACAGGATGATAAAAGGAAGGAATTGTATGGATCGTGGAAAAAAGCAGTTGAGAGGTCAATGCACTGGACTGCTTAATTATCATAAAATTAATTAAATAATTATTAAACCTTAACTCTTCATAAATGTAGGCACATGTTCTGGCTTTATTCCAAATGATTCAAGGATTTCCTTCTGTTTCCTTGTAATTTCAGTGGTAATCTCCTTATTCTCCAGTACAACTTTCCTTATCTTGTGGAGTTCAAGGAACATCTTTTCAATGGAATATTTTTCTATGAGTTTTGATTGCCTCATATACTTCAATATGGTTGACCTTATTGCAAGTGATACAAGGTTTAAAAACAGCACTCCCCTGAGTGTTTCCATACTGTGGACTCTAAGAGGTTCTGCACCGAGAAAGCTCTTTGATGATAGAAATAGCTTCTCAACAGAATCACGCTTCCTGTACCTTTCAAGTATGGTTGTTGCATCATATTCACCTGTATATGTTATAACTGTTATTCCACACCTGTTTACCCTCTGTGATACTGCATTCTCTTTTACCTTTATGTTGAATCCTGATGAATACTTCCATGAGATATAGGATCTGTATGAGGACATTATATCGTTAACAACATTGTACGGGTTTTCCCATTTATTCAACTTCCTGCTTTTCAGCCTTTCGATTCTACCATGGAGGGAAGAATAGAATGATATTCTTTCTGACCTGTCACGTTTGGGGTCATAGCATATCCATGCATTCACATTATTATTCCCCGTATTTATTGTTTTATTCTCTGCAAAGACAATATCTCCTGAGACCATTGCCATGTTCTTTCCCCTTTCTATTGTTTTCCTTGCATCTGTTGCTACCTTTTTTACATCTTTCAATGTGAAAGATGCAGGCATTATGAAATCTATCTTGTTTCCAATAAGGTAATCAATATTTGATGATGAAAACATTCCCCTGTCCATGATCAGTGTTATTCCATTTATGCCAGCGGATATTAGGGTATCCACTGTATTCTTTACAGTGGTTATATCCACTATTGAACCCGGATATATATCATAGAATACCGGTATTTCCGATTCTGTGGATTCAACAAGGGATACATTCACCTGTGGAAGATCTGGATCTGACCTTGAATAGCCATATTCAAGGAATTCCATCTCCCTGGACTGTGATGAGAAGGATGTAAGGTCATAGTACATTGCATGCGTATCACCTGTTATGTGGAGTATCTCTTTCAGGAATAGATAATTAAGGTTCATCCTTCCTATGGATTCCATTCTCCTTGACAGTGTTGATGAACTCAGGGGAATATCATAGATCCTGCTCAAATAAGAATCCTCAAACCATGTTTCAATATTGTCCATTGCCTCTGGCCTTATCACGCCATTCATTGCCATCACCAGAATGAGTTGGGAATATTCCCCTGCTATTTTTTCAAGGACTTTATCAAGTTTGAGGTCCCTTACAGCCTTCATAACAGGGATGAATTCACCATATGAATAAGTTTCAACTGATTTCTCAACAGGTTTCCCATCCTTCACAGGGCACATATATTCTGATTTCTGCCTGATCTTTTTGCTCTGTTTATCATAATATGGCGTGACTTTGTATAAATAATCCTTCCCATGGATGCTCTTGACTCTTTCAAAACTCTTCATATAGTTACAGTAGGCACATACTATATAATAAACTTTCTATTAGAAATTCATTCGAAATACATAGTCAGTGAAATATTGCAGTGTATATGTGCCTAAATATTAGAAGAGTTCAGGATTAAAAGGTGCTGTTTTATAAAATAATCACGTTTTATTTCATTCGAAATTCTAAATATGTCGAGAATTGAGAAAAAATGCAATCATATCGGTACATGAATTATCTCAATGTATTGTGGAAATTACACAAAGCCGTGAGCTTTTTAAAACGCAATTGAAATTACCAAGAATCATAAAAAATAGGGTTTTGTTTTTATACAATATTGTATTAAGGATTCATGATACCCAGGACCATGTCAACACAGCATCCAGATAATGCAAGAATGCCTGAATGGGTTTCAGACAACTCTGTCATAAAGAATGAGGATGAAATTGAAGAGGCATACATAGCATTTAATAAATTAGGAATTAAGGAAGTTATGTGGGATGCCGAAGGAAAGGATGTAGATACACATGTAATAAGAAAACTGTTCTCTAAAAACAATACATTTTTCAACGATAATATTCTTGGTAAGGATCTATTTTTAACATACAGGGTACCAAATCCAAGGATTGAAGGTACCGAGAGGAAAATACTGACTGAAACACTTGCAAGCATACCATTGAATTATGATGTTGCAAATAAAATATTTAAAAAGAACATACCACCAATATTTGAGGTGATAATACCATTTACCACTAATTATACTGATTTATTATCAGTTTTAAAATATTATGAAAAGGCGATAGTAAAGGAGGAAGATACGAAATTATATGATGATGTTTATATAAAGGATATAACGGGTGAAGTTTTCCCAAGAAGCATCAACGTGATACCTCTTATAGAGGATATGGATTCAATACTAAATATAGAGTCTATTGTAACAAATTATAGCAGGGTAGTAAAACCAGACCATATGAGGGTGTTCATAGCCCGTTCAGATCCTGCAATGAATTATGGAATGCTGCCTGCCACTCTGCTTTCAAAATATGCCACAATGAAAATGAGAGATTTAAAGAAATCTTTAGATATGGAAATTTATCCAATGCTTGGAGCGGGATCTTCCCCATTCCGTGGCAATCTTGGCCCAGACAACATTGAAAGGGCATTAAGTGAATATGATTCATATTATACATTCACGCTTCAATCGGCATTTAAATATGATTATGATGATAATGCAATAAAAAAAGCGGTGAATCTTATAAATAAGCATGAAACATCGTATGAGAACATACCGGACGATATTTCTGCAGATAAACTAAAGAGCGTACTGAATAAATATAGAACAAGATTTCAGACTATAATAGAGGCCATAGCAAAGCCAATTAATGACATTACATTATATCTTCCAAAAAGAAGGGCAAGAAAACTTCATATCGGATTATTCGGTTATTCAAGAAGCACGGGGAAGGCCGTTTTGCCAAGGGCAATATCATTTGTTGGGGCTATGTATTCCATGGGCATACCGCCAGAAATCATTGGCATGGCGGCTCTTAAAGATATGAGTGACGATGAAATCTCAGTCATAAATCAACTGTACAGGAATCTTGATTTTGATATCAAGGCAAGTGCGAAATATTTCAATTATGAATCATTATCCTTGCTAAAGGAAATATGGCATGTTGACAATAGCATTATTTCAATGATCAGGGAAGATATGCATTATATTGAGGACAGTATAGGTGTACCAACAGATGATTCATATGGAACAACCAAACACATACTGTATTCCACCCTTACATTACTTGCATTTAAAACTGGAAAATTTGATGAGGTAAAAAATTATATTTATGAGATGGGGCTTATTAGGAAATTCCTTGGATAGAGCATAATCTGTGTATCAATGAATGAGTATATATGTTCTGTCCCTGGGTTTCAACGCTTATTTGAAGTTTCAGGGTACTGAGAAATTATTAATACGGAGTTTGAATATTGACATATGATGAGAAAGCCAAAAATAGCAATTGGCGGAATAATACTCAAAAATAACCAGATTTTATTAATAAAAAGAAGAGATGAACCGGATAAAAATAAATGGGCCATTCCCGGAGGAAAGGTGGAAGTAAATGAATCTCTGGAGATGGCCTTGAAAAGGGAAATGAAGGAAGAAACAGGCCTGAATGTAAGCAAAGGAGATTTAATGGCCGTTACTGAATTTATAAATTCCAGCTTTCATTATATAATTCTAGATTATGAATGCCATATTACCTCAGGAAACATTCACGCTAGTTCAGATGCTCTGGATATAAAATATTTTGACATTGATCATCTTGATAATGAAAGTATAAACGAAACAACCAGGGAACTTATTGAGGGAATAAGAAAAGATGTTTTGCCAGTATCCATTTGCCATAAATATATTTAAAAAAAATTCAGGAGACCCAATTGAAATTGCAATCAATTCCTTTAAATTTATGATATTAAATTGAGATCCTGCCTTTAGAATAGATAAAAATAAGAATTATTAGTGAGATAATTAGCCAGAATCTCAAAAATGACGCTGTTTTTTCAGTTTCAGGCACGGTTTTCTTCCCTCATTTCTGGATAAATTTTGTTTAGCAATTCCTTAACCGCAGGCAGAAAAGCATTCTCTTCAGTCATAAGATGTTTCACTGACGGGTTGATAGTTTTTACCTTACCATCATATGGTATCATATCAACTGTATAGGGTAAATCAGCATCAATTTCTCCCAGTAATTCATTTACCTCATCTGTACCCTTCTCAACACGATTGAATACAAGATGTATTCCCTTAATACCAAGATCCCATGCCAGCTTCATTGCACTTGCCGCAACCTGTACTGAGTTGAAGGTAACATCACTTACAACTATTGCATGCCCAAATCCTCTGGCTATTGCCCTTCCAAAATGCTCAACCCCTGCTTCCGTATCCATCAGTATATTTTCATTATTTCTTATAGATATATGCCTGACAACTGCATCTAGCAGATCATTTTCAGGACAGAGGCACCCAATTCCAGATTTATGAAGCGTACCCATTACAAGTATGCTTATTCTATCATCAATTTTGACTCCAAACCTATTCACGACATCAGTTACATCCGGATTCAGGGATAGGAATTCTCCCCAGCCTGAGCCAGGTCTGGCACCGGTTCTCTCCTCAATGTAGTCAACCTGCATATTCAGAGGAATGATTCTTTTAACTGCATTCTTATCCATTCCCATGGCATATGGCAAGTTCATCTGTGGATCTGCATCAACAGCAAGCACATGATGATTTTTCTCCAGCATATACGATAGCATGGCAGTTATGGTGGTTTTTCCCGTACCGCCTTTTCCTGTTATGACAATCCTGTTTTCTGAATTATCTGGACTGTCCATATTATCTCTTGGGATAATTTTTCTGACCTTTGCATCTCTTTCCTCCTCGCTTATTTGTGTGAATGCCATAATTTTCATCTCACGCAGGAAGACCTAGAGATTCCCTTTTTTCTTTTATTAACTCGATCATTTTATCTGCGGCTGCCTCCGGATTCATTTCCGTGAACGTTTCTGCTCCGGTCAGGCTTTTTAATGTGTCAGATAAAATTCCCTTGACAGCTTTGCTCCCTTCAATATGAAGTTCTGGTGCTGTGTGAACGGGCAATCCTATTGAAAGTGCCCATGTTCCAATAGCAACAGCTTTTTCTGCTATTAACTCCGGAGCAGAGGCAATGACCGGAAGCTGTGATACATCAAGATTGAGTTTTTCTGATATAGCTTTTACCAGCATTCCAATCCTTGAATTGTCAACACACGACCCCATATGTATGGCTGGTGGAAGGGATTTCAATCCTCCTGTTTCTCCAAGCAGTTTTAATACACCTTTTAATTTAGCACCTATTTCAAATTCGTCAACCCTTTCAGGATTTAAAAAGCCTTCCTGGGCTGAAATATGGGCAATGCATCCAGTTACAAGAACAAGTATGTTATTTTTAAGAAGGTGCTTTATCATTCTTTCAGTATAAAGTTCCCTTCTGAGTTTTGGATTTGGGCAGCCCACTATACCCACTATGCCGTATATATCACCGCTGACTATTGAATTAATGAGTGGTTTTAATGGGTCATTGCCGTCTATTTTACTGAGCAGTTTTACTATGGATTCATAAGAAAATCCGCCTACCACAGGTTCAACTTTCTTTGACAGAAGTACACGGGACGGGTCTCTTTTTTTGTAAGCTTCAAGCGCCTTTTCAACAATGGTTCTGGCTGCTTCATCCGCATGTTCTACACTGAAATCTACATGATCTGCCCCTGGGATCTTAACATAGGACATTGTTGTTATGAGTTTTGTGTGATAACACGATGCCACCTCCCCAAGGATGGGCCATATGCATTGAAAGTCCACGACCATTGCATCCAGCGCCCCAGTGGCAATAGCCAGTTCGGCCTGCATCTCATTCGCTGCCATTGGTACACCGTGACGCATCAGAACCTCATTTCCGCTACAGCATACACCAACCATGTTTATTCCCTTTGCACCTAGTTTTTTCGCCTCTTCATTCAAATTTTCTGCCCATTCAACAACCTTTTCAGCAACAAGAGGATTGTGGCCGTGAATAGCAAGATTCACGTAATCTTCCTTTATCACCCCAATATTTGCTATTGATTTTACCGGTTCAGGCGTTCCAAAAAGAATATCAGAAAGTTCAGTGGAGGGTGTGAGACCAGAGTAACCATCTATTATGCCCATTTTGAGATCTGCAAGCATTATATTAACACTGTCAGCGTCGTTGCCCATACTGGTTCTGTGCATCGCATTCATGATTGGGTTAAGTGAATTTGATGGAACTATTCCGAGTTTTTCCCATTTCTTTAAACTGGAAGAGGGTGCATAACCATTTACCCATCTCATGGGCAGCCCATCCACCTTGCTGAAATCCGCCATTGTAACTTCAGCAACTTCAAACGCAATGTCATTATCAGTCCTGCTTTCAGTTTTAATTCCAAGTCTTGATGCCACTGAGTGAAGTTTCTCCCTATCCTTTATTTCATATCCCTTAATGCTGCCAGATCCGACAAGCTTTAATGTTTCCGCTATTTCATAGGCATGCTCTCCGTGAGAAGCAGCTCCACCAACAGTTTCCCGCAACAGGTTTCTTGCAACTATAGTGTCAGCAGTTGCACCACAAACACCCTTTGTAACACCATTCTTAAATCTTGCACTCTGTATTCTGCATGGGCCCATGTAGCACATTCTGCAACATACCCCCCACTCTCCAAACCAGCATGACGGTTCCTGTTTTGACAAACGCTCAAAAGAGGATGTCCCAGTATCGGCCATAATTTTATCAACAAGATCAGCGGAAGGGGATGTAGCTTCAGACTTCCCAAATTCGCCCAGCTTTAAATCAATTTTCTTATCTATCGGCTTCGTTTCCATTATTATCCCTTTATATTTAATAAGTGGGCACATATTAATCTATTATATCTTTTGAACATTTTCAAAACGCATAAATATTTTTATATCATCGAAAATAAATATTGTTGATTTATTTTTTACGCATCAAATGTAACTGAGTTCACTGAAGTTAAAAAGTCAGCACATCGACCATTAACGGCATGGTTTAACATAAAGTTTATTTATAGCTGCATTTTACCTTTATATGGGTAAACTCAAAAAAAATGCCGTACTGGTAGTAATAGACGTTCAAAAGGGCTGGGACACCTATGGTTTGAGTAAGCGGAACAATATCGATGCCGAACTTAAAATTGCCAAACTTCTGGACATATGGCGATCATCCGGCAGGCCTGTAGTTTTCTTTCAGCATATGTCAAAAAATCCTATTTCACCCTTATATCCAGGTCAGAGTGGAAATGAAATAAAGGACGTTGTTAAACCTGTTGCAGGCGAATATATATTTCACAAGTCAGTGAACAGTTGTTTCATCGGAACAGATTTTGAGGAATGGTTGAGAGAAAGAATGTATGATACACTGGTAATAACCGGTATCACCACGCAGCATTGTGTATCCACAACGGCTAGAATGTCCGGCAACCTGGGCTTTACAACTTTTGTTGTTTCGGATGCAACCGCGGCATTCGAGTCGAAAGGCGTAGATGGAACCATATATGACCCAGAAACTGTTCATGCCGTTTCTCTCGCAACAATAAACAGGGAATTCGCAACCATTCTAAAAACAGAAGAACTGGAAGAACTGCTGTAGAATCCGATCGATATTATTTTGCATTCCCACAGCCAGAGCTTGAAGCATTTTTCCGTACTGGGCAGTATTTAAAATATAATTTAAGTGGCCTGGTTATTTTTCAAAGTAAGATAGTAACCTAAGAAATAATATGAAAGGAAGCGAATGATATATCCTGTTAATTTATTTGCCGATTATAGGAAAGCTTTGAAAGCTATGAAGAATGGTACTGGTCTAAAAAAAATAAATGGGTCCGACTGGACATGCTTAAGAAATAAAGTACATCTCATTTTCTACCAACAAATGGAAGCTGTATATTTCTGTCACCTTTGAAATACTTGTTTATCTCACCACATCGTAAAGTTTCGTTGAAATGAACTCTTTATCAAAAGTTGCAAGCTTATTGATATGATTATTTTCCAAAAGTGCAATAATTGAGCAATCGGTGAAACTAAATTTTGTTCCTACTTGATTCCTAAACTTTTCCCATGAATACTCAAACAACTTCTCACTGACATATAGTATGGTAATTGATTCTTTTATAACTTTACCTGCAGTAATAGCGGTTTCCAGAGATTTAGATCGAACCAGTATCACAGTGACTGTCTCATCAAATACATAATCGGATGTGACTGCCGTCCCATACATGCCTGAAACAATATCATTCATCAACGGAACTGCCCTTTCATGGTTGCTGTCCTTCTCCACCATATACGATACAATAATACTTGTATCCAGGAATATCAAGATGAACCACCATATAGGGACTCATCTAACTCCTCACTCCATTTCACCATTCCATTGGTATGGATAAACCCGTTGAGACTCAGAAGTTTCCCTATAGATTTTCCTCTTTGTTTTTCTTCTCTCGTGATCCAGTAATCCATTGCCTGATTAAGTGCTTCACCTATTGTCTTATTTTCTTCAATGGCTTTTTGCTTGAATCGTTTATAAACATTGTTGTCTATTTTCCTCACAACCAGTGTGTTACTTGGTGTTTTGTTATGCAATTCTGCCATAAGTATTACATGTATAACTATTATAAATCATTTTCTAATAGTTTCCTGATTAAACGGTAGTTCGAAATTTCGCTCACAGCTATTCGATCGTGTTAACTACCTAATTTAATTATTTTTTTAAACAATATTTCCGTTATGAGATTAATATTTATATGAAAACGTTCCCAGTTAATTTCATTGCCTGTATGTTTTATTAGCTCTAAATACGGACTGAAATCAATTTCAATTGAACCTTTCTAACATTTAGGACTAATAAGGACTTGTATCACACATTTATGGAAATCGAGAATAGAAAAAGGAACACAGGAGAAATGATGAAAGAATTTTGGGAAAAGATTGAATAAATAAGAACTCGTGATTTATTTTATATAAACTTGGTTAATATATTAAGGGAAGTATACGTACACAGGTTATATAAAGTGTATCCTAGTCTATTTCATAAAATCCATAAATTTTTTTAAAAGCCTCCTATCAGCGGTTGTTAAAATCGTAGATAATCTTTTGACCAATGAAATATAAGAGGCATCATATACTGTAATATCATTGTTAATAGATATTAGGAATGCATCGTTTATTATTTCCGTATAAACATAAACTATCATGGAATCCATAAACCATTCAACTTTATTCTTTATTTCTTGAAAATCTTTGATATCAATTTTTTCATTTTAGTATATTTCCATATTACATTATTTGCTTCATAGAATCTGAAATTCATCATAATTTTTAATTCGTTCAATTATTAAACCTGTTGTTTTATCTCTAAACACCATGGCCAACAAAGCAGATGTATCGAGAACCGCACTTTTATCTATTACGATCTTCCCTTATTGATGTTGTGAGATCCTCAAATTCTCCATATTTTTTCTCCAAATAGTCTCCATAATCCATTATATTTTCCATTTTGCTTTTAATTTCATATTTTTTTACCAGGTAAATTAAATAATTTCTAATTTCATCACTGTAGTCAATATGAAGTTCTTTGAGTTTATTTTTTAAATTTTCTGGAATTCTCACCGATAATGTTTCCATATTTAATAATAAATTAAGAATATATATAAGGGTTACTTTTTGTATTATTACAAACAATTTAAAGCACGAAAGCCACTGAGCTTGTGATGTGGATGAAGTGCAAATATTCATATTATTGAATTGCATATTTTCGATATATGAAGATATCACAGCCGATAAAGCCTACAGGTCATTTTAATGATAGGTATTCATATATTGATGCAATACAACTAGAAACTGTAAATAAATATATTGAGGAACAGAAACATGTCTGAGAAATCAGATAAAATTAGCAAATCTATACGTGAAACAAGGGAAAGGAGGAAGTCACAGACATGCATATCCTATGAACTGAAAATAGATATATCTAATCTTAGCACAAATAAAATAAACAATCTTAACCGTATCTTTCTTGAAGCAAAATGGTTTTATAATTATATCTTATCGGAAGATGATATCTATAATCAGGATTATAGGATTAATAAAGTTAGGGTAAAGGTAAAGGACCATTATGAAGATCGAAATATATTGTTATTATCATCACAGATGAAACAGGAGATTATTGATAAAACTAAGGATAGCATAAGGGGTCTTTCAAATTCAAAGAAGAATGGCAATAAGATTGGAAAACTTCATTTCAAAAAGAGAATATACTCAATACCTTTGAAGCAATATAAAAATACATACAATATTTCAGGGAATTATATCAAGATACAGAGGATAGGCAAGTTAAAGGTTTCCGGTATTGAACAGATACCAAAGGATGCTGATATAGCTAATGCAACACTTGAATCCAGAAATGGTGATTATTTTATCCATATATCAACATTTACAAAACCAAAGTATATAGAACATTCTGATAATGGTATTGGCATTGATTTCGGTATTAAAAGTTCTTTAACACTATCAAATGGAATAATCATTAATGAAGATATACCACTAACAGGGAAGGCTATAAAACTTCATAAAGAACTATCACGTAGAAAACAGCATGGGAAGAACTGGTATAAAACAATAAATAAATTAAATAAAGAATATAATAATATAACACAGAAGAAGAAGGATGCTAGAAATAAAATAACCCATATTATAACAAATAGCTTTGAAACAATTGCATTCCAGAATGATCCCATAAGGGGATGGATGAGATTATGGGGAAGGAAGATTCAGGGATCAGCAATAGGAGGAATAATGGATGATTTAAAGAGAAAATCACGTACTCCTAAGGTTGTTCCAGGATATACACCCACATCACAGGTATGCTCAATATGTGGCCATAGGCAGAAGATGCCTCTGAAAGAAAGAATATTCAACTGTGGATCATGCAACATTTATATTGATCGGGATCTAAATGCATCAATAAATATATTAGAATATATGGTACCTACGGAACGTAGGAAATTTACGCCTATGGACATTAAAACCTATACCTACATGGTGAGATACCTGAACAGTATTCCATGTGTGAAGGCAAGCTTTGTGGTTGATATAGGAAGCTTCACTGCTTTAGCGTGAAGTAGTTCACAATGAAAACATATTGTCATATGCATATAGAAGGAAACATATAATTTTAAAAATATTAAAATTATTTTGGCTAAGATGTGAGACGTAATATTTAATATCCGAATACAAATAAATTTGGAGAGGCATAATAAAATGGAAAGTAAAAATCGATGTGAGTGGGTACCTCTTTCAGATCAATTGTATATGGAGTATCATGATAAGGAATGGGGAACTCCAGAACATTCAGACAAAAAACTTTTTGAATCGTTGATACTTCAAGGTGCTCAAGCAGGGCTTAGCTGGAAAACGATACTATATAAGCGTGATAATTTTAGAATTGCATATGATTATTTTGACCCTGTGAAAATTTCTAAATTCGATGGTCGCAGAGTAAATGAACTCATGCAGAATCGTGGGATAATAAGGAACAAATTAAAAATCATGGCAGCCGTAGAAAATTCAAAAGCCTTCCTTAGAGTACAGAATGAGTTTGGGTCATTTGATGAGTATATATGGAAATTCGTTAATTATGAAACACTACAGAATTCGTGGTATGATATAAAACAAATACCGGCAATGAGCCATGAATCGGCTGCAATGAGCAAAGATTTGTACAACCGTGGTTTCAGGTTTGTTGGATCAACAATATGCTATGCATATATGCAGGCAATGGGAATGGTCAACGATCACACAACTGCCTGCTACAGGCACAGTGAACTTAGAGAATAATAAGATTATTGATATGTTTGTACAGGAAGTACTGGAAAATGGAAAATGAAAGAGCTTATAGAAAAACATCTGGGTGTTAAGGAATGAATAACAATAGATACATTATTTAATTTAAATGTTAAATTCAGTGATGAAAAAATCGAAAGAAGAAGCATGCCTTCCTATGATCCCGGCAATAATTTCCCAAAATTATTTTTTATATGGGATACCAGTGCATGAAGTTAGTGGGCCGTCAACTGGATTGGATTTTTTGTGTGATATACTCTACATATTCCGCAGCCCTTTTTGAGGCAAAAAACATAAGTTCTATTGCCGGAGTGCCTCTTAAAGCAGAAATAGATTACCATCTTAAGGACGGGAAAAAGGAGAATGTAATGAAAGCCAATCAAAAGGTTGAACTTAAAAAAATAGATGGAAAACAGTATGGAGAGGTCAATATATAAATACCTGAAAATCTTTGAGAAAATTGGCTTCAAACCCGTAAATATTGAGTACTGGGGGAAACTTGGAGATCAAGAATATCATTGTAGGGTACTCTGTCAAAAGAATTAATAAAAGTCATGCATCCATGCTGCACTCAGTATTTTTTTATCGATCATTACGCATAAGATCAATTGATGCGATCTAAGACGACAAAGATAAAATAGTACCTTCACATATTTACATGTGAAGGTATGAAGAATGTAACAATTTCAGATGAACTCTATCAAAATCTTGCCGCAATGAAGCAACCTGGAGAAAGTTTCTCAGATGTTATTAACAGACTGGTGTACCGAAATAAAGTGAAGGTGAAGGCATTTTACGGTGGTTTGAAAGGAAGTAAGGCCCTCGACGAGCTGGAAAGTGAGGTTAGAAAGAACAGGAAAGAGTCGGTACCAAGGGAATTCAAATGATAGTCCTTGACACTTCTTATCTTATCTCAATTGCCCGTGGAGATCCTGACCTGCAGAACAAAATAGATACTTTAGGGGAAGAGGATATATTTCTGACAACAATAGCTCACTTTGAAATATTCAGATCCGGAGTTAGAATGGGCGTGAAAGAAAACAACTTTTTCTCAAGCTTATTCAGCACATATGAAATCCTGCCTTTTGACACAGAATCTTCAAGGAGGGCATCAATGATTCAGGAAAAACTGGACAGGCTCGGGCAGAAAGTTAACATTATGGATGTATTGATAGCAGGTATATGTCTTGGTCATGGCATTTCTAAAATTGCCACAAAGGACGAGGATTTTGGGACGATTGCCAAGGTGGAACACTTAGATATAACGAACAGTCTTTGAGCTCAATTTCTCTTGGTAGCAGAATGGAAGATTATTATAACACTACACCTTTTCCAGAAAACCGAAAATTACCCAAGAATAATGAAAAAATGAATTCGGCCCTCCGCATTCTTTCATTGGATTTGTTTAAAAATTTAAATGAGCCCTACCGGACTTGACAAACTAAAAACTCTAGCAATGGAGAGTCTACCATGGTAGATATTTGCATGAAACCTCACAGAGCCAAATAGAGTAACTTTTAAGTATTTGCGACTATTATTAACAGATGATATTTTCTAATAACCTCCCTATAATTATGAATTTCAAAAGAATCTGGAATAATTATCATACAAATATTTATATATAAATATACCATTATAATTTATGGACTTAATGAACTACGGTCTTAAGGAGAAATATGACCAGTTTAAAAAGTATGGCGATAGGCTGTCAGATATGAAGAATATAATAGACTGGAACAGTGTAAGGCCATTATTGAATGATTTATACATAAATAATACTGAAAATGGTGGAAGGCCAAATTATGATCCTGTATTGATGGTTAAAATACTGTTCCTGCAATCTGTATATGGAATAGTTGATGAATCAGTAGAAATACAGATGCATAACAGATTGGACTTTATGAACTTTTTAGATTTCCCAGAGTATATTCCAGACGCTAGGACTGTATGGTATTTCAGGGAGAGATTGTCAGTAACAGGAAAGGATAAAACAATATGGAAGAGTATATGGAAACAGTTTAAAGACAAGGGAATAAAAATAGGAAAGGGTACGATACAGGATGCAACATTCGTAGAATCGGATCCTGGGCACAATGAGAACAGGGATAAGGGGATACCGGAGAAGCTTGGCAATCTTGGGAATATAACTGTAAAGGATGATGATAACAGCAACAAATCAAAAAAAGAGATAAAGGAGATGGAGAAAAAGAAAGCAATTGAGAAGAAGAATGATATAATCATTGGTAGAATTAACTCTAAAACAAGGAGGTCAAAGGATGGAACATTCACAAAGAAGAACAATAAAACACATTTTGGATATAAATTGCACACATTGAATTCATCAAGCAATGACCTGATAATTAACTGTGCAA
>JAJZXB010000021.1 GCA_021846395.1 Thermoplasmata archaeon | reverse complement strand
TGGTTGTTCGTGGCGCACCGGCAATAGGGGTTACTGCTGCATATGGGCTTGCCATGGCATCAAAAAATATGGAGGACATGGAAAAAGCAGTGAAAACAATATCATCGTCCAGGCCCACTGCATACGACCTTTTCAAAGCCATTGATTTCATGAAAGCAAATAATTTTTCTGAGTCTGCAGCGAGGAGGTATGCACTGGAAATTACTGAAAGGTCAAGGAAGATAGGCGAATACGGGAACACGCTTATACAGGCCAATGACCATATTTTAACTCATTGCAATGCAGGTGCCCTTGCAGTTGTCGACTGGGGAACAGCACTTGCTCCCATGAGAATAGCACATGATTCAGGCAAGAAAATATTTGTATATGTTGATGAGACAAGACCACGGCTGCAGGGTGCAAAGCTTACTGCCTGGGAACTCCAGCAGGAGGGAATAGATTATTCCATAATAGCAGACAATGCAGCGGGATATTTCATGAAAAACGGGGATATTAACCTTGCAATTGTGGGAGCTGACAGAATAGCTGCTAACGGAGATTTTGCGAACAAGATAGGGACATATGAAAAAGCAGTGCTGGCAAAGGTAAATAATATACCTTTTTATGTTGCGGCACCCGGAAGCACCTTTGATTTTTCACTTAAAGCCGGAGAAGGAATACCAATAGAGGAGAGGGATGAAAATGAGGTACTAATGGTCAATAATTCAAGGCTGGGACCGGCTGAAGGACACGCCAAAAATCCGGCATTTGATGTCACACCCCATGAATATGTAACCGCATTCATAACGGAATATGGCATATTCAGGCCAGAGGAGCTGAGAAAACTGCACAGTTTAATTCATGAAGACCTCTTTATGAGGTAATTATCCAATTTTTTAAATGATTCATCCTTTTTCTCAGCCAGTATTTTCAACATACCTGATATATTTTCTGCTGCCTCTGATTTGCATGCCCCGCACATTCTAACACCTCCTTTGCATTCATCATAAACTTTAGTGACATATTTATCATCCGTGCTATGGTATTTATACAGTTCAAAGACAGGGCATATATCCGGGTTGCCACCATATTTTTTCTGTTCTTCTATGGTCTGTTTGCCGCCAGTAACCGCATGTTTTATCTTTCTTGTAGCCTCTTCTCCACTATCATTAAGGCTAATCAGGGAGTCAGGTACCGATGATGACATTTTGCCTCCTTTCAATCCGCTTTCCAGTTTCTGGAATGTCGCTGATGGTTCTATGAAGGCGAAATCATTTATGGCACTTTCCTCCAGTACAAGAATCATATCTATCTTTATTCTATCCTCAACCGATGAATTTTTTATGTATATGGCACGGTATTCATAATTTGCATTGCTTTTATATCCATTTTCCGCCAGAACTTCCATGGCACGATCTATTTTATCTTTTGGATCATCATTTCCCTTTATATAAACGGAAATTTTGCTGTTTTCCACTTTCACATTATAAACCCTGAGTCTTTTAGCCATATCACGCATGAGCCTTATATGTGGGTCCTGGTCAACTCCCACGGGGACAATTGTGGCTCTTGGTCCTCCCAGGTGTTTCAACTGTGTGTGCAGCACATCAGCGGCCTGTATGATAGGGGAATTTACATGCAAAATGGAGGATGAATCCGTAAGTCCATATATTGCCTTCAATTCATTCATGTTTGTCTCATTTGAGAGGACAAAGGATAAACTTTGGGTATCATAATTCTCAGACTGGAAATATATCTTGCATGGTTTCAGTCCCATTGAAATATAATTGGCTATATATTCATTTATAGCGATTTCACGGGCTTTTTCGAACCCTACACCTCTTGTTGCATAGGATTCAAGATCGGCAACAGCAATGTATACATCCGCCCCCAGTGACTGGAAATATATTATCTGGTCGATAGAAAGCTTGTTCCCAAGATGCATCTGGCCAGAGGGCATCAAACCGGTCATGGCATTGAATTTAATCCTATTCTTAATGGAATATTCAAGATAATCCAATCCTCTCTGGCCGAATATCAGACCTCTTCTGAACATGAAATAGTCAAAATAGTTGTCCGGCCTTTGAATACCGAATTCCTTAATCAATTTCTCATAATCGAAATACTGTGAGGAGCTCCATGGATTAATCATAACACCCAATGAAAATTATATTAATTAATTTTCCTTACAAAGGATATTGTCAACTCTTTGTTGATTTTTTCTGAATAGGGGTTTTAGCTATCTTACGGGTTTTCGTTTTAACTCTGGAATAGTACTGTTCGTACTTAAAGCAATTATATTAGAATATTTTCAATTTTCAAACTATCAATGAAAATTTGGTAATGTCATTACATAGGAATATTTATATAGTTATATGTCTTTAATTCAATATGTATATTAACAGGGAAAATTTTTTTGTTGATCTTCCTATGCAGCAGACTATTATTACTAATAGGAAGAGGCAACACAAAAAGTATAGGAATGCATTGATTGCAATTTTTGTTGCTTTATTTCTTTCAGGGGGGGCATATTAGTAGTAAATGCATCGTCGCCTGTGATATTTTCCGTTGGTGAAAGTATAACATATTTCGGTTCAAATTCATATCATGCAGATAATTCTCAGTTTGCAATATATTATTTTACAGATGGACATAACGCAAAATTGGCTTTGGCAAAGGCTGCATATTCCCTCGGTTTAATGTACCTTCTCTCTTACGTAGAGGATGATGTTATGGTGTTTAGTGCTGCAGGGATGGTTGCATCCAGTGTTAGTGCACTTGCATCAACTGCAGCATTTGCTGCTCTATGAGGTAATGTTATGAGTCCAAGAATGTTAATAGTAGTGAGGTACATAATAATAATTCCCACAATAGTTGGAATTATAGGCGGATACATTGCTTATATATATGCTGGTCCACCCAATCTAGATATGGATTTTGTTGCTGGCTTTGTTGGATCATTTGGTGTGGCAATGGGAATAGGCGTTTTTTCGGATCTTGCATACAAAATAAGAAAATATAATCAAAGACAATAACATGAAAAAAATACTCAACCCAAAAATAGCCTTAAGCTTGCCAATGGAAAGGTATATTGCTTACCTCTTTGATATTGTAATAGTTATAAGTATTACGTCAGTTATTTTATCAATTTTCCACTTTAAGCCGTATATTTATTTGATTTTTGTTTATTATCGAACGAACCATCATAAAATTTTATCATTGATTCAATCTTATAAAGGCTATGTATCATTAATTCTATTTATCGTTTTATTATTCATCTATTTTTTAATCGAAAATTTCACGGGTAATAGTATCGGAAAATTTATTTTAAAAATCAAAATTGCAACAATTTCAAACGAATCTTATGAAAAAAAATTACTAAGGTCTATAATTAAAATATTCATACCTTTAGCTATAATAGATTCATTATTTATATTTAAATCAAAACTTAGACAAAGATTCAGCGACAAAATTTTAGGTTATGTTGTTTATGACAATGGGACTATTAAAAAGTTCCCAAGATATTTGCTGATAACTTCCTTATTTTTTATAATTCCTATTGCTGCCCAGATTGTTTCCATACTAATTTATTCTGAAGGTCTCCATGGCATAACCCCTGCTCCACATTCAGGCATAATATTAAAAGCCAGTATGTCAAGAATGCATTTCATTTTTTTAACAAATTCTTCAATAGATTTTACCGATTATTTTCTTGGTGGATTTAGTATTTTTATTTTAGAGATAACTGAGATCATATTTGAGTCATATATAAGTGGCAGACTAATTGGAGGTGCTCTAATATCGTATCCTGGGTTTTTTTATTATGGTGTAGCTCCACAATTTTTTATTGAATTCTTGGGGTATATAATAGGCATGGTAGGTGCGATTTACATTATAAATGTAATATTTTTATTAATTGAGGGTTATTTTAAATCATTATCCGTGGATTTTATAACCAAGACATTATTCAAAGGTTTTACATTAGCAATTGTTATGTTGATAATATCATTGTCAATATTATATATATCAGCTTATGTTGAAACATATTTTACTTCATTTTTGTTAAATAAGTATTATAACGCATCTGTTAATTTTGTGGAGGTAATAAATTGTTAATATTTATACACATCCTTCCTATAGTAGTGTTCTCATTCATTATATTACAAATACTATTTTTATTATATTCTATTTTTTCATATAAAAGTAATCTGAAAAACTCAAATTTAAATAAACAAAGTTTTAATTTTAAAAAAGAAAAATCTCAAAAACTAAGAAGTATTGAATTAAGTATTGCTTATTTGATTATTACAGTGATAATTGCAGTAATTGCCCTATTCTCAATAATATATGGACTGGACATTACAATTCAGTTATTCACTGTTTTCTTAACTACCCTAACTATATTGGCACTTCTACAATTCTTTACGGTTGCCGCATATAAGTCCCAAAAGAATATCAGTCATAGATTTAGCTTGAGATATAATTTTTTTATTATTGTTATGTTATTATTTTCAATTTTTGCCACTGTTACTAAATTTTCCCAGATACTGGTTATAATTTTCTTATTCGGTGTTTTTTATAGTTTTTTTAAAGATTTTGCGCTTGTTTTATTTATCAATGAACCAGAAATAGGATACCTAACAAGTATTGTAAATGGTTCGAGCATGAATCCTGCTCTAATGGATGAAGACATTGTACTGGCATTAACTGATATGAAAGATGGTGATATTGAACCTGGTGATATAATAATGTACGAACCAACAATGAATTACAGTTCAAGAACCCCGATTATACACAGAGTACAAAATATTAATGATACGGTCGTAACTTTAAAGGGCGATAATGCAAATGTTATTGATCGAATACATTATGCAAGTATATTGGGAATTGTTATTGCGGTAATAAGAAATTCTGATAAATTTATAGTGAATAGTAAATATAATAAATACATAGATATAATAGAAAAATTTTATTCAGGAGAATTATCTTTTAAATACTATGTAAAATATCCATTAATAAGTGAATACAAAATTATTATATCTATGGTCATGGCCATAATCTGCGCAATAATTATTTCTTTTATTTAATTATCAAATCGAAAATATCTTTAAAAGGTTAAAATATATGGATATTGAAAAACGACAGCGAAACATAGTTCCCGTCCCCTCGCGGAAGATAGTACAGTATGTAACACATCGGACTTAACCGTCGGGTTCGGAATGAGACCTGGTATTTCCCCGATGTTATGACCGTC
>JAJZXB010000009.1 GCA_021846395.1 Thermoplasmata archaeon | reverse complement strand
ACAGGGATAAAGGAAGTTTTGTACACAAATGGAAGGCATTCGCCGGTGGAACTTACAAAGGAACAGAAATTACTTCTGGAAAAACTTTCAATAGAACTGTAGTGATACAACAGGGCAAAGATAGGTTAAACAGATACCGGAGAATGTTGATATAGCCAATGCAACCTGTGGAACACAGGGGATATAGGCCTATGGGCATTAAAGTCTATACCCCCATGATGGAATACCTAAACAGTATTCCAGGCGTGAAGGCAAGCTTTGTGGTTGATATGGAAAGCTTCACAGCTTTAGCGTGAGGCGGTTCACACAAATGCCATTTGAATACATGTCTTCACCGGCAGTATATTTTCTTATGAAATTATTGCATGTTGATGACCCTTCAAAATTATCGATATTTATGAAGCCCGGTTCTCCTGAAGTAGAAATATGCGCTGAATTCAAACCATAACAAGATGATTTCATACTGAATAAAAATACAGCAAGCATCTTTATTGTAACAAATGTGGATAACATGCTAAAGGCAGAACATATTGAATTTTATTATTTACAGGGATTGCGACTGAAATTGGAGTGGAATCCAGTGTTCGTGATTCAATAAATTTGGGGTATTATACTGTGGTTATTTCTGATTCATGCTTCTCCGTAAATATAGATGGACATGAAGTTGCTTTAAAATCAATGTCAAGCGTTGCTATAATGTCTGATACAGATAGCATAACCTCTTTTCTGAAAAAATAAAATTTTTTAAGAAACATTTTAATATTATTTTATATATATCTATAAAATGGATATTAAAAAAACAATTAAAATCAAGAATGATATTGAAACCATAGTTGGAATAATAGTGGGTATTATTTTTGGAGCTAAATTTATTTCTATACTCTCATCGTATATGGCACATTACACATCCTCCGGAATTCACACAGCTTCTGGCATCTATGCACCCTTAATTGCAATAATTACGGGAGTTATAATATTTTTTGGCATTAGAAGCCTTGCCTATTTACTATCATCAATTTTTCTTGGAACCGGTATAGGAGTTGCTTTATTTGATTTGACTGGTGTGGATATTCTAACGTACATGTTGAAAGTCTTTGCAATACTAAATTTGAATAAAATCTTTTTTAACGCAGTGCCAGTAATAAATCAGATCATTATGTACAATTTTCACCCGTAATTATTATTTATTCAATAAATATACAATATAAATAAAATAAATGAAATAAAAATCACTCCTTATTTAAAGAAATAATTTAATTATGTCATTGGAATTAAAAACCTATAAATATGTTTAAGTACTATTAAGCATTATATAATTTCAATCGATATTAATGATTTAGTTTGGTAACAAACAAAATCTGTATATATTGAAAGGAGTGAGTGAATATGGAAAACTATATGAAAAGGTTTATCTAACATCTGTGGCGATTTCATTGGAAAATTTTCGTGTTTGATAATGCCTTCAGATAAGTTTTCTAAATGGTGGAGGTGTTTTTGTGAAGGGTTCTAAATTATTAGTTGAATCTCTGAAAAGAGAGGGAGTAAAAAGTATCTTTGGTATACCCGGATTATATAATATGCCAATGTATGATTCGCTCTTTGAAGATGTGGAAAGCGGAGAATTAAAGCATGTATTAATGCGGCATGAACAGGCGGCTGCACATGCTGCTGATGGTTATGCTAGGGTTACCGGCAGGCCGGGAATATGTACAGCCACTGCAGGTCCGGGAGTTACAAATCTGGTCACGGGGCTCATTACGGCATATCAGGATTCATCTCCGGTTATAGCTATAACGGGCAGTGTCAATAGGGCTTCAATGGGAAAATTATCCTTTCAGGAATCCGATACACTGGGCATATCATTTCCGGTATCTAAATATGCCTTTGAGGTTAGGCGAATTGAGGATATTCCATTATCTTTAAAAAATGCTTTTTTTGTTGCTTCCACAGGAAGGCCAGGGCCTGTTGTTGTTGATATACCGAGAGATGTTCAAATAGAGGATATAGGTGATGTGAAATATCCTGAACACACAACGGTTCATTACAGACCATTCAAGACTGTGGTAGATCAGGATAAGATTAGACTTGTAGCATCATATCTTTTAAATGCTGAACGGCCAGTTATACTTGTAGGTACCGGTGCAATGTGGGCCAATGCAACCCCAGAGGTCCTGAAGCTTGCTGAATTTCTGGGATGTCCTGTAGTGTCAACATTGCCAGGAAAATCATCAATGCCTGCTGATTTTCCACTTTATGTTGGTGCAATGGGTTATTATGGCAGAGCTGAAGCAAGCATGGTGGCACTGGAATCTGATGTCATGCTCTCTATAGGGGCAAGGTTCAGTGATAGAACGTTTACATCTTACAATGAGATGCAGGATACAAAGAAAAAATTTCTGTCTATAAATCTGGATCCTACAGATTTCAATAAAGGAATAAAACCGGACATAGGATTACAGGGGAATGCCAAATTACTGGCTAACGAGCTTTTAAAAGCATTAACTCTGCTGGGAAACAAACACAGTAATTACGAATGGAATAAGAGGGTAAATGAATTAAAGGAATATTATTCACAGTTTTCTCATCCAGCTGATGATGGTAAACTAAGACCCTGGAAAGTGCTTAAAACAATGAGAGATGCCCTTCCACGGGATGTGATTTTAACAACAGGAGTTGGACAGCATCAGATGTGGGCAGAAGTATACTGGGAAAATCTTGAACCAAGATCATTTTTCTCATCAACAGGAATGGGTACAATGGGATTCGGCCTACCAGCAGCAATGGGCGCTAAAGTTGGAAGACCGGATAAGGTTGTTGTTAATTATGACGGTGACGGCTCATTCATGATGACAGGAAACAATCTGGCTACTGCAGTTGATGAACATATACCGGTAATAACAATAGTAAATGATAATAGAACTCTAGGTCTGGTAAGGCAGGTTCAGGATATGTTTCAGGATAAAAGAATAATAGGAGTTGATTATGGAAATTCACCAGATATAGTGAAATATGCCGAGTCGTTTGGTGCGGATGCATATGATGTAAAAGCATACGAGGATATTGGAGAATTCATTAAAAAAGCGATAAGAGAAAATGTTCCTACGGTAATCAGAGTTCCCATGGATAAAGAAGAACTGGCACTTCCAACGTTACCGCCAGGCGGAAAATTAAGTGAGATGATAGTAAGTGACCCAAGAAAAGGTAATAAAAGTAGTAGCTGATTATAAAGACCCGGGATTGATCGAAAGAATATCGGCAAATTTCAGAAGATTCTGGGTGGATATAAAATGGATGCATACGGATTGCAATGATAATGATATGTGTACCATATTTTTAGCTCTTTACGAGAGATACACTATGGAAAACATTGACTTGTCGATTACGACGTTAAGCAAAATGGTGGATGTTGATAGCGTCGAAATATTGAATGATTATAAAATAAATAATTTTGATATAAAATATAAAAGTTCCACAAAATATGAATGGGGTGAATTGATTGAGTAAGATACTGGGAAAAGTATATACAGAAAATGATGCAGATTTGAAATATGTGAAGAATAAAAATATAGCAGTGCTTGGATACGGAAGTCAAGGAAGGGCATGGACCTTGAATTTAAGAGATTCTGGCCTGAATGTTAAACTGGGTCTGGAAAGAGAAGGCAATTCGTGGAATAAGGCTAAGGAAGATGGTGTAACGCCTATGAAAACAGAGGATGCCCTGAAAGATGCAGATATTGTTATATTCCTTGTCCCTGACATGGTTCAGAGAAAAATATACAATGAAAAGGTAAGGCCTGTTTTAAAAGAGGGTATGGATCTTGTATTCGCACACGGCTTCAATATACATTATAAATTGATAACACCGCCCAAGAATGTTGATGTATACATGGCTGCACCAAAGGCTCCTGGACCATCAGTAAGGGAATTCTTTGCAAAGGGAGGGGGTGTTCCTGTCCTTGTTGGGGTTTATCAGGATTATTCTGGAGAAGCCCTGAATAAGGCTCTTGCCATTGCCAAGGGGCTTGGGGCGACAAAAGCAGGTGTGCTTGAAACCTCCTTTAAGGAAGAAACAGAAACCGATTTAATGGGTGAACAACTTGATCTTGTAGGTGGATTAACAGAACTTCTGAGGTCAACATTTCATACCATTGTTGATCTGGGATACAGACCTGAAATGGCATATTTTGAAGCTATCAATGAGA
This sequence comes from Thermoplasmata archaeon, assembly GCA_021846395.1. Classification (GTDB taxonomy): domain Archaea; phylum Thermoplasmatota; class Thermoplasmata; order Thermoplasmatales; family Thermoplasmataceae; genus Acidiplasma. The sequence goes on along the minus strand of JAJZXB010000009.1, from coordinate 85,384 downwards.
TGAAACTCATAACGGATCAGATATACGATAAAGGACTGTCGGGCATGCTCAGAGCCGTTTCTGACACAGCAAAATATGGGGGATTGACAACTGGACCCTATTTAATAAATGATGATGTTCGCAAGAGAATGAAGGAAAGAGCAGAAAAAATAAAAAATGGTAAATTTGCCAGTGAATGGATTGAAGAATATGATGAGGGATCCAAGAACCTGAATGCCCTGATGTCAGATCTCGACAATTCACTTGAAGAACAGGTTGGCAAAGAATTGAGGGAGATAGTTTTAAGGGGAAAACCAAAAAATTGATTTTAACATTTTTTTATTCCTGTAACTTCTTTAAAATTTTTAATTATTTTCACTTTTCATTTTCAGTTTTTCATGTTTTCTGACTGTTGTGAATATCCTGTTTTAATATACGATTCCGGATCAAATTTTTTATAATCAAGCATTGACATGTATCAATTTCCCGAGTCCTAAAATCATAAATTGATGGATGGTGCATAAAAACGGCATCAGAATGCATATTGTGAATTTTAATTTAAATCCATACTTAAACTTTTGAAATTAAAAATGCAATCACTCTTAATTCCGTAAAATTCGTCCAATAAACTAAATTAGACTATAAATAAGAGCAGAACTATGGCCATGCCGATGATTATTGCGGAGAACACTATTGATTCTGTTTTTCTAGAATTGACTCTATTGTTTTCTATATCCTTTTCCCCGGCAAGAAATTCATATAAACCATAGACGATGGTTACCATGCCTATGATTATCATCATTTCCCCCGCCAGAAGGGAAGTCCCTATGCCGTAGGATGAATAATTGTGAACCAGGATGTGTACAAATATTTCAAACTTGGAAATTACGAATCCGAAGCCCATGAGGGCTATTCCAGTTCTTACCCATGCAAGAAAAGTTCTTTTATTTGCAAAATGATCGGTCAGAGACATTCTTTTAATATATTATTTTTGAATATAAATTTAATCCATCATCTCAATGTTTCCTGTTCATCATTGCCCCTGGGAAATATAACATCGCCGTCATTGCTTTTTAAATAATCAAATAAATTATAATATGCTTTTCGTCTGTTTCCATATCTGGTAAACGTTTTGAAGTTGAAGCATAACGTGCATGTTGAAATTTTTGATTCTAGAAAATAACATTGCCCATCACGATTGAATATGCATTCTTCCTCCAGAGATGTCATATATTATACATTGTAAATAATTATTTAAATACTTTTAAATTTTTATTCTTTTTCCAGAATAGTTCAATCTAGTACTCCCGAATTCCGACATGCCCATCAGCTGTTTTAAAGAAAAAACTGGACCGTCAGTGCATACCTGATATCCATTAATTGAACAGGAATCACATATGCCTATTCCACATTTCATTGGCCTTTCCAGAGAAAATTGTGCCCTATCATTGATGTTCACCATATAATCCATTACTGATTTTAACATAATTTCAGGGCCGCATGCATAAATCATATCAAATTCAGATATATCCATGTCTTTCAGTGCATCAACAGCATAGCCTTTTTTCCCATATGAGCCATCATCTGTTACTATGGATTTTTTTTCGAATCTGTCCTGAAATACAATGTCATTGCCCGTTTTACCGGATAAAACACCATATGCATTTTTATCTATAAGCGGTACAAGAGATGCGATGCCTGTGCCTGCTCCAATTAAAAGTTTTTTTCCTGCAGTATTTTCAAAGGGTTTTCCATAAGGCCCTCGGAAAAATACAGTATCGCCTTTTTTTAAATGTGCTATGTGCTCTGAGGCTTTGCCGTATATTTTTATTGTTATTTCCTTTAAATCATTCAAACCTGAAAAGGACAGGGGTATTTCATTTATCCCCGGAACCCATGCCATGATAAATTGTCCTGGTTCAATTTTTTCATTGCATGGAAATTTGATTATATTTGTATTATCATTCAATTTAATGTTTTCATATATAATGGAAGTTTTCATTTCAAAGCCACCCCAGTTAATTCATCAATATTATCTATATTATTATCTATCATGTAATTTACAAGGTCATTGTTCATTTTATTAAAAATATTTTTTCCATATTTATATACCACAGTTCCTATTTGAACGGCAGAAGCCCCTGCCATCATATACTCAACAGCATCATTTATATTTTCTATTCCGCCAACACCGATTATTTTTTTATTCAATTCTCTTTTTATCTCATAAACATATCTTATTCCAACAGGTTTTATTGCTTTTCCTGACATGCCGCCATAAATATTGCTGAGAACTGGTTTTTTTGCCTTTATATCTATGGCCATGGCCTTAACCGTATTTATCAATACAAGGGCATCGGATTTTTCAGCAGCTTTAGCCTCTTCCACAATATCAGAGGTATTTGGGCTTAATTTTGAATATACAGGAATGTTAATTTTGGATTTTACCTCGCTTACTATCTCATTAACAAGGTCAGGGTCAGACCCTATTTCCATCCCATAACCGTTAACATGTGGGCATGATAGGTTCAATTCCACGGCAGATGCACCGTATTGCTCCATTTTTCTTGCAATAAGGGAAAATTCTTCAACGGTTTTTCCAAAAACGCTTCCGATCACCGGTTTTTTTGCAGCCAGTGCTATTTTTATTTCTTCTCCAAAATTATCAATTCCAGGATTTGACAGCCCAATGGCATTAATAAATACCGGGTCATTTTCGTATACAACTGGAGGCTCATAACCTCTTCTTTCCTCCATTCCGATGGATTTTGTAACTGCAGCACCTGCTCCTGACTCAAGAATTTTCTTAATGGTATATCCATTTTCATCAAGTATTCCAGAAGCCAGAATAAACGGATTTGAAATTTTAATGCCAAGATCGACTTCAAGATTCATTAACAAGAAATTCTATACTTATATCTAAATTATTCGGTATTTAATTACCGTTCAAGATCAGGAGGAAAATCATCAAGTTTTATTTCATTGGGAATGGAGAATGATCTGTAGTTAAATGCGGTCTTATATGGTAAAAGTATTTGTTTTCCCGTTAAAAACATCTCTCCACCATTCTCACTGAAATATATACATGAATCATTATAATTATAATTCATGGCTATGTTTGGTGTAAATGAAATAAATTCCTCTATTATAGGGTATGTAAGATTATCGTTTATTATAACATTTGTAGCACCGTTTATAATTGTATCCATTAGATCACTTGCTGTTTCAGGATAATTCATTACGGTAATTTCAAAAAACTTTGACAGTTTTTCATAGAGATTAAAGTTTAAATGATTTTTGTATATGGCATCATAATCAATCACAAAAAGAGATTCAACTCCTGCCTTGAGGAGCTGGAAAATGTTTGAATAATTTGTTATTTCCTTATTTTTAATAATTATGCACTGCACAGTGTTGCATGTTAATTATATTAATAAAATTTTTTAACATAAATTGTAATTCCATAATGGAATTTTTGTGACATTATGCGCAAATATGAAAGATATAAATTATTTTTCACCAATTCTAATAAATAGTTTCATTTTTTGTTTCTTTACCCTTGAATAGATAGATAACTGATCCAACAAAACCAACAAAATAAATTACCAGTAAATAATATGCATATTCATATATGGTAGCATTTGCAAGGGCAAATACTGTGAAAATGTATATGATGTAACCAACAGATCTTACAGCTCCAATTCCCCTGCCACGATGTGTTGTTATGAAATTTTCCGGCTCAAGCATCTCCCTGGAGGCCCATCCTATTTCACCAAATATGCCGCTGATTATCAGTAAAATAATCAAAATATAAATATTGAAAACTATCAGCTTCAGGAATAGCACTACGAATACCCATGGAATAAACATTCCTACAAATCCTATAATTGCAATTGCTTTTCTGGATGATCTGCCAATATAATACCCGCCAATAATACCGGTGAGTGTTTCAGCGAGAACGGAAAAAAATATGATATATTCTGAATATGCAGGGAATTCATATGGACCCAAAACCAGATATGAAAAGGCAAACCCTACTATAATTGCAATTCCAATAAATGACAGGGATAAAAATTTATAAATTTCAGCTTTGCCTATGTGTATTTTATTGTAATTATCACTTCTTTTTGTTAAATATTCCCATCTTATACTTTCCTTTAGCTTTAAACGTGTGATTAACGCAATAACAAAACCAATTATCGATATAATTGCCAGCAATAGCTTATCAAGAAACACAGATGATCCTGCCAAAATAAAAACACCCGCCATCACAGTTACACCAAGGTTTGCCATATTTGATGATTCAATTAAAGAAAACCCGCGGTATTTTTTTGGAATGTATTCTGATAAAAATGCAAGTGAAACTGTTTCATCCCCTCCGAGACCGAATTCAGCAATAAATACAAATATCAATATATAGTAATAATTGTATAATAACGATATTCCAAGGAGACCGATAACTGTTAATATTACAGTTGTTAAGAATATCTTTTTTCTACCAAATTTATCCGAGAAAAATCCAAGAAATAGATTGCCGGAAAGAAGGCCAATGGGTGCTGAAGCTATGACATATAAATCCATGGAAGCTGGAATAAAATACCATGTTGTTATCAATGGAGCTATGGCCAGTGTCACTCCCCACATGAAAAATGATGATGATAATGTAATAAATATAAGTGTATCAAAACTGTTCCACTTCCCATTGTCCAGGCTTTCCTCAAGTTCCCTATAATTTTTATATGCAAATAGATCATTCATTTCAATCCCTCCGCCGGTATTATCCGGATCAGGTTCCGTGGGTCGATCCCTATCCTCTCAGCCATTAAGGCTCCCCGTAATCGTACAATAAAAAATGTTATTTAAATTTTTTGAATATTTTTTATCTGGGCCTTATTCAGTATAGTAAGAACAAATGTCGATCAATTCTATATTGGTATTTAATTGATTTAAATTAAAATACAGGGTTATAAATTTAAATTTTAAATGATAAATAAATTTTTCCATGATATGGTGTGTCATTCCTATTAAAATAATTATAGAAATTATTATATTCTTTCAAAATATAATCATTTATGTTTGAAACATCCCGATCATATTTTTTAAAATCAGACCACATACTTATTCCCATGTTCAGGGGTATTAATTCAATAAAAGCTTTAAAAATGGGTTTTGATTTTGCGGACTATAACAATTCAGAAATAACTGCAATAACTATAAGGGAAAAAAGCGATAGCATAGAATGGTCAAACAGTGTAACACTGGTTACAAATGCTTACAAGGATGGTAAAAGAAGGGGGTTGAAAGTAATCCCAAAAATCACAACCAGTGCCAGTGTAAAATCCGGGTTGATGAATGAAGCCGATTCACGTTATTATGATTTGCTTATTATGGCTACACATAAGCGATCCATGCTGTCAGGATCTGTATTTGGGTCAATTGGCGACTACATGCTAAAAAACATAAAAATGCCTATAGGTATATTAAGCGTCAGTGAGAGGGAATATCCTTATAAAAAAATATTGCTTCCCGTATCTGAAAATATAAACACACGGGCATCTGTATTTATTGCTCTGGAGCTTGCAAAAATTAACAGGTCAAAATTGATAATATTTGACATTAGAAAATATGATAAAAAGAAAACACATGGATTCAAAAATTTATTTGATAATATAGGAGATATAGCAAAAAATGAAATAGATGTTAAAATTGATAAATCTGGGGACAATACCAGTATAAGGGAGGAGATGGATTCCATTATATTATCAGAGGATCCTGATTGTGTTGTAATCGGAGGAAGAAAGGTTGGCAATGAAAAGTTAAGAATAAACTCTGATATGAAATTTGTAATAAAGGATCAGAGAATAGATACACTATTTATTGAAAAATAAAAAATACTCCTGCTTTTATTATATAAATTAAAACGGATTGTGCATTGCTTTAACTTCTGCGGTTTGGGATTCCATTTTGAAAGGAGAAGATTCACTTTACTGTGTTTATATTGTTTGACTTCAAATAATTCAATATTGCCATATTAAGTTTGACAATATTTTCATAATATGTTCCAAATACAGGGAAATTGCTCTGCTTATCCATCTCTATGGTAGAATTCAAAAAGCTTTTGGCCTCACTTATTGAAATATTGCCTTTGCTAATATTGTTTATGCTAATTGCAATTCTGTTGACCTGAATTATTGCTCCTTTAATGGGTATTGCATATCCAACTCCTGAACCTGAATATGTTATCATTGCATAGGGAATCTGAGATGCTGTTACATTATTTTTTTCTTCAAATTCCTTAAGATATTTCTCACTGAGATTCAATGTTGTGTTATTACTCAGCGATGTTGAATATGATCCACTAAGTGAAATATTGTAATTTACGGCCGATGGCCTTCCCTGAAAGAAATATGACTCATTAAAAGCTTCACCAATTAAATAGGAATCCACAATTTTATTATTGACCTTCACAGGATGGCCCTGTGAATAATAGGGCAAAGTACTCTCAGTTATTAACGATGTTACAACTGGAAATGCAAAGCCAAAAATAAACATAATAATTACCGCCAGTACAAAAGCCTTTAAAATATTCTTATTTACCATAATATACCACCCAATCCCAATAAAACATAAATCAAATATATCACAATAAATGGAAACACCAGCCCTCCAAATCCATATATGAGTATATTCCTTTTCAGAATGTCAGATGCACTTGATGGTGTGTATTTAACACCCCTTATTGCCAGAGGCACAAGAATTACAATGATAATTGTATTAAATATAAGTGCAGATGTTATTGCCCTCAATGGATCTGTTAAATTCAGTATGTTCAAAAAGGCAAGTTCCGGAAATGTGTAAAATATGGCTGGCATGATTACAAAGTATTTTGAAATATCATTTGCAATGCTGAACGTTGTCAGTGACCCCCTTGTAATCAATATCTGTTTTCCAAGAAAAATTACATCAATCAACTTGGTTGGTGTTGAATCCAGGTCAATCATATTTGCAGCATCCTTTGCAGCTTGAGTTCCTGTATTCATGGCCATTCCAACATCAGCTTTGGACAATGCAGGTGCATCATTTGTTCCATCACCGATCATTGCGACCATTCTTTCTCTGTTTTTTTCCTCTATGACACGGTTGTATTTATCCTGAGGTTTGCTATTTGCTATATAGTCGTCTATTCCCGCTTCTCTTGCAAAATAAGCTGCGGTAACCTCGTCATCCCCAGTTAACATTACCGTTTCAATATTCATCCTGTGCAAATCACCTATTCTATCCTTAATACCGGGTTTTAAAATATCATTCAGCTCTATAACACCAATAAATTTTCCGTTGGTTGCAACAGGAATAGCCGTACCTCCCTTTAGGGATATTTGCTTGCACAATCCATTTATATACGTATCATTTAAATTCAATTTTTCCGATAGGGCCTTCAGCGAACCCTTGTAAATATATTCATCGGCCTTCCTTAAGCCGCTATAGCCGGTATCCGATGAAAATGGTATAAATTCATAATTTTCCAATTCAGATTCGGAATATGATATATTTTCAGATGTTGCCAATTTTACTATTGATAGTCCTTCAATTGTCTCATCATTCAACGAACATAATAAGGATTTTTTTCCAAGGTTCATTTCATCATAATTAATATTTGGATGAAATTTCACCGCCTCTCTTTCACCCATGGTAATTGTTCCTGTTTTATCCAGTATAATTGTATCAATATCACCTGCGTTTTCAACGGCTTTTCCGCTTTTTGAGATGATATTGTATTTGGAAACTTTATTGACAGCGGCTATGCCAATTGCTGGAAGCAATCCACCAATGGTTGTGGGTATAAGTGCAATCAACAGAACAATCAATATATCAATATTTGGCTTGATTCCAGAATAGCTAGATATTGAAAATATAGACGCCACGACTATTAAAAATATAAGGGTTACTCCTGAGAGGAAAATTGATAATGCTATTTCATTTGGTGTTCTCTCTCTGATGGATTTTTGAACCATGTCGATCATGCTATCTATAAAGGAATTTCCTGGATCAACTGATATTTTTACTGTTAATTCATCCGAAACAAGCGTAGTGGATCCGGTTACAGAATCTCCAACAAGTTTCAGAACTGGTCTTGACTCACCAGTGACATTTGATTCGTTAACATACCCTGACCCCTTTATTACCTCACCGTCACCAGGAACTATTTCATTCTTTTTTATCAATACAATATCTCCCTTTTTTAATTCGTTTGAATTGGCTATTGTCTCTTTCCCATCCTTTAAAATCGTTGCTTTTGTTGTTTTTTTCATTTTTTCAAGGGATAATGTTATTGCCTTACTCTGGCTTTCGGATAATGAAGTGCTTAAATTTGAAAAAAATACAGTCAAAAACAGTAAAATTGTCACAGATATATAAAATTGTATATATACTGTGGAATATGGAACATGGAAATTCGCTGGAAAGGCCAGAATAAATATAGAAATTACGAAAGCAATCTCCGTGATAAACATAACCGGATTTTTAATTTCGTTTCGGGGGTCGAAGCCTTTCAACGAATTTATTAATATGCCCTTTAAATCCATGCCACCACCACAAAATTAAAATCCTTTGCCCAGGAATACAGGGGGCCAAGTGCAAATAATGGAAGATAGGATAACAGACCTATCATAATTATAACGGCAAGTAGCATAAAACCGAAGGAAAATGAGCCTGTATCAATTGTTGCTTTATTATATGTTGATTTTGGATTTTTAAAGGCAAATTGTTGAGCCAGCAATAGCTGTATCCCCATAATTAAGTATCTACCAAGAAGCATTATTACAGAATCAACATAATTGAAATACGGGGAATTTGTGACAAATCCTCCTGTCTCCGAGCCATTGTTTGATGCCGCAGAGGCAAATTCATAAAGCAAATTGGAAATGTTTGATGAAAAACCGTTGAAAAATGAATGCATAACTGTAGGTATCAATAACGTTATCCCGAGAGGTATGATAATCAGTAGGGGATGCGTGATCAGTGATAATGTTGAATATTTCATCTCTTTTGAACCTATTCTTATGTTCATCAATTCAGGTAATTTTCCAACCATCAGAGATGCAATGAATAATGTGAATACAATATATGTGAAAATATTGATTATTCCGGTACCGACACCACCCAGTGGATCGTTTAAAACCAGATTTGTTAAAAGTGACAGCAAAGCTATTGGCGTATAGCTTACAATGCTTCCCGTGGATGCACCCGTGGAGGTAAAAACAGAGCCAATCTGAAACAGTATTGAGGAGGAAAGCCCCAGATAAACATTCTTTCCTGCGATATTGCCAGAATAAACTCCCGTTAAAGAGGATTGGGCAGGAATTCCTATGAATTCAGCGATAAATGTAATCACCGATGTAAAGACAAAAATACTCATTAAAACTCCAATAACCATGTTGCCAAAACGTTTATCAAACACAAATCTTAATGATAACATGGATCCAAGGGGTATGATCATGAAGGATATGTATTCAACAATATTTGTAAACCAGTTTGGATTTCCCAGTGGAAATGCAGCATTCGCACCATAGAATCCCCCGCCATTGGTCCCTATATATTTTATGGATACAAGAGTTGCAACAGGGCCAAGAGGCAATTTAGACGCTGATGATGATCCAATCGGATATATATTCACGAAACTACTCAGTGTTTCAGGTACACCAGCGAATATAACTATTGCTGCAGCCAGAAGTGTGAGTGGAAATATTAAATAAAAAATGGATACAAGAAAATCATGATAAAAATTGCCAATTTTTCCATTGTCATTTAAAATGCCACGGATAAATGCCATTGATGCGGCAAAACCTGTACCAGCTGAAAGGAACATCAGACCTGTAATGACAAATGTCCAACTTAATATGCTCAAATCAAAGGGATTTGAAAAATGTTCAATATTTGTATTGGTCAAAAAACTTACAATGGTGTTGACTGCAAGGGAAACGGTCATGTGATTATTTGCCTGAGAAAAGGGAAAATCATTCTGAAAATATAAAAATAGAAAACCAAGAATGCCTGCAAATAAATTAAAAAGAATTAAAGTTGAAAAATATTCCTTGAATTTCATCTGATTGTTTTTATTTTCATTTAAATATTTTTCAAAAAAGTTAACAATTCTTCCTGATATTGGATAAAGCCATGTGGTCTCCTCCTCATCCTTATACAGCTTTTTAATATAGCCAGAAATGGCATATGCAAATAGGAATGCAAGGATAATGTAAATGAATACTATTATTAAGCCTGATAATGCCCTATTGGCATCAATTATGGAATATATATTCATAATTTATCTGCCTCTAATATTGTCATAATCAGGTATACTGACACAAACAAAAGAATAATACCGAGTATTATGTATGCTATCGCCATTTCTTTTGCTAAATTTGATTTTTGTATATATATTTAATCATGTTTTTATATTATTTAATAATTTTCTTATATGTATGATAATGAAAAAAGAACACTGGTCGAAGCGTGCAAAAGAATGTACAGCAGTGGTTTAACTGTGGGTTCATGGGGTAATATAAGCATGAGAATTCCCAACAATAGAATTATAATAACACCCAGTGGTTCCAATTATATGAGAATAAATATTGACGATTTTGTAATAATGGATCTGAATGGAAACAAAATAGAGGGTAGGTTAAACCCTTCAAGTGAACGCCTGATGCATTTTCAAATTTACAGAAAAAGGAATGACGTGAATGCCATAGTTCACACACATTCTATATATTCCTCAATAATGTCTGTAATAAATAGGAATATTCCACCAATTACGGAAGACATTGTAATGATTCTTGGAAAAAATGTAAGAGTTGCAAAATATGCCTTAACTGGAACCGCGGAGCTTGCAAATAACGTTGTTGAGGCACTTGGAGTCAATAATGCAGCATTACTGGCCAATCACGGTGCTGTTTCTGTGGGGTCTGATATGGAAAGGGCATTAACCGCTGCCGAGGTTCTGGAAAAATCTTCTAGAATAATGGCATATGTAATGAACTTTAAATACAGTACTATCCCTGATGATGATATTCCTAAACTTCTGAACATCTCTACTGATTATTTAAACCAGTGGAAAAACTGGAAATAAATAAAAATTTAATTATTCAGATGTGGATACACAGAATCCCACTCTCAAGGGTAATTCTTACATATTTTCAACGGAAAATATCACAGAAAGTGGCAGTTACGGGTTCATTCGTCTGGAACTCAATACTTCGGTGGCCTTTTTTAGTGAAAGGAGAACATGTGCGATTATAAAACAGGAAGCAGGTGCCCTTTAGACGGTAAATGGGTCACTTTAATTGCCTTGCCATATATGGCCCAAATCTCTCATAACCAAGATTTCTGAAATAGTTTCTAACACCAATTCCACTTATTATCAGTATTCTGCTTTTGTCATATTCTTCCATAGATATCCTTTCAGCTTCCCTTACAAGTTTCATTCCCAAACCGTGATGTTGCCAGTTTTTCTCAGAAATGCTTCCAACAGGAACAACATTGCCAAGAACTTTTAATTCACGTATTATGGATGAGTTGACCATTTCTTTTCTATGTGCCAGTTCAGAGGGCATTCTAAGCCGCAGGTACCCGATAATTTGATTTTTTGAATTTTCATATGATAAAAATATCTCCTGCCCGTTGTTTGCCGTATAATTTCTCCTGATAAGCTTATAATCATTTGCATAGTTTTCTCCAGAAATGCCTACCTCCCTGCTTCTTATTTCCATAGTTTTTATCTGCATGCCCATCATATTATTATCCACAAGATTGTGGAGATCGCTTCTTTTGACGCCAGCCTCAATGAAATGAACCGGTATATCTCTCTGCATTCTCATAACTCTTATCCATGGAGGCATATTTTCCATGAAATATGTTATCAGTTTTACAGCTTTTTCTGTATCATATGGCCTATATTTCCCATCTTTCCAAAGCCTGTACAAGGATGTGTTTTTTACAACAAGTGTTGGATAAATTTTTAGCATGTCAGGTAAATAGTTAGAGTCATTAACCATTTTATCAAAGCTTTTTATATCATCTTTATAATCTGCCCCATACATCCCGGGCATTAAATGGTAAAGAATTTTTAATCCAGCATCCCTTGCCAGTTGAGTTGATCTTATTATCTCTTCTATCCCATGTCCTCTTAAATTATTTCTTAATATTTTATCGTTCAGGACCTGAACTCCAAGCTCAACCTTTGTGGTTCCATAAGCAAGGGCACTATCTATTTCTTTTTCATAAAACCAGTCCGGTTTTGTTTCTATTGTAAGACCCACGCATCTCCTGTCGGAATTTTCATTCTCAAGTATTGATTCCTCCAGTGTAGGAGATATTATTCTATTCATTCCATCAAGACAGCCTTTAACAAAGTTTCTCTGGTATTCCTCAGATCTGGCAGTGAAAGTACCACCCATTACAATTAAATCCACTTTGCTTGTATCGTGTCCGATGGTTTCAAGTTGCTTTAACCTATTGAAGGTAATATTGTAAGAATCATAATAATTGTTTCTCCCCCTCAATGCAGATGGCTCAAATCCAGTATATGACTGAGGTGAGTTGTTATCAACTCCTCCTGGACAAAATATGCATTTTCCATGGGGGCATGCTTCTGGTGAAGTCATTGCAGCAACGACAGCAACTCCTGAAATGGTTCTTGTGGGTTTTTTTCTCAGAAGGCTATGATACATTTTTTTATTATCCTTATAGTTTAAAATTTCAATATCGCTTGGAACCACATCAAGGTTGAATTTTTTGGAAAGCTCAACCTTCCTTTTTTGCAATTCCAGCTTATTTTTAATTTTGCCTTCTCGCAATTCTCCTGTTATATCTTCATAAAAATCCATGTTAATTGTTAATATAATGTAATTATAAATTATTATTGTTATTCATATCATTCTGTTCCTGCATCTTTTCCCTGTATTTTTTTCTGCCTAAAATTCTGATTCCGTATGATGCTCCTATTGCAATGATAATTATGCTATAATCAAGATATATTGGTATATGCAAATAGTTTGATGCAAATATAACTACTATGGCTATTATAAAAACAAGATTTGAGAGTATTAGATAACTCTTTGACATCCTATAGTTGTTAGCCCTATTTGTTCTATTGCCTTGCTGGCCTGGCGTAGCCTGCGATGACATCGTTTTGATATATGGTGAGAGCAGTGCCAGATATATCACCAGTGGGACCTCATCATTCATATAATCATAAGTGCCTGTTAAAGACTGGGAACTGAATGTAATTGTGCCAACCTTTGTTCCATCTGAAAGCAAACTTGAACTTTGGGAGGTGCCTTCATTCAAGGGCTTTGTAATAGAGTAATTTCTTCCATTATAATTCATTTTAAGGTTTCTGCTTATTGTTCCAAGTTCCATATCGTTCTGTGTAATTTTATATCCACCAGAAGCCTTATCAATATAAATATTTTGAATTCCAGTAATTTCAAGGGATTGGGTTCCCATAGCACCTTGATTAACCTTTACCGAAAAAATTTCGTTACCATCTTGATAAATCTTACCTTCTTTATATTCGTACTGCACATATATTCATTGAAATGCATTATATTATACTTTGCATTTTTCCCCTGCCGGACATTGAGTGACAGAATTGGGGAAAAATTTTTATCATTCCATTATCAGGTGAATAGATAACGGTTGCCATGCATAGCAAATTACTCCACTAATTGTATGTGATTTCTCACCAATGAACCTACAATATTTAGAGCAGAAAATAATTAAAATTTTAATAAAATAATATCTGGCATATGTCTCGATAAAAACTGACTATAAAGTTTCAATAAGCATTGCCAGCAATGCGGAGCGTTCTGGAAGAGAACTGGCAAATATATATTCGTTTTCCGAATGTGCCCCATTTCCAATAGCGCCCAGTCCATCCAGTACCGGTGCATAATATGAACAGAAGTTTCCATCACTGCCTCCAGATACCGATGCCTCTTCCAGTTGAATACCCATATTTTTCGCTATTTTCTGGGCATTCTTAAATAATTCCACAGATTTTAATGATTTTATCATTGGTGGCCTTATCAGGTATTCTGTTTCTATATCAACTCCATCATTTAATGGCTTTATTGATTTGATCATAGATTTAATGTCTGAAACTGCATGTTCTGTACTGAACCTGAGATCGGCTTCCATTACGCATAGATCCGGTATAACATTTGTTCTGTTGCCTCCCTGTATAACATCAAAATTAATTCCACCAATTCCTGATTTATTGACTGCCATAATTATATTCGCTGCCTCCGTTATTGCATTGATTCCCTTATCCAGATCAAGTCCTGCATGTGTGGCCTTTCCATGTATTGTTATTTTTAAGGCTCCTACGCCCTTGCGTTCTGTTTTTAATTTACCATCAAGTGACGGCTCCATTACCAATACATATTCCGCCTCTTTTGCATTCTGAATAATTATCTCCTTTGAAAAAGTACTGCCAATTTCTTCATCTGATGTCATTAAAAAAACTATTTTCTTATTAATCTTCCCATTTTCTTTAAGATACTTTAAAGCATAAAGTGCTTCAATTATGCCTCCTTTCATATCAAATATGCCTGGTCCGTATATTTTATCATCACTTATTATGAAGGGCCTTGATTTAAGCGTACCTTCCTTAAAAACTGTATCATAATGCATCAATAGCAATATTTTATTTCCCTCTCCAAAGGTGGATATGAGATCATTTCCCCTGGTATCTAATTTTATAATTTCCGAATCCAGATCAAGATTTTTTTTCAAATAATTTTTCATATGGTCAACAAATTTATCAAGAAATAACTTGTTGTATGATGGTGTTTCCATTTCCACAAGGGCCTGTAAATCGGTTATCATATTATCCTTATTATTTTCCATAAATTCCAAAGCATTCAAATTATATCACCGTTACCAATTGAATACTTTTTCAACAGGTTCTCGTCTACAATAACTCCGTTTCCATTGCCGGTATTATCCTTTATCACACCATTTTCCATTTTATATGGGTTTTTAACTATATCATTTTCAAAATATTTGCTATTTGGGGATGTGTCGCCCGGATAATCTATAAGTTCATTTGAGGCCATTGCAACATTATATGATCTTCCTATACCTGTTTCCAGCATACCTCCTATCCAGACATGCCCATTGTTTTCTCTTGTAATTTTTGCAATTTTCAGTGAATTGTACAACCCAGAAACTCTTCCTGGTTTTATATTTATAATCTTGCATGCACCAATTTCAAAGGCCTTTTCTGCCTTTTCCGGAGAAGTTATTGATTCATCAAGGCAAATAGGAGTGGATAATTCTCTAGCGAGTTTGGAGTGAAAAATCAGATCATCATTGTACAGTGGCTGCTCAATATATGCCAGATTGTACCTGTCAAGCTTTTTTAATAACTCAAAATCCTTTTCTGTGAAATCGGAATTGGCATCAACACTTAAGCTTATATCGGGATATACATCTCTTATGCCCCCTATGATCTGTTCTTCCTTCCCTTTCATAATTTTAACCTTAATTCTTTTATAGCCAAGTTTTAACCCTTCATCTATCCTCTGAATCATATTACCTATATCATCCATTCCTATGGAAATTCCAACATCAGCGTATCCTCTGCTTTTTCCAAGATATTTATGGAGTGGCATATTGTTTAATCTGGCATGATAATCAAACAGAAGCATTTCCACCGATCCTTTTGCCATGTTATGGCCTTTGATAAATTTAGATCTCTTAAGAAATTCTTCCGGTTCAGGTGTATCTCGGATAAGTTCGGATAAATAGTTTTTTATTATGTGAATTGCAGTATCGTTATCTTCATAACTGTAAAATGGATTCTCATCTGTAACAGATTCGGAATATGAAATAATCCCATCGTTTTCCAGCTTTAGCACTATTCCTACTTTGTTGATATTTGTTCCAAAACTTGTTTTAAATGGCACCTTCAATGGCATTTTTACTATAAAATAACTGAGTTTCATTAATATTTATTATACATCCATATATTAAATTTATTGTATAAAATTCAACCTAATACTGAAAGAAAGCATTGTTGAATTATCGATATGCTTAAAAATATTTAAATTCAAAATGTTAATTAATAATAATAAAATATCGTTCCATGTCCATTTATGAAGATATCAGAGATGATATGTACAATTTAAAAATAGGAAATACACCATTGTTTGATTTTAACAATAATATATATTCCAAACTTGAATATTATAATGAATTTGGATCGATAAAATCCAGAGCTGCTTTTTTTATGATAGATTATGCCATAAAAACAGGACAGCTTACAAAGAATAAGACAATAATTGAAGCGTCTTCAGGAAACACGGGCATAGCAGTTGCAGGAATATCAAAAATGCTCGGGTACAAAACCAAAATTATTATTCCAGAAGGGGCAAGTAACGTTACAAAAAAAATATTAAGGGAAGCGGGGGCAGATCTTGTTTTGACCCATGGAAACAGCACTGAGAACTCAATAAATACTGTTAAACAAATGATAAAGGAATATCCGGAAAAATATATACAGTTGAAACAGCACGACAATATTCTAAATTCAATGGCACATTACTATACAACAGGCCCAGAAGTATACAAAAAAATAAAAAATATAGATTTTGTTGTTGCGGGCATTGGCACCGGTGGCACGATAACCGGCCTGGCAAAATATTTCAAGGAAAATTCAAATTCAAAGGTTATAGGTGTAATTCCTGATAAAAATTCACACATACTTGGCTTGAGAAACCCATTTAATTCATCCGAAAAAGGAATTATAGACAAATACAAAAAATATATTGACGAGGTCTATGAGATAAACGAAAAGGATGCATATAAGGAGGTTCAACAGCTTCAGGAGAAATACAATTTATTTTGTCGGCCCCTCGTCGGCTGCTAATTTTTTTATATCAAGGTTAATTCATGAACAGTTATCAGATAAAAAGATAATTACAGTATTTCCAGATGATGGAGAGAAATATAGGGAAATTTATAATTCAAAATACATTTATTTTTAAAAATCGTAGTGGAGAAAGCAACCTATTTTATTTATTAAATTCGGGTTTCTTTTTCTCAAGGAACGATTTTACACCTATTTGCATATTTTTTGTGTTAAAAAGTTCCCCAAATAATTTTGATTCCTCATAAAAACTTCCGTAATTCATTAGAAGTTTAATGTTTTTTAAAGAATCCCATGATTTACTGTAGAGTTCTTTAGCCAAATCAATAGACCTTTCAAGAAAATTTTCATATACATCATTTACTATCCCATAATTTAAAGATTCCTGTGAATCCAGAGATTTTCCGGTCATGATTAGATATTCGGCCTTGCTTTTTCCTATTAAATTTTTCAACCTCTGGGTGCCGCCCCATCCTGGAAGTATGCCCAGATTTACTTCAGGAAATCCTAATTTAAGGTTTTTGCCCGCTATTCTAAAATCGGTTGATAACGCAAGTTCAAGGCCCCCACCGAAAACAAAACCATCCGTGGCGGAAATCACGGGCATTGGGAAATTTTCTATTTTGTCAAGAATGTCATGGCCTAATACGCTTAAATCGAATGCCTTACTGTCTGAAATGCCCAGAAAATTGTTTATATTTGCACCTGCAGAAAATGCCCTGCCATTTCCAGTTATGATGTTTATTTTTGTTTCATCCAGCGATGAATAAATGCTGTTCAAAATACCTATGTCAAGCGTATTCATTTTGCCATCATCCATTATAATTAAATTATATTCCTGTCCCTTTTCATTTTTTATCATATTTACAAAACCTCTATTTTTTAATATTATTTAGATATAAAATATTTCCCAATTACATAAATAATTATTAAAAAAGCATTTTTATAGTAACGTATGGGGGGATTTAGTCAACTATTTCCAGCGTAAGGGTATGCCCTCCTCCACCACCATGGCATATTGTTGCCAATCCCGTATTCATATTTCTGGATTTGAGGGCATTTATCAATGTCACTATAATTCTTGAACCACTGTTGCCAAGTGGGTGCCCAATAGCTATAGCACCACCATTAACATTAAATCTATCTGGATTTATTCCTAACTGATCCCTAACTATTAAGGAGGCGGCAGAAAATGCCTCATTGTGCTCCACAAGATCGTAGTAATCGATTTTTTTATTCTGTTTTTTCAGTAATTTTTCTGTTGCTGGTATAGGCGCTTCAACGAAATCCTTTGGATCCAGAGATGCAGATGAATAACCTGTGATTTTAGCAACCGGTTTTAGACCGTATTCTTTTATGGCTTTTTCCGAAGCAAGCAACAGAGCCGAAGCCCCATCCGAAAGCTGCGACGAACTGCCAGCAGTCAAGATTCCATTGCGATCAAATGCCGGAACAAGCTTTTCAAGGTCACTCAGTGAAGTTTTTCTTATTCCCTCATCATTTTCAAGGTTTTTAAATGGAGTTATTTCTCTTGCAAATTCTCCAGATTCCATTGCTCTTAGAGCCCTTTCCTGGCTTTCGATAGAGAACTCATCTGTATTCTTTCTGGTGATATTGTATTTTCTGGCTGAACCCTCCGCTGACACTCCCATGGGTTCATGATACATGGCATCAATCAATCCATCGGTCAGCATGTTATCCTCTATCTTAAAATTTTTATATAATAGCTGTTTTGGCCCCCATCTAAATTCTGAGCTCAAATATAATGGAGCTGCACTCATATTTTCCATTCCGCCCGATATTATCAGGTCGTGTTCACCAAGAGCTATTTCCCTTGCTGCATTTTCAGTGGCAAGCATACCTGAAGCACAAACGACATTTACTGTATTTTTTGTGACCTCAGGTTTCAGCCCGGCATGATAAGATGCCTGACCGGCGGGATTCTGACCCACGCCTGACTGTATTACATTGCCCATAATAACCTCTTCAATCAGGTCTTTATCAACTCCAGAATCTTTTATAACTGCTCTGATGGCTGCTCCTCCCAATTCTGTTGCACTTACCCTTGCGTACGATTTTCCAAATTTTCCGATTGGAGTTCGTTTTGCTGATATAATGTATACATCGGACATATTTGGTTATAAGTTATATGTTTATGTATTTTATTATTAAGAGATACGCAATTCACGAAATGTAGCAAAAAATTTAATAATAATCAATTGATTTAATTAGAATGAATGATGATAATAAAACAGAGATTTCTGATGAAAATAACAAGAATGCTGAAGAACCAGCAGATAATAAAACAGAGATTTCTGATGAAAATAACAAGAATAATGAGCAGGTAACAGGTAATAGCGTATATCAGATGGAAAAAGCAAATAAAAAACCCATCGCCCTTTACATAGAAATTGCTTTCATTCTTGTGGGAATAATATTGCTAGCTATAGGATCCTTGCAATTAAAAAGCATAGCACATGTAAAATGGAATGGATTTACTGAAATAGCTTTCCCTCTTGGAATTATATTCCTTGTATTTCCAGGATTGCTGTATTTTGAGAAATTGCGTGAGAAAACATTCGCCATCATTGTTCTGGTAATATTTATTATAGGGCTGGTAATGACATCTATTTTGCTTGGCCCATATAAGATGTTTACCGTTCATTTTGGCTTGCTTGGCGATGTTATAGCGGAGTACATAATAGGATTGTTTTTTATAGTATTCTTTGTATCACATCTTACAAAAAAACATGTGATTGAAAAATATAAAACAAAGATAAAATAATTTTATTTATAATATTTTTTTACAAATGATTTAAAGCACGAAAGCCACTGGGCTTGTGTAGATGAAGTCCTATAGTGGCAAAGAATTGTTAGGTCACTTTCATACATTTCTCAGTGTAGCAATGGTCGGAACGATGGTTTTTGTATGGAATATGCTCACACAATATTTTGCCGGATTAGTTACAATTATTATTGAAAAATTCTAACAGTTTATTGCCGGCATATAATGAGGGGTAGATTTAATATAGAGTGCCATTTATCTAATTCCATTTTTATATTTCATTAAAATGTAAAAAAAAGAAGCATCAGAAATAACCATTATTACAAAAAAGAAGATGACTACAAATATATTTATATAATCGGTTTTAATGTATTCAATAACCATAACAATAAAAATGGCAGTAAAAATAATGGAACCAAAAGCATAAAGCGCTATTAAAAGTTTATAATATTTATTTGCATTCATAAATATCTACCATTAAAGTATGAAATATAAATATTAAAATTTGTCGCTGCAAGAAAATGCGGAACACAATCCTAATATTTTCTGTGAATTGTGGTTTGCACAAGGGAATCATTTGTTGTTGTGAATACATCATAGCTTATTTGTGCTGTGTTACATCTAAACTCTTTCTTATCTACGGATCCATAGATTCTGGCATTATATCGAACTCTAGAAAATTATATAGATTGTGTGAAGATATCATTAAATCACATGTGATTTATTTGTCTAAATGCCGTAAATCACTGATTTTCATTTCATATTTAAACTGGGGCAATAAACAATTATTCAAACCAATAAGTTAATACTTTATTAGAACAATTAAAAATACAATAAATAAAAGTATTGTTAGTGGTAACGCAATTATAAAACTTATGGAAAATTTATAATCACCCCCAACATAGACAAGTGCGGTTCTAGCTAAGGAAATTAAAAATATTAGACCCAAAAACGGTTTGAACATTTTCATATTATTATCTTTCTTATTCACAAGGACCACCGATTATGTAACTATTTTGCTGTAAATTTGTAAGATCTTCATATTCCTTAATTTGCCTCTATATTTATATATTTGTTTCCTGTAATCTATCCCTCGTTGGTATCTATCATTATTGATACGGTTACACTTAAGGAGGAAATGATAACAGTCAGGGACATGATAGTTCGGAAAGTCATAAAAATGGTTATAGAGCCAATCATTTTATTTTTGATATATACAGGGTAATATTTTTTATATCTCTAACATATGCCGTTTCACCTTTTGAAAATCTATCTTCTGTATTTACAGGCACAGCCCTCCATATTTGAGAGTCAATGCTTATTTCATAAATGCTATCCTTCAATACCGTTTTTATCTGGCCTGTTTTACCGATCATTGAAGTGGGTCCCGTTGCCATTGGTCTCCTGAATGGATGCCTTAAATAGAATCTTGAAAACCATGCACCAATGAAAAAAGATATAACGGCAACCAGAAAAATAATCATATAAAATTCCAGAGATTGCATAATACGTAATAATTGTCTATTTATATAAATATTTTATGATAAACCTTTAAAAGTAAAATGTTATAAGGTGAACGTTGAAAATGGATCTGGAGGAAAATATCATAAATTGCAAAAAGTGTGAAAGATTAATTAAATACAGAAACAGCCGAAGTATACCATCAAGATATTCTTCGTGGACATACTGGAACAGGCCCGTGCCAGGATATGGAGATATTAATGGGAGGCTTTTAATTATAGGACTGGCTCCGGCATTCAGTGGTGGCAATAGAACAGGGAGAATATTCACTGGAGATAAAAGTTCAGATTTTCTAATATCCAGTCTTTATGAAGCGGGATTTACAAATATTCCAATTTCAGAAAATAAAGATGATGGACTTATTTATTACAATATGTACATAACACTGGCACTTAAATGTGCGCCGCCAGATAACGTTCCATTGAAAGAGGAGCTCGAAAACTGCTCCCCGTTTTTTAGACAGGAGATAAATGGAATGAGTAATTTGAAGGCAATACTTGTTCTTGGAAAAATTGCGTTTGATTCCTTTATATCATATTTGGATAATGCAGATATCAAACATGGCAAATTTAAGTTCGGAAATAAGACTTTTTATGAGCTAGGTGATAAAAGGTTATATTGCTCATATCACCCAAGTCCAAGGAATGTAAATACGGGCATACTTAAAAAGGCAGATTTCACGGATTTCCTTAAGGAAATTAAAAAATATATAGAGCAATGAAAATTATTTCCAATGATTTTTTAAAATGTAAAAATACAATATAATATTATTTACAGTTTTCTTAATCTGCTCAAACCAAAGGCCCTCACTTCACTATGCTTTGGTATTCTTTTTCCATTAATTTTTATCACATATTTCCTTACAATATAATATATAAAACTTAAAAGTAATAGTACACCGGTAATGGAGAGACTGGCAACATTTATATAAAATATGATCAATATTATTGTTGATATTCCCATAATGGGTATAATAATAAAATATGGTTTTTTTGACAAATTTGCATTTGATTTTTCATTGTTTCTCAATTTAAAATATAGAACTATTGCTGAAATATTTATAATTATGTAAGAGGTTAAAACCGCAGAATTTGAGGCTTCAACTATGGTTCCAAATGATACGAATATTAAAAATAGTATACCAAGTATAGCGGATACAGTTATGGCTATTATGGGTGTTGAAAATTTATCTATATATGATAATTTTTTTGGCAATTCATCATCTCTTCCCATGGCAAACAATACTCTCGAGGTTCCCAGTATTCCCGTGAGTGTAACTCCTGCAGTTGCAGTAATTCCACCTATTGAGATTAAAATTGTTAAATAATAATCGTTCAATGATTTTATTGCAAGTGCCAGGGGTGATGATGATGTTGAATAATCATAATATGGTTTGAATCCTAACAACGCCACAGCAACAAGAATATACAAAACTGATGATATGATTATTGATAAAATAATCGCCCGTGGTATTGTTTTTTCTGGATTTACAATTTCATCGCTTATGGTTGTAACTCTTGAAAATCCAGTAAAGGCAAAAAAGATTAAAGCGGTTCCTGTTATAATCCCGGATATTCCGTGTGGCATAAAATTTACAAAATTTCCAGAGTTAAAATTGCTTAAGCCAGAAAATATAAATGCCATTAAAATTATTAAATTTACGATTACAATTCCAGTTATTGTTTTAGCAGAGTTTTTAATCCCCAAAACGTTTAGTGTCATAAACGATAATATACATATTATGGCAAAAAACAATGGGTTTAATTTTAAGCCTGTCAATGCATTCACATAGCTTCCGAAACTCAAGGCCACTGCTGCGATTCCAATAATATTGCCAAATGTCCACATCCATCCTCCAATGAATCCTGGCATTGGGGACAAGACACTTTTAGCATATTCATACACCCCTCCTTCTTTTGATACGTGTCTTGCAATTTCAGAAAAACTTAAACCAGTAAATATTGCAATGATGCTTGATAATATTATGGATATTACTATTGCAGGACCGGCTTTAAATGATGCTATGCCTATAATTACAAAAATTCCTGCACCAATTATGGCCCCCAGATTTATCATGACTGCGTTAAAGAGCGTTATGTTTCTCTTGAGTTCCATAAGAGTGTTATGGGAAATACGTATATAATACCTTTTTGTGAATGATGCTTTTAATTTACTGAATGATGATGCTGAATTATATACAGTGTATATGGACATATAGAAAATCTTTACAAAAAATTATTACAAAAAAATCATATATACCGTAAATGGAGAAATTTCAATAAATAATCAAAAACATGAACCGGGGAATGCCATGGTATTTTCTATTAATGGGGATGAAATTGTGATAAAACCCCGTGATAATTTGGAATTTCTTCTTCTCAATTGAAAGCCAATAAAGGAAGATATATTCTGATACGGTCCCATTGTGATGAATAATAGATCTCAAATTAAAGAAGCCACAATTGATCTTAACTCAAATAAATTCATAAAGGATAAAAAACCTGTATTTGAGTGATGTTAATTTATTTTTCCTGATATACCAGTCATCTGAATGTTCACTCTTAACCTGACATTCTCCATTTAACCTAGTATATTAAGATTAAAAAGCGGAAATATTTAATATCATTTTAATAAAATAAAAGTGTGATTGTCATATAATGTGGTTTAAAGTTTATAGTGTGAATAGCTCATTTTTGATAATCTTCTTAGTATATCAAATTTTTCTGGATTCCCATTTAAAATGTCACCGTAAAATTTTATAGCAGTATCATAATCATTTATATTGACTGGTTTTGGGACACCATCTTTACCTCCAAGGCAGAATGAAAATCTTACAGGATCGATATAGGATGCTTGATGGCCATATATTATCTCTGATAGATATGCCAGTGCTCTTATTGTGGATTTTTGCAATCCTTTAATGGACATTAACTCATCGAAATTATCGGGATTATATTCATACAACTCCCTCATTTTATTCCAGTTTATGTGATAATTTAAATCCAGAACATTTTTTTCCATGTAATTATCAAGACTTCTTTGCCTAGAATATTTTAATGGATTATCCTTTATAATGTCTATTATTCCCTTTTTATTTTCACCACTTTTTGATGTGGATAAATCAAGCACATTGTTATTTTCATAACCGGACAATCCATTTCTTCCATCATTATAATAATCCCTGATACCGTTTATCCAGTGATATCTTCTGGCAAGGCGAGTGTTTTTGTTCATGCCCTGCTGCACAATTGAATAATTGCCCTTATAGTCAATTATTATAAATTGCATATATAAATCAAAGTTGTCCTGGAGTAGTTTTTCATCAATTTTAGCTATTTTTGTTGCACTATTCTTGATACTGCGCAATAAACTCTCTTTTATATTTCCATTACTCTCAAGAATTTTGAATTCATCCTTAATGCCATTCAGATGATTGCCCTTTCCACCAAGGATAAAAATATCATCACTTTTATTTAAATAATTTTTCAGTGCACTCAATGTTGCAGTGGTTGTACCGCTTGAATTCCAGTCAAACCCTATTGCAAGTGATAGTGAATGAAACCAGAAGGGATCGGATAGTTTTTTTAAAAAATCACCTGTTCCAAAATTTTTTATAATTATGTCACTGATTATGCCACCAAGGCGCACCATCCTTTTATATAGATATTCCGGTGGATGGCCATAGTGTAATGGTAAAATTGAACTTCCAGTGCTTTCCATAAATACTTAAAATAAAATGATATATTATCTTTTTTGTTTATAATTATGAATCAGTTCAGTTATTTCTTTTAATGTGTTTTCATCCGTTTCTGGTAAAACACCGTGACCAAGATTGAATATGTAATTGTCATGATTCTTCAAATTGCCTAATATATCTTTGGTTTCATGTATGGCTTCGTTCTGATTGTATGAAACCGTATAAGGATCGAGATTCCCTTGCAATCCTATATTGTTCCCAATCATTTTTCGTACATTACTCAACTTTATACGCCAATCAATGCTGATAAAATCCGGACCAGTATCTCTTAATTCATCAACAATTCCGGAAGTTCCAGTTGAGAAATAAATAATTGGTATCTTACCTTTGAATTCATTTATTATTTCCATAACATCATTTTTTAAATATTTGTTAAATGCATATGGAGAAATTGATCCTAGCCAGCTATCAAAAATCTGAATTGCATCAACTCCTGATTTTACCTGTATTTTCAAATATTCAATTATCATTTCCTTTATTAATTTAACATAACTTTTGAAAGCTTCATCATTGAACATCACCTTTTTAGTCTTTAACAGATTACTGTCTGATTTTCCCGAGATAATATATGAGAGAATTGTTACAATACCTCCTGAAAAGCCTATCAGTGGAGTTTTATGTTTTTCCTTAAATAATTTTATTGCATCAACAGTTCTGTATTTCAGGCTTTTATACTCGAATTCATGTATATTTTTCATTTCCCTATTATCTGTATATCCATTTTCTATTACTGGTCCGTTTGAATTAAAACCAATTTTATATCCCATAGCTTCAAGAGGCAGTATAATATCCGCGAATATTATTGCTGAATCAACTCCAAGGAGCTTTACCGGTTCATATGTAATCCTCTCGGTTAATTCGGGATTCATGCATATTTCCCTTATTGTATTGTCCTTCCGTATATCCTGATACAGTTTCATATATCTCCCCGCCTGCCTCATGAACCAGACGGGAATTTTTTCTGATTGATGATATTTGACCATTGAAATAAAATCATTCATGGTTTTATTCTCCTTATTGTTCTTGGATAGGGTAGAGATTCCTTTATATTTTTAAGCCCACATATCCATGTAACCAGACGGTCCATGCCAAGCCCAAAGCCACTGTGTGGTATGCTGCCATATTTCCTTAAATCAAGATACCAGTAATAATTTTCCTCGTTCAGATCGTTATTTTTTATTCTTTCCATCAATTGGTTTAAATCGTAAATCCTTTCCCCACCGCCTATTACTTCACCATATCCTTCCGGAGCAAGCATATCGTGGCAGAGAATTTCTCCCGGATTGTCAGGATCTGGCCTGTGATAAAATGTTTTCAATGACTCGGGATAATCTGTGACAAATATGGGTTTATCAAAATTGATCATTATGCTGTATTCTTCATCAGCACCAAGATCGTCTCCGTATTTTAAATTCATTCCAAATTGTTTTGACATTTCTATTAAATCCCTGTATTTTATCCTCTGAAATGGTGGTTTAATTTTCTTTAGCATATTTATATCTCTGTTGATTATTTTTAAATCTTCTTCATTATTTTTTATAACCTGATCAATGATATATCCGATCATCTGTTCCTCGTCCCTCATCATATCCTCATTACTGTACCATGCCACTTCCGCTTCGGCGTGCCAGTATTCAGTAAGATGCCTTCTGGTTCTTGATTTCTCTGCCCTGAAGCTCGGGGCAATTGTAAACACCTTTTCAAGACTGTAAATTAGTGTTTCAAGATAAAACTGTGTGCTCTGGGTTAAATTTACTTTTTCCCCAAAAAAATCAACCGTAAATAAAGTTGACCCGCCTTCGGTTGCGGTTGAGAC
This sequence comes from Thermoplasmata archaeon, assembly GCA_021846395.1. GTDB lineage: Archaea > Thermoplasmatota > Thermoplasmata > Thermoplasmatales > Thermoplasmataceae > Acidiplasma. The sequence continues at coordinate 58,596 of JAJZXB010000009.1, read as the reverse complement.
AAGCATTGGGGCCTGTACTTGATAATAATCATTTTTATAAAAAAAATCCGAAAATGCCTGGAATATGGTCGATCTTATTTTAAGCACAGATGTAAACTCTCTGCTTCTGAGCCATAGATGCCTGTTATCCAGCAAAAATTCCTCACCAAGATCCTTAGTAATGGGAAAATTTTCATTTCTTTCATAGATTTTATAGGATTTAATTGCCAGTTCATAGCCAGTAATTGCTCTTGTCTCTTTTTTTATTGAACCGGTAATCTCCATGCTGCTTTCAATAGTCATTGAAGAAAGTTCCTTCATCTGTTCTTCATTTAGATTTACTGAATTTGCAATGCACTGAATTATTCCGGAAGAATCTCTTAAAATTATAAATGTTATTTTTCCTGAACTTCTCGTTCTGTAAACCCATCCATGTATGGTTACATCTGAATTTATAAAATCATCCGATAATATGTTTTTTATTTTTTCCATCCATGGAATATATTATTAATTTAGATATATTTTTTTATATGCTGAAATTTTTAAATATTAAACGAATATTGTCCACATATAATTTTAAATTTAGAATTTAAAAATTTTTTACCTAATAACTTTTATAAGATATACTGTAACCATTAAATTTTCACAACTCTCAGAATACATAAGGTCATATAACATAATTATTATTTTTGTAAATTGTATGGGAATTGTAGACAATATCCCACAATAATTTCTAAATAATAATATTTATTTGTATACATATGAATAAATATAGCTATCAGATACTACAATGGCTTGGATTTTTCGGTTCAATGTTATGGGCGGGATTACATTTTGTTTTAATTGGGTTGCCCCTTCCGTTTGTGGCAAAGGTTTTTTTCGGTTTTGTTATAGCCATAAGCATTGCAAGTGGGATGATGTTTCTAGAAGACAGAAGAAAATTCTTTATTCCTGTATTGATATTTTATATACTTGATGCGGCTTTGCTTTTTGAATCCAGAGTGGCAATAGCACCGGTGTTCAATACTAAACTTCCATACACAACAGATTCTATTGCTGCACTGATTCTAGACTTTATCATGATAATTATTTCAATTGCAATAATATTGATGGCAAAAACTCAAAAAAAATAAATTCTTTTAATTTTTTTCATTTTATATTGCATTTTTATTACCAACTTACAAGTGTTTTAAAAAACTATGAGAATGGTATGTTTGAGGAATCCATTTTTAGAAAGTGTCAATGTTCATATATTCGAAATCTGCGTAAAAATGTTAATTTACAATGGATTTAGCGATTTTTCAGACGATAAATTTAACATCTTTTAAAATATTATGAATTATGGAATACGGATGCTACATATGCAATAAGTTGATAAAGACTGGTGAAAAATTCACCTTTACAAAGGATGGGTCAGTGCATTTTGATTGTTTTATAGCCACAAAAAGAAAAAATGTACATGAGGAAAAACAGGAATATCTTAGAACTTTGAGCCTAATTCTTGACTACCAATTAACATATCTTGTTGCATTACTGGGCGTTAAAACCGATGATAAGGAATCCCAGGAGCTTTTAAGAAAAAGAATATCGTCAATAGAAAAGGAAGGCGGAGAAATAACAAATATAATTTACAATTTATAAATATTAAAAGATTTATTTTTTCTTTTTAAATTCTGTGTATCCACATTTTCCACATGTGTATCTATCATTATGTTCTGCAAGAAATACGCCTGGTCCGCATCTTGGGCAGAACCTTTTTTTTCTAACTATCTTGTCATTTTCCACTGTATATAGTTCTCTTTTTTCCATCATTGCGCCTCCTTCTCTTTTAATTTATTTCTTATTAACTCATAATCAGGTTCATATAGCATTGCGTGTTCCTTTGTATCATAAATTTTTGCATATCCCTTTATTTCATCCTTCCCAGTTTCCTGTTTGTTATTGTCAACAATAATCAGTTCCCTTGATGCCTTGTAATAATTCACAAGCAAATCCTTTATCTGTTCCCTGCTAGGTGTTTTTCCAGAATCATATACTATTGTATATTTTATTTCCTTTCTAAACACTACTCCGTTGTCACGCTCACTATCAACCTTGAAATTTTTTATTACTGTATTTTCAGACATTTACATCACCCAACATTTTTTTTACCGTATCTTTTATTTCTTTATTTACTTTTATATATGCCATACCCTTATCTGGAATTCCATATACAATTACTGTATTGAAATCTGCATAAAATATTATTGGTATAACAGCCAAATCTTCCTCACCGAGCACCTCTATTCTTGTTTTATTTTCACTTTCAAATGCTTTTTTTATTGCATTTATAAGGGCAAGGCTTATGGTTCCGGGAGGATTGGGTACCTTTACCGAATTTTTTATGTGTTCAAAAACCCTTTCATTTCTTTTTGTCATCAGATCAACAACCTGAAGAAAAATTTCAACGTTATTATTTTTTAAATTTTCTGTTGTAACATCACCAACACTAATAATTTTATAGGAATTTGATAATTCTTTAACTTTATAACATGTGGTCAGATTGTGTTTGAATTCCTTTATGGTATTAATTATGGTATTGTTCAGCACAATATCATGATCTAACTTTAATGGCATATATACCGGGTTCTGAGACATTGGCCTTATTGGCAATCGTGGAATTTATGTTATTTATTATTAAAAAACCGAACCAGTCCTCCTTTGCTTTTTCCTCCCCATGCACTGGGCAGATATTTTCAGGTGTCAGTCTTTTGCAAATTTTACAAGCCTTATATTCTTTTTTCATATTTTCACCTAATTTTTAATATTCTCCTTATGTGACCATTCTTCCTTTCCAAGGCCCGGTTGTTTTGCTGTTAACCCTATCTTACTTTCTGATAATGATGATGAGCCAAGATTCAATGAAACTATTTTTACTCTGATCTTGTCCCCAACTTTCAAAGATAATTTTGAATCTTTTCCTGACAGTATCTGATTATCAACATCCACATTTATAGAATCCTCCATAATCTGGCTTATGTGCAACAATCCTTCGAATGGCCCAAATTTTATAAAAGCCCCGAATTTTTGAATAAACATGACAATGCCATCCACTATTTCGTGCATTTTAGGGTAATAGGCAAGCGCACTGTATTTTATTGTTTGATAAACTCCACCATCACCATGCACTATTGATCCATCACCTGTTAAGGTAATATTTTCCATTGAAATGATAAATGACTTTCCAATACTTCTGTGTTCTTCATTTTCCATATCCACCAATTTGCCTTCAAGAATTGATTTTGATGCATCCATTACGGCTTTATTGTAATTTTCATTTAACAACTCAGGAGGAACTCTTATTACATATTCATCTTCCATTGAAATATACATTTTTATCTAATTATATAAAAATTTATAAACTTTTCCTTATTTATAAAATAGGATGTATTGATATTTATTTAAAAATAAATATAAAATATCATTATGATTTTCTTCTGCCACGGAATTCAATGTATATATCCAAAAACACGATTGAGGATAATATTAAATCAAAAATATTAACAGACACATATTTATCTGAAAATAACGTGGTTGACAAAAATTTAGCATTTATTGATGCAAATAACGGGTCAAATGCCGAATTAATAACAACGAATACATTTTTTTCCGGACTCTTTACAATAAATTGATTTGATGTTGTATTATGTGATTTATTATTCATATTATATGAAATGCTGGCATATGGAATTACATAGTCCCCTGTACCGTTTAATTTAACCTGATACGAAAAGTTGTCGTATTGATTTGTCGATAATGTTACATTGTTTTTAAATGGTTTACCGGAAACAAGCTCAATTGAATTTGTTTTATAATAGTATGATAAAAACTTTGATTCCGATATATTTACATTCCTGAGTGTAGAATTATCTCTATTTTGAAGTACAGTGTATATTGTTGTTATTCCGTTTTGTGTTTTATAGTGTATATTAAAGTATATGTATGCCGGAAATGTATAATTAACATGAACACTTGAGCTATATGGAGTTACTTCACTCACGGTATAATAAGTTGTATTTTGATTTGAGCCTAAATTTTTAGCAAAGGCTGCATTGTTGGAATAGAAAACACGATCCGTAACTATGTTTCCAGATGAGGTTGTATTGGGATAAATAATTCCTATAAAGGAAAGTTCGTTTGATGGGAATTTTATTGTTTTATTGTAATTTAATATATAGCTCAGCCTTATATTTTTGAGACTGCCAGAAGAGTGGAATACATTTTTATTTTCAAAAATGCCAACTAGGAATTCTTTTTCCCCTATATTTACATTGTTTTTAAACAGTAATGAATAGTTTCCAAAACCATAGGCCAGTATGGACGCATTTACACTGTTGCCACTGTTGCCCGGTATATAGTATCCACTATCTGTGTTATTTTTCAAAATTGAGTACATAGTCTGGTTGGAGTGATAATTATTGACCACAGATTCCGCAGAAGTTTTATAATTAACATTTTGGCCATAGATGTATATATTGAAATGTTTGTATGTAGAGTTATAGATAAGTTTGGGGGAGGTCATACCGGATGTTTTCAATAAATTGGATGTTCCGGAAGCCCCAAGACTGTACGTATTTTTTGTTACAACTATGAAGACAGCATCTGGAACTATGTTCAGTATGCTGGAAAGCCCATTGACAGCAAATTTATGATCTCCAAGAAAATGAGATAATGTAGAAATATTATTGTTAAGTATTACCGCTGCAAATGCAACATTGCTATTTGATGAATAATTGTTTGCCAGAGCAACTGAACTTATCAAAGATCCGTTCTCAGTAATATAATTCAGAGAACCCTGCATTGGCTTTGATGTGTTTAAATTTGTTATGGAAAAAGCGGAGGGTGTTGCATTTGTGTTATTACTATTAACAGGTACGTACATCGACGTTATCATCAATAATATGATAATAACTGCAATAACAGCTGTTACCACCTCTTTCTTTTTTATGTGTTTTTTTCTATGAAGCAGGCTTCCTACAATGCTTGATATTGTAACAACAATTATCAGATTTTCAATTACATTTAAAAGTAATGGTTCAAATAGTGTAAAGCTGACGTTTCCTGTGGTTCCTGACCCAATTATTTTAAGTAATATGGTATAAAGAGTTGAAATAACTGGCTCATTTTTTATCGAAATTAAGCTTGTTCCAGCAGGCACTACGTATAAACTTACATGGAATATATTAAGCAAAGCGGACTGAAGAATTGAAATATTTAAACTTAAAATACTCATATTGAACATTGATAAAAATATAAGAGAAATCAAAGATAATGATAATGTAAACATTAAGATTGATACACCGGCTGCCCTAAACCCCTTTCCTGAAAATACACCAATTACAACGCCTATAATTATCCATGACAGCAATATTATGGGGTGATTTATTGGATTCCCCGCAATTAATCCAAGTATACCTAGAAATAGGGGGAAATTGTAACCAAATAATGGCCCTAACCAGTTTATTAATGGCCTATAAAGTGATGAAATTTCAGTATAGGCAAGAATTACTATTGAAATACCTCCTGTAATTATTCCAGCAAGTTTACCCATATTACATTAAACAAAATTTTATATATAAATATATGTTTTTATTATATGCCGGACATTGAGTTTTTGGGTTCTACTTTAATTTTCTCTCACCTATACTGAAAAATTCCGTATGGATTACTCATTGTTATTGTATCTGATAATTAGGATATGCATGGGAATTGGCTTATCGCCTATAATCCCACGATATCCAGAAAAGAAATTGTCTGGAATTTTCAAAAGAGATTATCCGACATAGTTTTTATTGTAAAAACTGTTAAAAAAAAATATATATGGACAGCATATGTTATAAAATGAATTTGAAAAACATGGGTGATAGAGAATTCATTGAGGAAATAGCAAAAAGATTGCTGAGGATCAAGGCAATATCTCCGGAATCTGGAGGGATGGGAGAAGAAGAAAAAGGCAAGGAGATAGTATCAATACTGAATGAACTGGGTTTTGACAATTACATAAACTATGATGTTAAGGATAATCATAATATAATCAGGCCCAATATTATATTGAAATTGGGAAATTGTGATAGAACATTCTGGATTATTTCACATATGGATACTGTTCCAGAGGGAGATGCCTCGTTATGGAAATATGATCCCTTTAACGCAACCATAGTTGATGGCAAAATATATGGCAGAGGCTCAGTAGATAATGGTCAATCTATCTTTACAATTATGCTCATATTAAAACATATTGATATAACAAAGCTGAAAATAAACGCTGGATTTGCATTTGTTTCTGATGAAGAAACTGGAAATGATTATGGAATCAAATATCTCCTGAAAAAAAATATTTTTGATAAAAATGATCTGATACTGGTTCCGGATGCAGGTACTGAAGATGGTTCAGTTATAGAAATTGCAGAAAAAAGTGTTTTATGGCTGAAATTTACTATACTGGGAAAACAGGGGCATGCAAGTATGCCTGAAAATTCGGTGAACGCCTTCAGAGAATCTTCTATTTTTATGAATCTGCTGGATAAACAGCTTAAAAGTTCTTTTGATCTTAAGGACAGCATATTTGAACCCCCCTATTCCACATTTGAACCCACAAAACATGAAAAAAATATAGACAATGTTAACACGATACCTGGAAAAGATGTCTTTTATTATGATTGCAGAATACTTCCAGAGTACAGCATTGAAGAAATCCTGCATACCGTTGACGAAATTATAAACCGTTACAGTAAGGATGGAAATGCTAAAATTTCATATGAGGTAATACAGAAAGAAGAATCCTCAGATCCAACCCCTTCAAATTCAGAAATCATTACACTGTTGAAAAGATCCATTCGTGAAAGAAGAGGAATTGATGCTATTTCCGTTGGAATTGGTGGATCAACATTTGCAGCATTTTTCCGTAAAAGGGGCATACATGCCGCTGTCTGGTCAACAACAGTAATAAAAATGGCACATATGCCTGATGAATACTGTAAAATTCAGGATATTGTCGATGATGTGGATGTTCTGAAAAACATTCTATATAGTTAAACCTTATTCATATGTAATATTCGTATTTTCTAAAAACTTATTAGATACATATAAATCCATAATAAATGGATAAGGAGTGCTTGAATTCAGAAACCCCAAATCATAAATCGGATTATATTCCACTTAAGTTCGGGAATGTCTTTCCAAATTTATGGAATGTACAAAATTCAGATGGTAATTTAGCAATATGTAACGTGGATGGATATGTCTCATTTAAAATTAATTTGCTTAATGCAAACTATCTAAACAGAAGCATAGCAGGTTATCCCGGAATTGGATATGGCGTTTCAGGATGGAATTATGAATATAAAAAACAATCATCTAAAATTAAGTTTCCATTAAAGGTAAAAAAATTACTTCTTAAAAAAATATACGTTAAGTCTGTTTCTAAAATTGTTGATTATGAACCAAATGACCTGCAACATAACATTACCTATGATCTGTGGATAAAAAAGAAAGTTGAAGGGGCACCTGGCAGGAACGATGTTGAAATCATGATACAGGTTTTCAATAAAAAATTACTCCCCACTGGAAAACTTTTTTATAAAGATGTTTTAATTCCGATTGGAAAAAAAGGTAGTGCAAGAAGATGGAACATTTTTGTCGGAAGAAGTATAACGGGTGCATTTACTGTCTCATTTCTAATAAATGAAAAATTTGACTTGAATGAAAATATAATAAACTTAAATGACTTTATAAATATATTCATAAAATATTTTCCGGATCATAACATAGATAATTACTATATTATGGGGATAGAATATGGGATGGAATTTGGTAATTCTGATTTGAAAAATTCAAAAATTAGTTTCAATATTAATAAAATGGAAATAAAGCGAGGTATTTTTAATGTGAAAATAATTTAAAATTGGTATTTGTTTAGCTCCATTTTTCTATATTTTATCCATAATGGTTATTTTCCTGAGTCGTAAAGTATTTTCATGAGTAAATAATAATGGTACATGGATTCTTCTGACAACAATAACACTAATGAAATATATATTATTAAACTGGAGAAACATGTTATAGAACTTATCTCCGAAAATAATGATCTAAAAGCCAAGATCCTCTCACTTTCTAATGAGAATGAAAAATTGAAGAGCCGTATTCTCAAGTATGAGAATCCACACACACCACCCTCATCCCAGAAGATGGGAAATATAAACATGGGAAAAACACAGGAAGAACAAATACCCGGGAAGAGGGGTGCCCCCATAGGGCATAGGGGTGCAACACGTGTAATGGAACATCCGGACGAAACAATACACGTATCCATGGATAAATGCCCAAAGTGCAACAGCAGCCTCGGCTCACCAATCAAAACAGAAAAGAAGACAATCCTCGATATTCCCCCACCGCAGGATGTCAGGGTTACTGAATATGATCTGGATATTTACCACTGCAATAACTGTGGGTCCGAGGTAAAATCCAAACATAAGGATTGTCCGCAGAAAGGTGATATGGGAATATACCTCCTGAACTATATCACCATGCTGAAATACAATATGAGGGGCGTCATAAGGAAGGTTCAGGATTTCATCAGTGTTAACAACAACCTCGATCTCAGTACAAAGGGTATAGAGGATGCACTTCTCAGAGTGGGTGAGGCATGCAAAGTGGAATATAATGCAATAGGAAAACGCATCAGCAAATCTAAATGGGTGCATATCGATGAAACAGGCTTCCATGTTGATGGGAAAAAATACTGGCTATGGTCTTTCAGGTCTGCAGAGAATGATATTCTGGTAGTGATCGTGGATTCACGGGGAAGGGATGTTGTTAAGGAGACCATGGGTGAAGATTTCCGTGGCCCTGTCATAGTTGATGGATGGAGGGCATATTCTTACCTTACAATTATACAGAGATGCTGGGCACACTTGATCAGGGAGGTGGATGCATTCAAGGACAACGAACAGGGGAAGGAACTGTCCGATGAGATACATGCCATGTTCAAAGAACTGAAAGAATCACTGAAATCTGAAGACATGGATTACAGAATGTCCGTGAAGGAAGAATTCGACAAAAAGATTAATGGTATTGCAAACAGATATGGGGAGTACAGAGAATTGAAAAAGCCGGTTAAATACATAATCAATGGACTTGGCTCATGGTTCACCTGCCTCCTCTATCCTGGAATGGAACCCACAAACAACCTTGCTGAACAATCCATAAAGGAGCATGTAGTTGTAAGAAAGATCATAGGTACATTCAGGTCAGAGTCAGGATCTCAGAACTACCAGTATATTTCATCACTCATGTCAACATGGAACTTCCAGAAAAAGAACATGTTTGTGGAGATGGACAAAATACTCAGAAAAGAATTATGTGGTATTGGGTGAGCTAAACAAATACTAAAATTGTATTTTATAATCTTAATTTTCAACCGCTTTTTAACATATCCTTGGTTTGGGTTTTAAATTATCAGATAAATAGAAACGTTATTTATTTTAAATAGTATATTGAAAATCATATAAATATTGAATATCTTAATAAAATAGATATATATATGAAAAAATAATATCATATCTAAAAAAATTATCAAATATTGAGGTGACATATTGAAGAGAAGTTCAAGAGATTGGAAGAAAAGAGGTAACATGCGCTGGAAATGGAGAAAAAAGAAGATAAGAAGACTTAAGAGGGCAAGAAGGGCAAGCAAACAGTAATGCCAGACATTTTACTGTTTAATATTCATTTTTCAAATAATATTTTTGTATGTAAATAAATAAAAAATGCGATTACAGATGAAAACTTCAATAAATTTTTCAAACCAATTCATTTTCACAGAATATTTTAATAAATTCCAGCTCCTTATCATTTAATCCTGCCGGTATAATTATTGATGCAGGAGATTCATTAAACAAATTTGTAGCTTTATTATTGATAATTTCCCTTATATTGGTAAAAATTATTTTTTCAAGGTCTGTGCCAACTTTTATTCCGATAATTATGGGAGTTTTGTCTGTTATAAGTCCCTTTTTTCTTTTATTTTCCATCTTGAGTAGATTTTGAATTGCATCATTTATATTCATAGTTTTTCCATCATTAAGGTCCAGCAGTAGCAGGGTATGCATATCATTATTATAATTCCTGAATATTTTATCATAGACACTGAGTGGAAAAAAATTTTCATGGACAAATGGCAACGAAACTATGCTACCAAATTTATAATTAAACAGCCCGGTTCTTGCAGGAAATGTCGTAAATATTGATGCATTTTCGTATATCCTTGTTTCTATTTTCCCCTGCATTGCTTCTGCCCGTATTTCATTGTGGGTTGTTGCCGTGAGGGCATCCCCTGTAACAATTAATGTAACATTAAATTTTCTTGCATTTTCCAGAATTTCATCGGAATTTTCAATTATTTCGCGATCTGCAATAACAATTTTTTTATCCAGTAAACGTTCAAGTGCTGAAATGGTATTTTCTGGTGATATGGATGTGTAAACATCAAAATATATGACGTCTGAATTTTTCAACACATCCAGCTCTTCAAGTGTCATGCTTTTAATTCCACGAAGTCCAATACCCATTAAATTTATCATTCTATCAAATCGTCTTCGATTCTGATCACTTCATTGAGCTTTGCCAATCTTTCTCCACCAATGGTGCCTGTTTTTATAAATTTTGAATTAAATGCAACAGCCAGATCAGCTATAAAATCATCCGTTGTTTCTCCACTTCTATGTGATACAACCGTGTCCATCGCATTTTTTGAAGCGAGCTTTACGGATTCAACTGTATCAGACAATGTTCCGATCTGGTTGACCTTGATCAGAACACCATTTGTTGATTTCAATTCAATCCCTTTTTTTATTCTCTCTGCGTTTGTTGTATAGAGATCATCGCCAACAACGATGGATGTGTCCTTAATTTTCTGAGTTATTTGAGAGAATCCCTCAAAATCTTGATCATACAATGGGTCTTCGATGAAGTAGAATCCTTCAGTTTTATTCAACGAAATGGCAAAATCTATCTGTTGATCTCTAGTTCTTGTTTCTTTTTTATAATCATATTTTCCATTGTCATAAAATGATGAAGCTGCAAAATCAACACCCAAAAGGATTTTTACATGATATTCGTCAGATATTTCTCTGGCAGCGCTTTTCATTATATCTATTGCCTCCTCATCAGATATATCAGCAGTCCATGCCTTTTCATCACCAAGTCCAACACTTTGATTCTTGAGTTTTTCAGAAAGTTTTTCTCCAACTCTTCTGTGAACCATTATGTTGTAATATACAGAATCAAAAAAGGTTTTTCCCTGGGACGATGCAAGAAATTCCTGTATGGTTGTCCCATTTTTTGAGTGTTTTCCTCCACCTATGACATTTCCCATGGGTCTTGGAAAAGAAGGATTTAGTCCTCCAACATATCTGTACAGTGGTATTTTCAAATAATTTGAAACTGCTTTCGCATTTGCTATAGATAATGCAGTGGATAAATTTCCACCCATCGCAGAAAAATTATCTGTTCCGTCAATTTCGTGCAACAACTTATCAAAATTTTTCTGAGACAGAGCGTTAAATCCTATGAGCGCCTTTTTAACATTTTTATTGTAAAATTCTATGCTTTTATTTATATCATTATCTGGATAAGCCTTAACTTCAGTTTCCCCTGTGCTGGCTCCTGCAGGTGCAGAACATACTCCATATGTATCACCAATGTAAATTCTTGCCTCCACTGCCTGATTTCCTCTTGAATCAAAAATCCGTTTAACATCAGAACCAGTTATCTCAAATATATTGTTCATATACTTTAATTCGTATCTTCAATAAAAATATATTGATAATTTTATTAAAAATTAATTTTGTTGTGTTGCTATATTTTATTTAAGGGTGTTCAATTTCAATAAATCCACGACACAATGAAAATATTTATTATATACAATTTATTGATTATGTAATGTCAGATTTTGAAGAGGGGTATAAGAGGGTAAAGGGAATTAAAATATATTACAAAATATTCAAAGCTAAAAATGAAATGGCAAAACTCATGACAATGCACGGAGGGCCAGGCATGTCCCATGATTATTTACTGCCACTTGCTGATCTATCCAGAGATGGTATCACTGTAATTTTTTATGACCAATTTGGTTGTGGCAGATCAGAAGAACCTGAACTCGAGAATTTCAACATAGACTACGGCGTTGAGGAAGCGGAAGCTCTCAGGAAAGATATTTTTGGCAATGAAAAAATTTTTCTTATGGGTTCCTCATATGGTGGAGCACTTGCCCTTGCTTATTCATTAAAGTATCAGGATAATCTCAAGGGCCTCATAATTTCTGGAGGTCTGTCAAGCATTCCAATGACTGAAAGCGAAATGTCCAAACTCGTAGAGGAACTCTCACCAGAATCAAGAAAAGCGTTGAGAATGGGTGATATGAATTCAGAGGAATACAAAAAGGGCGTTTATGAATTTTATCATAAACATCTTCTAAGAATGGATAATTATCCTAATGAAGTTATGGATAGCCTAAATTATGGAGATCAAAGAAATGTTTACAAAATAATGAATGGACCAAACGAATTTACGATAAATGGAACAATAAAGGACTGGGATATAACTGATAAAATATCATCAATAAGGATTCCAACATTGATCACGTGCGGTGAATTTGACGAAGTAACGCCGAATATAGCAGCCCTTATACATTCTAAAATAGAAAATTCAGAATTTGTTGTGTTTAAAAATTGTTCTCACCTATCAATGTGGGAAAACAGAGAATTATATAACAAAACACTTTCAAAGTTTATAAAAGAGAAGATTTAATGTTTTTGTTATTTAAAAATGATTTAAAGCATGAAAACCACTGAGCTTGTGATGTGGATGAAGTTCGAAAGTTTATATCGTTATACAGTAAACATCTAGTGTACCTGTGGAACACGGGGAATATACGCCTATGGGCATTAAAACCTATACCTCCATGATGGAATAACTGAACAATATTCCATGTGAAGGCAAGCTTTGTGGTTGATATGGGAATCTCCACGGCTTTAGCGTTGGTAGTTCACCACATCTTGCAATCGTATCACTGCAGCGGGATACTGAATCACCTGCTTTATAAAAGCATGGGTGATTGTGTTAAAATCCTTAAATTTTTTGTAAATTTTTTAACAAAATTTGCTATGAAAGAATTTATAAGTAAATTGCACATAACTTTCCATGATGAATAAGGCTGTATTCCTTGACCGTGATGGCACAATAAATTACGATAATGGCTACACCCATAAAATGGATGATTTGAAAATATATGATGATATCATACCATTAATCAAAAAATATTATCAAGCAGGATATATCATTATTGTTATATCAAATCAGTCTGGGATAAACAGAGGATATTATTCCGTTAGAGATATGGAGAATTTCAATAATAAAATAGGGGAAATTTTTGAGGAGAATGGCATTAAAATTTCACAATTTTATCACTGTCCTCACAAGCCAGATGAAAATTGTTCCTGCAGAAAACCTGAAACGGGAATGATAGACAGAGCAAGAGAAAAATATAATATAAATCTCAATGAATCATTAATAATAGGGGATCGTGATGATATTGATGGAAAACTTGCTGAAAAATTGAATGTTAAATTTATAAAGGTTCATGGGTATGACATACATAAAAAATGACTATTCATTGCATCAATGCTCTAACTTTCAATTCAGGTATGCTTTGGTATATACAGATGTGAATATTTCGTATCCATAGGGGTATATTCCATGTATTCCACAAGTACATTATATACTACGATCTGGAAAAATTTTGATTTTTTTGACTTGCCTTTAATGCCAAAAGGAAAGCGACTTCATGCTCATAAGGGTTAAAATGCTATCAAGGCTATAATACATTATTTTTTATTGTGAAATCTATATATTGCAGAGTCAATAGTTAAATTTAAATATAATTTATTACTCATAATTCATGTGCTATAACTGTACACGGAGGTGCTATTTTGGGAATAACAATAGATAGAATATGGGCACATTACCCATCTGAAAAATCTGGAGAAATAACATACGATGATATAAAGATTAATTATTCAGAGGCTTGCGGCATTATAAATGGTGTTGTGAAATTTTTGAATAAAAAGGAAATAGGAAAGGATTCAATTGTAACTGTTATAGATTACAATACACTGGATCATTATATTCTTCACAATGCAATCCCCATGTCCGGTGCGATAATAAATTCCATGAACATAAGGCTCACAGCATCGAATATAAAAAAAATTATTGAGGAAATAGACCCTGACCTAATATTTATAAATCAGGATCTCCTTGATTCACTTTCAGATGTAATCGAAGGAAGAGAATCAATAGTTATTGATGGAAGGTGGTCATATACCAATTTCAAAAACAATTCAGACACAGTTAATTACGATTATCTTGATGAAAATCAGCCTGCACAGTTACTTTTAACTGCGGGAACCACGGGTCATCCAAAGGGCGTTTTATACTCTCATAAACAAGTGATTGAGGCTATATGGTCCATTTCCTCTCTTTTATCATCCTATGAGGGGCCCGCTAAATTAACCAATAGTGATAATGCCATGGCCATTGTTCCAATGCATAATATGTTCGGATGGGGCATGGTTTATATACCACAGCTAATTGGATGCGATCTGATCCTTGGGGGAAAATTCAATCCAGTAAACACGGTAAAAACTATTGAAAAAAGTAAGGTAACGTGGATAAATGCAGTTCCGCCTATTGCAAATTTAATACTATCAGCAAATCATAATGGTCTATCAGGAATTAAAATACTACTTGGAGGTTCCTATATATCTGAAAAATTAAAAAAACAGATACTTGATATGCATATGGAGTTTGCATCCATTTATGGGTCTTCGGATGGGTTAATTGCAGGAATTGGAAGGGTTAACCGTTCTGAATCTGTAAAACCTCTTGAGGAAATTGAAGAAATAATTAGGAATTCGGTGAATTTGGCTCCATTTGCCAGTGTTAGAATTGAAAAACTTGGTGGCTCTGATTATGGGAAAATATATTTCAAAGCTCCATGGCTACCGGATAAGTATTATCTGTATGATCGTGGAAATTATAAAAAGGGATGGTTCCACACCGGTGATATTGGAAAAATTACACAGGATGGGCGTCTCACAATAATGGATCGGGAGGATGATTTGATTAAGAGCGGTGGAGAATGGATTCCTTCAGCAACGGTTGAAAATTTTATACTGAACTTCCCTGGGATGACACAGTGTGCCGTTATTGGTCTTGAAGACCCGAAATGGGAAGAAAAACCTGTTGCAGTTATAAACAACGGCGTTGATAAATACAAACTTCTCGATTATTTAAATTCGCTTTCAGATGAGAAAAAAATTGAAAAATGGTGGGTACCGGAGGAGGTTTTTAATATTGATGAATTTCCCATGACGGGAGATGGAAAAATCGATAAAAACCAATTAAAATTAATCATCCTAAATAAATAAATTTTTAAAAATTATGCCTATTTTTGAATTGGTTCCTTTTAATTGCCCCCTACAATATCTATTATTATGTGAAAATATCCTTGTTATGCCATGCCATAGAGGATTTATATTTTCAGTTTATGAACCGAATATATTGGAAGAGTATAGAAATTGAGTGTGAAAAAAATAATATTAATTGAATTTCATTAAATTTATTTATAAAAGTATGATATTGTAAAATGAATAATGTGATATTGAATGTTGATACAGGAGTTGACGATGCTTACGCAATAATACTTCTGGAAAAGCATGGGATAAGACCTGATTTTATAGTTGCCTCCTCAGGCAATTCTCATATTGAAAATGCAATCACAAATACTGCAGGAGTGGTAAAAATTTTAAATTCTTCAGTACCTGTTTATAAAGGATCAAGCAAACCTCTGGTAAGAGATGCGTATTATGAAGATTACCATGGAAAAAATGGTATGGCAGGCTATAACTTCAATTACGCTATTGATGAATGTGAAAATGGTATTTTGAAGATGTATGAAGCACTAAAAAGGAAGAAATACACGATCATAAATACATGTCCCTTAACATCAATTGCATTGTTGCTATTAATGGATGAAAATATTGAAAAAAATATAAATGAAATAATTATAATGGGCGGGGCATTCCATTCGAATTCTTATGGTAATGGCAATGTCGGTAATGCAGAATTCAATATATATTATGATCCGGAAGCTGCTAAAACAGTATTTAATTCCAATATAAAGGAATATATAATGCCACTGGACGTTACGATGAATCCAGATTTTTCGGTAAAGAATGATGATTTAAAAAAAATGAAGGATACGGGAGTTATTGGAGACTTCATGCATAAAACCTTAAAATATATGGTTGAAAGGTATAATTCATTTGAAATGCATGACCCGATCGCGACAATGGCTTATTTTAATAAAAATGCCTTTAAGTATATTAATGGTGATATTTCCGTTGACAGTAATGGCGTTACAACACTGAATGAAAATAAAAACTCAAATAAATACGTTGCATGTTCTATGGATAAAAGTGAATATATTAAGAGTATCTATGGAAAATTTTTCAATTAATACCTAAAATTTAAATAAAGATATAAATAGGGGATTAAAATGTATTTTTATGGTCAAGTATGATATTTACATCTCGGCACCACTTTTCAATGAAATGGAAATAGCATTTAATGAAAAGGTTGACGGCATTGTCAGGTCTCTTGGTTTCACAACATACCTTCCACAGAGGGATGGTGGTGAGGATGAATTGCTGCTAAAAAAGCCAGAATTATGGCCAGAAACAAGCAGGAGAGTCTTTCAAAGGGATGTTGATGCACTGAAAAATTCCACGATTTTATTGATGATTATGGACGGAAGAGTGCCTGATGAGGGTGCGTGTGTTGAGCTTGGAATGGCATATGCAATGAATAAAATTTGCATAGGATTCCAGACAGACACAAGAAAATTTTCAGGGAACCAGAACAATCTGATGCTTGATTACTCACTTTCTTATGAAATTATACATGATTGGGAAACATTAAAAAATGTTCTGGAAAAAATTAAAAAGGATAAAAATTAATCAGCCATTTCTACTGGTATTCCCTTTCCAGTTTCCTTGCCTCCTATAAACCATGCAACAGCTCCTGCAGAACCAGCTATCCATACTACTATGTTGAATAATATATACTGGTTTAGTGAATATGAAGATGTAATGTAAATTGTTGGGATGTATAACCCTATGCCCAAAAATCTTACTAGTGCGGTGAGTGATCCACGTGATTTTGTATCCCCTACTTCGGATTTAAGAGTGCCTTCAGCCAGATAGCCCAGCTGAACAAAGGCATTTAAAGCTATCACAAGGAACCAGAATAACAGGATGTATTTTGTCCATGTTCCGATAGTTATGTATGTTATCAATGTGAAAATCAGTGCGCCCACATTTCCCCCATAGAAGCATATTTTTTCTGGCAATTTTTTCGCCGTAAAAACCTATAAAACCAGTACCAAAAGCAGCGAGACTTGCCACAAGAAGGATTATTGCAGTGAGCGATAAAAAGAATATAGGCCCAAGAACGTACGCTATTAAGCCAAATCCGGTTGTTCCTGCAAAGGAAGTTGTTAAGGTTGCAAAAAGCACGAGTCCGCCAAGGGGTATGAAATTGGGTTCAGGCAACATTGTTGAACTTCTGTGCTCTGTTGGCATAATTTCCTGAGAAAGTGCCATTATTGTGTTAATTTCACCCTCTGATCCAAAGAGCAGAATCGCCAAAAATAGCAGTATAAGAATATATGAGTAACTGAAGGCTATTCCTATTATGAGCCATAATGGTGCCCATGATAAGGGAAGGGATTTAAGTGGGAGTGGTTTTTACCCATGTGGTGGCCATTAATAGCATTCCAAAAATATAGGCTTCAAGAAACATTCCCATAGCAAATAATATAAATGCCCGGCTGTCGACCTTAATCCACCTTTTAATGTTTGAATTTTTTTACATCAGCCATAAAATCATAACTCCATGTTATAAATAATTAATAAAGGAATCTGTTAATATGTTAACAGATTATATCAATATCCAATCGTACCCCTTACGTATTTGCCCGTTCCCGCATCTGATAATATATTTCCATTCTCAAATACCTTCCTGCCGCGGAGTATTGTAGTTTCGGGAAATCCCTTCAATATCATCCCATCAAAAATGCTGTATTTTATATTGCTATGAAGCATTTCATATGAAACTTTAAACTCTTTTTTAGGATCGACTATTGCTATATCTGCATCGTAACCAGGAAGAAGATTTCCCTTGGATTTAAGCCCGAACATATCTGCTGTATTTTTGCTTGTTATTGTAACTAGCTGGTCCATTGTAATTTTATTCTTTAAAACGCCATTTGTGTACAATAGGGGCAATATTGTTTCAGTACCCGGAGTGCCATTAGGCACTTCATTGAATGGTGGTACTTTATCAGAATGCCTTTTTTTCTGCTCATCAGAATAAACACAGTGATCACTTCCCATAATGGATAATTCGTTATTTGCCATTCTTCCCCATAAACCTGACAATTCATCCTCTGTTCTGAATGGGGGGCTCATTATGTATCTATAACCATATTTGCTCTCAAAAATTGTATAATCGTAAGTTAAATAATTCGGTGTTGTTTCATTGAAGAATTTATAACCCCTTTCCCTGTATTTTCTGAAAATATCTACTGCCTCAAAGGTTGAGGTGTGAACCATATACATTTTCACATTTTTCCCTATCATAGACGCTATTGTGGCTATTCTATTGGCAGCTTCAATTTCAACAATTTCCGGTCTAGAATAATAATGATTGACAGGCTCTGTTTTGTTTTCTTTTAACAATTCCTCCGTCTTTTTATCAACTATGGCACCATTTTCCGCATGTATTGCAGTGACGCCTCCGTATTTGGAAATTTCCTTAATTGCATCGTACAGGGATTCATCATCAAGAAGCAGTTCATTTTTATATGCCATAAAAAGTTTGAAGGATATTACACCCTCATCAATTAGTGGCTTGACTGAATCCAGTGTGTTTCTATCTCCATTTCTTAAAATACAGTGCAATGCATAATCCGATACAACTTTGGGATCGGCTTTATTTCTCCATCTTTTATAGGCATCCATAGGATTTTCATTCTTTGATGGCGTGATGAAATCAACTATAGTGGTTACACCACCACCAAGAGCTGCCCTTGTACCGTGGTAAAAATCATCGGCTGTCACTTCAGACATGAATGGAAATTCCATATGCGTGTGACTATCAATAACGCCCGGAATCAATAATTTGCCCTTGGCGTCCATTACCTCATCCGCATCATTGCCTAGAATTCCAATCTTTTTAACTTTGCCATCTTCTATATACATGTCTTTCTCAATCATTCCATCAGAAAGACATATTTTTCCGTTTTTTATCAATAAACTACTCATTTAATCACCTTTTATTAAGAAACCTTTTCTTATTACCTTCCTACTGTGACGGTATTGTATTATTTCAACTGGATTTTTTGCATCGGTTACAATAAAGTCTCCCTGTGAGCCATAGGAATATCCATAGTTTTTTGCGCCGAATGCCATTGCAGCATTATATGTGATCATGTTCAGTGAATGCTCAAGCAAATCCGGTGTCATCAAGGGTTCAGCATGCAATGCCATAAAAAGGGCATCGAGCGGGTCGCCACTTCCAAGGGGGTACCATGGATCCATAATACAATCCTGGCCTATAGATACATTGACACCATGGTCAAGCATCTCCCTTATCCTTGTAACTCCCCTGATCCTTGGATATGAATCGTATCTTCCCTGCAGATGCATATTTATCAGCGGGTTTGATATTACATCAATACCTGCCCTTGCTATAAGCCCTATTACCCTGTTTGCATATTGGTTATTATACGAGTGCATTGCTGTTAAATGCCCGGCTGAAACAGATCCCTTAAAATTTCTTTTAATTCTTTCTTTTGCTAGCAACTCTATAAATCTTGACTCAGGATCATCTGTTTCATCTATATGACCATCAATGTTTTTTTTATACTTTTCCGCAAGATCATATGCTGTCTTTATAGATTTTATTCCCTCTTCATACGTATCTTCTAGATGTGGCGCAATACCCACATTATCTGCCCCAAGCTCAAGAGATTTTTCAAGAAGTTCAGAATTATCTGTACATGTAAATAATCCATGCTGTGGAAATGCTGTAATCTGCAAATCAACATTTTTAACCTCGTTTTTAATCCTCATCATTTCCTTCAAAGCTGTGAGAGTTGGATCAGAAACATCTACATTTGTTCTTATTCTTGTTACGCCATTATTCTCAAGAAGGTGTATTGCCTTCATTACCCTACCTCGCAATTCAGAAGGATTCAATTTTTCCTTTTTGTATTTATCCCATAATGATATTCCCTCTTCCAGGGTTCCACTTTTATTTTCCAAATCCTCATCAAGAATAAAAGCAGAATCAAGATGAATGTGAAGCTCTGAGAACGAGGGTATTACCATGTTTTTTCCTACGTCTATGATTATATCATCATCAGAATCATCTGATACAAATCCATCTTTAATTTTTATGTCAATAATATCATTGTTTGGGTATGAGAGGCAATTTTTTAAGATCACTGCCCATCACCTTTGCCCTCGAAGATCTTTTTTGTATCCTCAGCTATATACCCGTGCAACAGACTTCCCTTCAATTCTGGCTGATATTTTGGTATAATCCAGTATTTCATAAGCAAAATATATATTAGACCTGATATTAAAATTGTTGAAATCCATGATCCCTGATAAATCCACGATTGGAATGGATACAGAGAAAAAGTTACAGGAAGATATGATGATGGCGGATATGTTAAAAACATTGCCAGAACAAAGGCTATTAATGCCGCGGGATTTATTCCAAGCCAGTATCTAAATCTGCCATTTGGCATAAATGTATCAGCTATTTCAAACTTGAATCTTCTTATTATCACATAGTCAAATATCAGAACCCCTTCAACCGCCCCAAGTATGGCACCATATCCATCCAGCCACGTTTCAACATACGCACCGGCACTGGCATAAAAACTCCAAGATTGCAGTGCAGCGGCTATGGCAACAACAATCAAAACACCGCCAAACCATGGTATTAATTTAGGATATATATTTGAAAAATCATATCCTGGCCCCACGGTATCAGCAAAAACATTCACCATCAATACCCCAAGCATTAACAGGAACAAAGTAACGTATGCAACATATGGTGGGAGAGAGATTGTCGCTAAAAGTATGGGATCATATATGGCGGTATGGTATTTTACCACACTCAAACCTGCGGTTAATAGGGCCATGACTCCAATTCCAATCATCATAAATGGCAATGTTAACTGCCCCCATATCTGAGATTTTTGAGATTTTGCATATCTTGTGTAATCAGGCATACTTATAGCCATTGTAGCCCAAAATGAGATGTTTGCATTTACTAAACCTATCAAGGCATACCAGAAAATGGATCCTGAAACGGTGGTTTTTATCCGAAAAATTGGTGAAAAATTCCATCCTACACTGCTTCCGTTGTAATAAAAGAGGAATATAAAGCCAAGGAAAGCTATGAACGGTACAACCCATATTATCTTCTTCAAAAGTTTTTGGCCGGCTTTGGGAGGCGAAAAGTAAAGTATGATCAACCTGACAAAAATTGTTGCTATGAAAACAACTATAAAAAGAGAGGGATTTATAGAAGCTATAGTAAATGGGGTTGCGTTTCCAGAGTTTACAAAGGTCATCAGCTCTGGTTTCAAACCAGATGAAAGTATGTACATGGCGGCGAAACTTTCAGTTATTATCCACGTATCTATGCCCCACCATCCTGCTCCAATCAGTCCCCTAACTATAGAGGGAATCCATGTGCCGTAGGTACCCCATCTGCTTCTTGTTAGAGATGTTTCAGGCATTCCGTATTTGGCGCCCCCATGTGATATGATTAGTATGGGAATTAATACTGCTACATTACCAATGAACACTGCCATCAATGACCAGAACCAGTTAAACCCGAAATCAAATCCTACTGAAACAAGACTCCATGATTCAACCTCCACGGCCATCCCAAACCATATTGCGAAATATGTCCATGAACCCCAGTTTCTATTTCTTTCTCCGGTTGGCTGGAAATCCTCATTCCACAAATATTTATTCTCAGGAAATTTTTGCTTGAGGCCAACATATCCATTTTTAGGATCATATGATGTTACGCTTTCTCTCCATGTTTTATCATTTTCTTTCATTTATTTTTCCATCATTTTTTTCCTGAGGTTTCAATTTTACCAGAGTCAAACAATGCCTGTGTTTCCTGATCCATATAGCCTGTCTTCAAAGTTCCTTTTTGCGACTTTGCATATTTTGGTATAACCCATACTACATTCAATACAAGGTCAAGTATGCCTGCAATGAAGAATGCAGAAATCCACGAATTGTTGTAAAGTAGTGCAAAAATGTATGCCTTTGATATTCCCCAGTAATATATGTAGGTTATAAAAACAGCAATTGTTCCGCTTATAATTGGTGCGGGATTAAAGCCGTAAAGAAATCTGTATGATCCTGTTTTTAAAAATAAGTCTTTTATATTTATTTTGAAGTGCCTCATAATAGTGTAATCAAAGACTATAACACCTTCAACCATACCAAGTAAAGCACCATAGGCAAGTAGCCACCCAAAAACATAATGATAAACACTAGTGCTGTAGGCCGTATATGCTCCCAGGACAAGACTTATCGCCACACCTATGACTATTCCTTTGAACCATGTCAACTTTGTAGGATATGTATTTGCAATATCATAGCCAGGTGCTATTGAGTTTGCAAAAACGTTTACAGAGAAAGTTCCTATTATGACAGCTATAAGTAATGGTACTGAATAATACGCAGGAAAATAAATGGCCATTAATTCCAGTGAACTGTATCCAAAGAAAGCCGGTGATGATGGTATAGAAAGCCAGCCAGCACTTATGGATGCCCCTGCACCTAGCAACGCCATTGCCCCGACTCCTGCCATTATAAATGGCATTGGCATTTGACCCACGGTCTGTGAAAATTGGGATTTTGCATATTTTGTATAATCAGGCATGCTCACTGCCATTGTAGCCCAGTAAGCCACATTTGAATTCAAGAATGCAAACTGTATCATCAGTGGGGCTCCATGAGTGTTGTATGTTGTTATCGGTGTAAAATTAAATTTTCCCGCAGACATAAATAGATAGAACATTATAATGAAGCTCACTGCCATTATTGGAGCCGCTGCCTTTGCCAGTATCTTCAAGGGCCTTTGGCCCTTTACCGGAGGTGAGATATAGAATATCGCTAACTGTGCTATTATAACCAGGGCAAATATTGTCCAGAAAATCACGGGGAAAAACTTTGGAAGTGTTCCAGGGCCAATTTCATTTATAAGCTTTTGACTTATAGAGCCTCGTGTTACTATGAAATAAATATATGTTGTAGCCTCTGCAATAATGAATGATTCTATGCCCCACCATCCCATTGAAATAATGCTTCTTATCCATGATGGTATCTGGGCACCATATATCCCCCATCTGCTTCTTGTTAATTGAGGTTCAGCAACACCATATCTGGCACCTCCGTGTGATTGTATTATTGTTGGTATAAGAACTATAAGATTACCAAGAAACATATAAATTATTACCTGTGTCCAGCTCAATCCGAGGGCAATACCTACTGTTGCCAGAGTCCATGTTGGAATTATGACAGCCATCGCAATCCACAGACTGGCAAATGTTGATGCCCCCCATTTTCTCAGGTCTTTTGGAACCGGATTAAAATCAGGATTCCAGAGATAATCATTTATTTTATTTTCTTTATCAAGGTAAACCTGCCCATTTTCGATCTCAACCTTATCTGTCATTTCTCCTCCTTTACAAAGTCATCATAATGAATGTTGCCCATATCGTTATCAACCAGCTCTTCGTATGCAATAACCTTTCTATCGGCAAGGAATGGTGCTTTTTCCCTTCTTTTTCTTATGAGATTTACATCAATATCGGTAACTGATACTCCTTCCTTATCTGACATCTGATAAACTATTTCACCTGATGGACCGGCTATGAGACTCTTTCCAAGATATTTTATTCTTTTCCCCTCAAATTCCTCCTCGGTACGGTTAACTCCAACCACAAACATGGTATTGAAAGCAGCATGTGCCCTTGTTTCAAGTTCCCATGTTTCGGGATAAAAATTTGTCGTTGTTGGAATAAAAACTATATCTGCACCCTTAATTGCCAGTATCCTTGGACCTTCTTGAAAATGTCGATCATAGCATATAACTGAACCTATCCTATATGAATCCTCCTGAAATACAGGATAACCGCTGCCTGGATGAAAATAATATTTCTCATAGTAACCATTGAGCTGGGGCAGGTGTATTTTTCTATATTTTCCCATTACATCTCCCCTTTTGTCAATAAAAATTGCCGTGTCATAGAAAATTCCGCGAACGGTTCGGTCTTCCTCAAAAATAGTTGGAATAATGCCAACCTTGTGTTCCTTAGCATATTTCCTGAAAATTTGTACAGTTTCACCATCATCCTTTTCCGCGTATTCGAAGTATTTTATATCCTCAGTAGCAGGAAAATAAGGAGTTGTGAATAATTCATTGTATACAATATAATCTGCTTTCTGTGATACAGCCTCATCTGCATATGATATCGCTTTCTCTATATTCTCCTGTTTTTCTGGAACTGAACCCATCTGTACCATTCCAATTTTAACAATATTTTTTTCACTCATTTTTACACCTCATGCCTCCCTTATCTTTTTCATTTCATCATCAATGGAATCCCTTTCAGCTATCAATGTTTCAAGATAACTGTATTCCCTGATATTTGGTACAACCTTTCCCTTTATTTCTTCAAGGCTTCCGTAATTGTGTCTTTTCAGATAATCCTCCATGCCTTCTGTCCAGGATTTTATCTGATTGAATCCATGCATAACAGTATCAGTAACAACCTGAACTGATGTTGCCCCGCACATTATATATTCTATGGCATTCTGCCAGCTACTTATTCCACCTATTCCACTTATGGTGAGTTTTGTATTCTTGGATATGGATGATACGGCCCTTAATCCTATAGGTTTTACACCAGGACCAGATAAGCCACCATAGGTTGTATACCCAAAAACAGGCGGTGATAACATCTCCCTTTCAATATCCATTCCCATGAGGCAGGATACTGTGTTTATTGCCGAAACTGCTTTTGCACCAGCTCTTTCAGCATTTTTTGCAATTTCAGTTATGTCCGTAACATTTGGCGATAATTTTGATATTACAGGAACACCAACTGATTGTACAACTTCTTTTGTATAATCATATACAAGATCAGGATGCTGTGAAATATATGCTCCTGACCTTTTTTCCGGTTCACCATGGGGGCAACCAAAATTCAACTCAATTAAATTTGCACCGTGGTCTTCTGACCATCTTGCAAGCTTTGACCATTCAGAAATATCAGAAGACCCCATTATACTGAATACTATTGGTGCATTCGGTATTTCTCTGTTGACCATTTTTATATATTTATCCCATGTTTCGAGATTATCCTCAGTTATCAATTCTATATTCTCAAAGACAACAAGGTCTTTATTGCTGTTTCTCATGGCAGCATACATTGGCCTTACTCCCTTTCTCACAATAGAATCACCAACGGTCTTTATAACAACTCCTCCCCAGCCAGCTTTCAGGGCCTGTACAATTTTATCACCTGTTCCGCTCGTTGGCCCTGATCCAATCCAGAACGGATTTTTAAATTTCACTCCTTCAAAATCTATTTCCAAACTCATTCAATCACCTTTTATATTTTTTTACCACCTTTTTATTATGGTTTTGCTATCTGTGAAAAACATTGTGTGGTCAAGTCCACCCTGTGCATGTAGATCCCCAAAAAAGGAATCCCTGTAGCCACTGAATGGATAGAATGCTATTGGAGCGGCAACTCCAATGTTCACACCTATATTTCCAGCCTGTATTTCCTCCACAAATTTTTCCGCATATTCACCGGATTTTGTGAATATGGTTGATGCATTTCCATACCTGCTTTTATTTATTATTTCAATGGCATCCTCAAAATTTTTTGCCTCAATAACACTTGCAACAGGTCCAAAAATTTCCTCCTTTACTATTGTCATATCCGGTGAAGCATTATCAAATATTGATGGGCCAAGGAAATACCCATCACTATATTTTTTATAATCAAATGTTCTTCCATCAAGCATGAGGTCTGCACCTTCATTGATGCCGGAATCTATATAACCCAAAACTCTTTCCCTGTGTTCTGATCTTATTAGTGGCCCCATACTGACATCATTATCCAATCCATAGCCCAGTTTAATATCTTTTGCCTGTTTTTTGAACAAATCAACGATTTTTTTATGATTTTCCGGCAATGTTACAAGAACCGAACCCGCTAAACATCGTTCTCCCGCATTTCCATAGAAAGATGAAATAAGATGTGGTATTACCTTCTCAACGTTCGCATCGGGCATAACGAGCTCATAATTTTTCGCCGATGCTCCTGCTTGAAATCTTTTATGGTTATTTACAGCTGTGCTTACAATATATTTTGCCGCAGTTGTTGAGCCTACAAAGCTTATTCCAGAAATTTTACCATTTGTTAACAATGCATTTACAGTTTCAACGGCACCATTTACTATGCTTATAACACCCTTTGGAAAGCCAGCCTTATCAAAAAGTTCAATGGTTTTTTGAAGTGTCAGCGGTGTTTTTTCTGATGGCTTTACAATAATTGTGTTGCCAAGACCTATTGCATATGGAATGAACCAGAATGCAACCATAACAGGAAAATTAAAGGGAGCTATTGCGGCGAATACGCCCATTGGAACTCTGATCATTTCCTCATCAATGCCTGCTGAAATATTTTTATTGTTTCTTCCCATGATATTGTATGTTGAAGAACATGCAGCTTCAATATTTTCTATTGCCCTCATCACTTCTCCCTGAGATTCCTTGAAAGTTTTTCCATGTTCAATTGTTACCATTTTGGCCAGTTCGTCAATGTTCTCTCTCATGAGGTTTTCAAGTTTAAAAAGGTATTTTATTCTATCAGTTATCGGTACTTTTGACCATTTTAAAAACGCATCATAGGCGTGATCCACAGCTTTGTTTACCATATCCTTATCGGTATCATAAACTGACGATATGTGTTTTCCAAATGCGGGATTGTAAACCCTGTATTCTGTATTCCCAACGTTGTCTAGCTTCTCTCCATCTATATAATTCTTTATTGTATATTCCATACTTTCACTTTTCATTTTACAACCTCCTTATCCGATATATTCAGAGCTTCATCTATTACTCTGAAACCCTCCTCAAGCTCCTTCATGTTAATTATCAGTGGTGGTGCCACTATAAAATGCGAAATCCATGTACTTATATAGACTCCGTGTTCCATGGCATATTTTGCAACACTGTTCACAATCATTGGCCTTCCAGCTATTTTGTCATCTGCAGTGCTGAATGGTATTTTTTTATCCCTGTTTTTATTGAGTTCAACAGCACCAAACAGCCCTATGCTTCTCACATCACCAACCGATGGATGCTTCTCTTTCAATGCGTTTAATTTCTTCGTAAATACAGGGGCCATTTCCCTTACATGTTCCAGAATTTTTCTTTCCTTGTATTCATCTATTGCTGCTGATGCTGCAGAAAGCATCAATGGATGTGCCTCATATGTATGGCCATGCGCAAATATATTGTCGTCGAAGAAATCGGCAATCTTTCTGTCAACTGCAGTTAATGATAGTGGTGCATAGGCTCCGGTTATCCCTTTTGCCGCCGTTAATATATCTGGTTTAACTTTGTAATGATCCACTGCGAACCACTCTCCTGTTCTGCAGAATCCCGTCATCACTTCATCCGCAATTAAAAGAATGTTGTTTTCACGGGTAATTTCCCTAATTCTGGGAAGAAATTCCTTCGGGGGAACGACAACACCATTTGTTCCTGTAACAGGTTCAAGGATAACTGCAGCAACATTTCCTTCATTCTTTATTGTATATTCCAGATTTTCTGCACATGCAATATTGCACTCGGGATACTTGAGATTGAACGGACAATGATAGCAAAACTGTGGGGACATTCTTAAAAATCCTGGAGCATTTTCATAGGAATCAACAAGTTTTCTTCTGAAATCTCCAGTGAGTTGCAGGCTGCCAAGAGTTGAGCCATGGTAGGAATTATAAAAGGATATGATTTTATTTTTTTTTCCATCAGCCATATACATTCTTGCTATTTTTATAGCCGCTTCGTTTGCTTCTGTTCCTGCAGTACCATAAAAAAATTTTGTGAGATTGTCGGGGAGTATGGTTTTTAACTTCATGGACACCTCTTCCCTTATGTCTGTATCAAAAGATGGGGATATATAGGGTAGTGTCTCGGCCTGGTTTTTTATTGATTCTATTATTTTTTTATTCCCGTGCCCAAGATTGGAACACATTAATTGTGAGGACATATCAAGGTATTTTTTACCGTTGGAATCCTTGAAATAACAACCATCAGCTGAAACCACCTTTAAAGGGTTCCAGTTTTTCTGCCGGCTCCATGTGACAAAAGTATTTTCAGTTGAATAATTATGTTTACCTATTTCAGTTTCCATTATTATCAATAATCATAATTCTAACTTATATATAAAATTTGGGATGAAATCAATACATTATATCGGTTTAAGATAAAAAATAATATTTTTATTTCAATAATAATGTGATAAGGAAAAAATATATAATAATGACTGTTAAAATTTATCATCACAAATAAAAATAAAATATATTATTGAATGATATTACTATATATGGATAAAAAGGACAAAGATATAATAAATTCAATGATGAGACTGAAAACAAACAATTTACAGACCATTGCAGAACATGTTAAAATTTCAAAATCGTCTGTACAGAAGAGACTTAAAAAATTAGAAGAAGAGAAAATAATAAAGGGGTTTATTCCGGAGCTCAATGAGGAGAATTTACCGGAACAATTAACTGCAATATCAATGATAAGGGCAAAATATGCTCCTGATTATGCCGTTAAAATAGGTGAAGAGATATCCAAAATTGAGGGGATCAGTTCTGTTTATTATGTTCTGGGTGATTATGACTTTATAGTAATTATAAAGGCAAAGGGGAGAAAAAATCTTGAAGCAATAGTCAATAAATTATCCAGCATAGAAAGAATTGAAAGAAGCAGCACCATTACCGTATTATCTACATTCAGGGAGGACCCAACAGCTCTTTACCGGCTTGATGACTGATATCATGACAACAAACCAGTAAAAATGATAAATATTAATTAATATAATAATATGTACAGTCATGAATTATAAGGTAAAGGAGATAATGACCAGAAACCCGATAACCTATGCAGTTCCAAGTTCAGTTTCAGACGTTATACGAGTATTAATAAAAAATAATGTTACAGGTGTACCTCTTGTTGGAAAGGACAATAAATATGCTGGTATAATTACAAGAAGGGATATATTTTATAATCCTGATGAATCTCAAACTGCTCTTGTAATGAGAAAGGCGAACACAATAAGAGAGGATGATTATATTGAGGAGGCAGCAAAGGAAATAACCCTTCAAGGAAAAAGACATCTTGTGGTAACAAATGAAAATGAGGAAGTTACGGGAATTTTAACTCCACAGAATTTTTTAAACGTTGTGAAGGAAAAATACAGCAATACTAAAATCAAAGAATTGAAAGTATTCGACGCTTTTCCAATATGGGAAGACACACCCCTGGCAGTTGCATTGATTGCAATGAAATTATCGCAGGTATTTTCATTTCCAGTTCTTGACGATAATGCAAAATTTGTTGGTCTTATTACTGATCGTGATATTTTTGATAAAATAAAACTATCATCTATAGAGGTATTGTCAGAAGCGGGGATAGCTGATGATGAAGACCCATGGTCATGGGAGGGGATAAGAAATGTATTCACATATATTATCGAAAAATCCAACATAAAGGTTCCAAAAATTCAGGTAAAAGAAATTATGGTTAAGGATCCTTTCAGAGTATACCTTAATTCAACTATCGGGGATGCAGTAAATTTGATGGCACACGGAAATTATAATCAGCTCCCAATTCTTACCGGACATGGAGAAATATCTGGAATGTTGTACGATGTTGAACTGCTAAAGGTTTTCAATGATTAAAATGTATGATGAAATTGTAGAAATAGCAAAGAGAAGAGGGTTTTTCTGGCCATCATTTTCAATTTATGGTGGCGTTTCAGGTTTTTACGACTATGGGCCTCTTGGCGTTCTTCTGAAAGATAATATAGTAAAGATATGGAAGGAAGAATATTTACAGGATTCGACAGTATTTATAGATAGCCCAAACTTAACTCCAGAACCTGTTTTTAAAGCTTCCGGTCACATAGATCGATTTTCCGATATTGCATGTGAATGCACTCAATGCAAAAATAAATTCAAGCTTGAAACTGTGCTTAATTTCAATAAAATTGAAAAAATACCGAAGGATTTGAACGAGGGGCTTAAACTTGCAGAGGAATTTAAGCTTAAATGTCCTGCCTGTGGAAATATTATCAAAAACATATATGATTTCAACTTAATGTTTGAAGCTGATAATATGTATCTGAGGCCTGAAACAGCTCAGGGTATTTTTGTGAATTTCAAATTATTATATAATTATAATAAGGGAAAATTGCCAATGGTTGCCGGCCAGGTTGGAAAAGGGTTCAGGAATGAAATATCACCAAGGCAGAGCCTTATAAGGCTCAAGGAATTCAATCAATGCGAAATTGAGGCTTTCTTCGATCCCGATCATCTTGAATTTAAAGATCTGTATAATTATAGCGAAGTTACACTGTTGCCAAACAATGGGGATGTATTCCATGGAAGCATAATAGAGGCTTATAATAAAAAAATAATACCAAACAGTGCTTTTGCATATTTTATTCTAAAAACGCAAGTTATTCTCAATAAAATTGGAATAAATAATGATAGGTTGAGATTCAGGCAGCACGAATCCGATGAAAGGGCCCATTATGCTTCAGATAGCTGGGACGCTGAGGCCATAATAGATAATGAATGGTTTGAAATTGTTGGAGTTGCAAATAGAACGGATTTTGATTTAAAAAATCATGACCGTGATTCAAGGGAATCCATGAAAATTAATATTGGCAATAGAGAAATTATACCATATGTCATTGAGCCTTCATATGGCATAGATAGAATAATACTTTCTCTTCTTGTTCAATCTTTATACAAAAGAGATAATGGTTACAATGTTCTTAAATTGAATTCCAATGTATCTCCATTTCATTTAGCTATTTTTCCCCTAATGAAGAAAGAAAAACTTGTGGATAAAGCTAAAAACCTTTATATGGAATTATTGAAAAATGATAAATATATTATATACGATGAGGTAGGATCTATTGGAAAAAGATACGCGAGGCAGGATGAAATAGGTACTCCTTATTGTATCACGGTTGATTTTCAAACCCTTGAAGACGATACAGTAACGATAAGGTACAGGGATTCCATGAAACAAGAACGTAAAAAAATAAGTGACCTATTGAATGGTGTTTAATACTTATGTATTAATTTTTTCCTTGACAAAAAATTTATATAAAAATACAGATATGGTAACTTATGAATACTACTGTAAACAATGTAGGGAAATCTCTGAAAATGAGATATTTAAGGCTTGCGCCTGTATTATTTTTTCTGTATGTTATAAACTTTCTTGATAGAGTGAATTTATCATATGCTATAGCTGCAGGCATGTTTCCAGATATAGGCATTCCAAAATCAAGTGCTGATTTAATAGCTGGGATTGCGTCAGCTTTATTCTTTGTGGCATATGCAATACCTCAAGTCTTTACCACTTTGAGAATAAATAGTGTTGGCATAAGGAAAATTTTTGCAATAGCATTTTCTGCATGGGGCGTTATTACAATAATAACAGGTCTTGTACAAAATGTTTCTGAAATATACGCCTTAAGATTTATACTTGGTTTAGCAGAAGCTCCTTTCTATGCAGGGGTCATGTTTTTTATGGGCATCTGGTTTGTAAAATCTGAAAGAGGGGTTGCAAATTCATTTTTCAATGCCGCGATACCCGTTGCAGGAATTTTTGGTGGTTTAATAGCGGGATCTGTATTTCTAACGTATGGCAATGCTTTAGGGTGGAGATATTTATTCGTATATGAAGGAATACTTGCACTGATATCCGTTGTAATATTATGGATTGTTTTAACAGATTTCCCAAAGGATGCAAAATGGCTTAGCAGTGATGAAAAAATACTCTTGAAAATGAACTTGCAAAAGAAGAAAATGAAAAACCATTAAAAGTATCATGGAAAAAGGCATTAAGGGAAAGGGATGTGATAATATTGACCTTAGTATACTTTTTTGGTGTTACGGGAATATATGGATTTGTGATTTGGCTCCCATCCATAATAGGATCTTTTGCGCATGTGGGTGCTGCTGAAGCTAGTTTCCTGAGCGATATCCCCTATATTGCTGCGGCAATATCCTTAATATTTATATTACGATATTCAGATAAAAAGGGAAATAGGAAACATTTAACAGCCATTATATTCTTCGTTGCATTTGCTGGTTTGACTCTGAGCGCACTTTTCATAAGCAATGCTGTTGTATCTTTCATTTTCTTTACAATTTCGGCAATAGGAATATTCAGCTTTTTACCGGTTTTTTGGAATATACCACAGGAATCATTAACAAGGGAAAGCTCAGCAGCATCAATAGGAATGATCAATGGTCTTGGGAATCTTGGAGGAATTGTTGGACCAATTCTTGTTGGAGGGCTTGAAAGCTACACACATTCATTTGTTTCTGGAGTATATGCCATGGCATTTTTTGTGCTGATAGCCGGAATTCTTGTAATGTTCGTTAAATATTCAAGATAATTTTATTTTATTATATAATTTTAAAAACCTACGGCATTGTCATTTCTGGAATTGCAGTAATTACAATACCATTACTAGAAATGGACAATAATATTAAATTAATTGAATGTACATATGCAGTTAGACAAATAATAATACTTTTATATTAAATTTTATACGTTTATTACAGTGTATAATTTAAATATAGCATTTACATGTCACCTATATATGTGGGATTACGCTAACAAGGTTTTTGATTCATATCCGACCGAGAAGAGAGTAGTTCAGAAAATGATTGAAATAGGTTTAAGTGTTAGGATAGTTCTCGATGAGGTAAAAATTTTTTTCGATATGGTTGAGGTAAAGCCAAATGCCCTGGCGAAGGCATATCATGTGGATCGCAGGGTCATTGTAAATCTTTTAAAGAGAATAGTTGACGACGTCAAACTGTTTGACTTTTTTTCAAATTTGAAGCCAGTTTCAAATTTATCGGAAGCAGGCTCAAGGATGGGTTTTGGTGTCATACAGATAATTCCAGAAAATGCTACGAAATCTGGAATTATAGCAGGAGTTATTTCAGTTATTTCAGAAAATGATATCAGCATAAAGGAAGTTATTACAGATGACCCTGATATGATAGAAAATCCAAAAGCGATTATTGTCACAGCTGTTCCACTCTCTGGGGAAATAATAAATAAAATAAAAGGGATAAATGGAGTTAGAGGTATTGTTGTTCTATAACTATTAAATATAATTGTCAATATCTCCATTATAAACTATATTTATGAGTTTGTCAATTTTTTCTTTCACTTCACCTACAGATTTTCCATAAACGTTAATATGCCCCATTTTTCTTTTTCTTCTTATATCGGTTTTATGATACCAGTATACATCACTTTTCCCCAAATTCATAATATCATCAATTTTATCATGTATTTCCGTCCCAATAATGTTCAATATTCCTGATGGGGAAAATAACTCCGGCTTAACTATGGGTATATCTGCAACAGCATGTATATGTTCCTCAAACTGTGAAATTGATGAGCCAAGTAATGTATGATGTCCTGTATTGTGAACTCTTGGTGCATATTCATTTATCTTAATGCAATTATCAATAACATAATATTCTATTCCCATTACACCTATATAATCCAGCTTTTCCATCAATTTTTGAGCCATTGTAATCATTTTTTTATGATCCTTTAAAGGTGCAATGTTGTATATCAAAATGCCATTTTTATTGTAGTTGTATGAAGGTACAAAAAATTCAAAATGTCCTCTGGAATCCCTTACTGCTATTGTTGATGCTTCAAAATCATAATTTATGAATTTTTCTATTACAAATGGGCCTCTGGCATTTTCCTCTTTATATTCGGTTTCAGGACTTATAAAAAATTGCCCCTTGCCATCATAACCTCCTTTGCATGTTTTGATCACCGCACTGCCAAAACTCTTTGCAATTTTGAAAGCTTCTCCATATGTTTCAGCATATTCATAATCTGCAATTGGAAAGTGGTTTTTTTTCAGAAAATTCTTTTCAAGTGACCGATCTCTTTTCAATTCAACTGTTTTTATATTTGGCCTTAATTTTCCCCTATCAGAAGCATACTCAAGAGTATTTTCATCAACATGCTCAAATTCAAATGTCACAAAATCACATGAATCAACAAATTCCCTGTACTGGCTCAATGAAAAAAATTTATCCGCTATGTATCCTGCAGGCCCTTTATTATTATCAAGGACGTGAAATTTTATTGGGTATTTTTTCATTGTCATTATCATCATGTAGCCAAGCTGCCCTGAGCCAATGATGCCAACGATCATAGCTTTTCCCCCAGTACTTTATCCTTCTGCTTATTCATATAATCTTCCATAAATGCCCTCAATTTATCATATTTTATTGAAAGAATTCTTATTGCCAGAAGGGCAGCATTCTTTGCACCTCCAATAGAAACTGTTGCAACAGGTACACCGGATGGCATTTGGACTATTGATAATAAAGAATCGAGGCCATTTAAATTTTTTGATGGAACAGGAACGCCTATTACAGGTAAAGAGGTCATTGAAGCAACCATTCCAGGAAGATGAGCTGCACCCCCTGCACCCGCTATTATTACTTCAATATTATTTTTTATTGCATTCTTTGCATATTCAAGCATGAATTCTGGTGTTCTGTGTGCAGAAACAATCTTATATTCTACCTCTATGCCAAAATCCTTTAATGTATCTATAGCGTCCTTCATGTGAACATAATCCGATGAACTTCCCATTATAACTGCTACTTTCATAATTTGATATAGCATAATATATATTAAGTTTAATTTCAAAAGAATTTCACACAGTTATTTTCATTGCCTAAAAGAATAATTTAAGGGCTATTTAATAGAGACCAGTGAAATACAAAAATGCCCATAATGGGATTTATTTAAATATGCCCGAGTATGGTAACAGTATTAAAAAAAATAAAAGTATGCAAAAGAATTATTTAAATAAAAAAAATTTAATACATAACCGTGGCATTTACACTAGAGTTGACATTGGCTGAGGAATTACTTTTCGCTGCTGTTGCAAATGCCCCTAAATTGAAGTCAAGAAACAGTGTTGTTGATCCATGTGCATGTATTGTTATTGCGTGTACTATTATTGCAAGGGGATGTGAAAGCGTTATATTTGTCTGTGATATTCCAACAGAAGCCCAGTATATGCTCATTCCAGTTATATTTAAAAGTATCTTGCTGTAGGACCCCGCATGAACGCTCAGACTATCAAATATTGAAGAGTTGCTTGGTGATGTTGAAAATACGGTTACAGATTTATCAATGGTATAGTTGTGCCATCCTGTTGTTGAATTATACAATCCTATGGTGCTTACGGTGACGTTAAGATCGAAGATATTTGCATCAGGAGATATCCCCACGGCACTTTTGAAGGCTGGCGATAAGGCAGTACTAGATGGGGCATATGTCCCGACTTTCATTGTTCCAGTTGTTTCATAGTGATATCCATAGAATCCTATGCCTGCTATTATTACCACTATCACAGCTATTACAATTATTTTTACTCCTTTCATAAAAACATATAAATAAAAATCTATATTTAAGCTTAACTTATTTCGCAAAAAATTATATGCATTACGTTTAGAAATGCCCTATAGAAATAATTATAAATATTTGAATAATAATATTCCATGAGTAAATACGCTGTTGCTTCAAGCCATCCGTTAAGCACTGTAGCTGGAGAAGAGGTTTTATCTGAAGGAGGCAATGCTTATGACGCCATGCTTGCTACCAGTGCAGCCCTGACAGTTGTTCAGCCACATTTAAATGGTCTTGGTGGAGATATGTTCGCTACGATAAGGGATAAAAATATATATTGTATAAATGCAAGTGGATTTGCAGCAGAAATGGCAACCGTTGATTTTTTTAAGTCAAAAAATTTTAATGATATACCTAAAAGGGGAGTCCTCTCATCTTTTTCACTGCCAGGGTTGGTTTCAGCGTGGAAGATAATTATGGAAAAAATAAATCTTACGCCAGAGAGGGATTTTAAAAGGGCAATAGAATATGCCAGAAATGGGTTTAGAAAATCCGCAAAAATGGATATTGCCATAAAAAATTTTGAGGGAGATGAAGATTTCAATAGAATTTACAAAAATGGTTCAAACGTTTTATATCAAAAGGATCTGGGAAATACGCTTGAAATTTTAAGCAAAAATCCAGATGAATTTTATAATGGAAAAATAGCAAAAATGATTGAACAGGATATGAAAAATAAGGGTGGATTGATAAGGTTGTCGGATCTTGAAAAATACGAAGCAGAAATAAAGGAGCCAATGCGTGTAAATTATCATGGCTATGATATATATACCAACCCTCCAGTAAGTCAGGGCATAACAGAACTCATTTGGCTGAAACTCATGGATAAATACGATTTGTCTTCCATGGATGATAAGGACTACTATGATATACTGATTCAGAATATGAAAGAATCATACCTATATAGAAAATATATCTATGATGGTTCCAGCTTAAATGTGGATAATTTTAGATCGTTTAAAGTTGGGGAATTACATGGAAAAAAATCTGAAAATTCAGATACAACTGCATTTTCAGTCTTTGATGGTGAAATAGAAATAAGTGCAATACAGAGCAATTTCATGGGATTCGGTTCTGGCCACAATGTTAAGGGCACAGGAATAAATATAAACAACAGGGGATCTTATTTTTCACTTGATGAAAGTAACAACAATTCCTTAAAACCATTCAAAAAAACATTCCATACTTTAATGAGCACACTAGCATTGGGCAAAAAGGAAATAATGCTTGGTTCCATGGGAGGTGATATTCAGCCGGAAGTCAATGTGCAGATTTTATCAAAAATCATTGATAGAAACCTGAGCATTCAGGATGCAATAAACTATCCAAGATTTGCCTATCCTGCATCAATATACAGTGATTCTGATATTTATTATGAAGAGCCACTGAATTTAAAAAAATACATAAAGGTTGATGGTTACAATAGCATGATGGGTCATGCACAGGGAATAGTATTTGGAGAAAACATTGAGGCGGGATTTGATCCAAGAGGGGATGCGTTTGAAAAATATTAATCACGATTGTGAAATTCTTGTTTAATACAAAGATTTATATTTAAATGTATTTTAATGCCCCAATGGACTCATTAAGAAGGGGTTATTTATCTGATTTTAGGTTAATTTGGCAGGCTATGGGAACTTTATCAATTGCTGCTGATGCCGCATATTTGCTGGTGGGTATCGTTGAATTTGCCCTGGGCGCAACACCACTTTCACTTTTACTTGGAGTTTTTGCATATCTGTTTATTATGAACACAGGATACCAATTTTCAAAGCATGTGAATTCGGCGGGTTCATATTACACTTTTGCAGGAAAGGGTCTCGGCGGAATAATAGGAACTTTTCAGGCATGGAATATGGCTTTTTATGGCATTCTTGGTTATGGAAGTTTTGGGTTTCTTGGACTTGCGGCATTTATAACACTGATTGATCCGGCATATTCTAGTGCTCTTTTCTGGGTACCAATAGCATTTATAGCCGCATTGATTTCATTTTTATTCACATTCAGGGGAATGAAGGTATCAACAGATTATCAGATAGCCGGCGGAATAATTGAAGTTGCAGTATTGATTATATCTTCAATAATCATAATAGTTGATGCGGGTAAATTAAATACTCTATATGTTTTCACTTTAAAATATGTGTCTGGATATACACAGTTAATATTTTCCATGATTTATTCCACAACACTTTATTTTGGCACAACATTATCAATAACTGCACTGGGTGAGGAGGCAAAGGAACCGGAAAAAACAATCAAGAGGGCACTGATAGGAACTGTTATTTTATCAGGAATAACACTTTTGATTGTTTCATACGCATTCACCATTGGATGGGGACCAACAAAAATGGTTTCATTTTACAACAGGGCTGATCCGGGCATTGTACTGGTAAAAAGATATAGCTATATACTGTATATCGCCCTTATAGCCGTAACAATAAACAGCTTCATGGGGTACAATATCTCGGTAAGCAATGCGGATTCAAGAATATTCTATTCCTTTGCCAGAGATGGAATTTTATTTTTGCCAAAAAGTATAGGAAGTGTTCATAAAAAATACAGCACACCCCACATATCCGCCCTTGTCATATTTATCCTTTCATTTGTTGTTGCAATATTTTTTGGGCTTAAATTTGGACCCGTTGCAGGGGGCTTGCTTATGCTTTTAATGAATGCATACGCAGCCTATACAGAGCACATAATTGCATCAATAAGTCTGCCATTTTTAATGAAAAGAATGAATAAATTGAGAATAATTGAGCACATAATCATACCTGCAGTAGGCATATTGCTGCTTTTAATCGTCATGGCTGGAACGCTGATAAGTCCAGAAAAATATCCATATAACATTGCGATATATGTGGGAGTTGGGTGGATTCCTATATCTGCCATAATGACTGCAATTGAATATAAGCTTCATCCGGAAAACGTCAAATCTGCAGGGCAGTTTACAATAGAGGGTATAGAAGGAAAATAACTACATGGATAATCATAAATACTATTTTAATATATATTTTCAATGATATTGATCACCAATGACGATGGATATGATTCACTGGGAATTAAGGAATTATATTCGAATGCATCTCAGACAAGTTTAGGAGCATATATGGTTGCCCCGGATAGGGTTAGAAGTGCATCAGGAATGAGCATAACATTTATGGAACCTCTGAGGGCATCCTCCCTTGATAAATATGGAATAAATGGCTATTCAATATCTGGATATCCTGCCGATACAGTTTTTATGGCAAAAAACACATTATTGAAGGATTCTGAGATTGATCTAATAGCAAGTGGAATAAATCATGGAATGAATATATCATTAAGGTCCCTGTACACTAGCGGAACAATATCAGCCGCAATGACGGGGGCATTAATTGGCATAAAGAGCATGGCTTTTTCCATTGCTCTTGAAAATTCTTACGATTACAATTCCGCAGATTTTGAAAAAGCAGGTATAATATCAAAAAGCATCATGAACGAATTCATAAAAAATGGATTTCCAAAGGATGTTGACGTTCTTAATATCAATTTTCCATCTAGAATAAATGAAAAAACAACCATTGAGGTTGTTCCCATGTATTTTAATGCCTTTATTGATTTTATCGATGAAAATGAGGATCCCAATGGAATTAAATATTACTGGTTTGGGAATAAATTTTCAAAAAGTTATGAGAAAAATACAGATTATTACACGGTGATGTATGAAAATAATATTTCAGTAACGCCTTTGAGTGTACATGGCCACAATATAAAGGACTTCACATCAACAAAAAAATTTTTTGAAAATGTTATGGATTCCCTGTATGACAGTGAAGGATATGAAAAATATTAAAATGAGTAAAAGCAGGATACACTGATCATATTTTAACTACATTTATTTAGCCATATGAATTTAAACATTGTTAATTTGTCTGAATTTAACTTTTATCAAAAATCCATAATAAATAAGTTTATCGACAGATAGATCAATACAATATATTTGTATATATACGTGCAATTTTAGATTATGAATAAATTGGTTAATGAAAAAAGCCCTTATTTATTGGAACATGCAAAAAATCCCATTAACTGGTATCCCTGGTCGGATGAGCCTTTCACCAAAGCAAGAAATGAGGATAAACCTATATTTTTAAGCATTGGATATTCAACCTGCCACTGGTGTCATGTAATGGATCTGGAGAGTTTTAATGATAAGGATGTTGCAGATAAAATGAATGATACATTTATATGCATCAAGGTTGACAGGGAAGAAAGACCGGATATAGACAATTTGTATATGACTATGAGCCAGATTATGACGGGACAGGGCGGATGGCCACTAAATGTAGTTTTAACCCCTGACAAAAAGCCAGTATTTTCATTCACATACATACCAAAAACTTCAAGAAATAATATGATCGGTTTAATGGATTTATGTGATACCGTCCATTATTTCTGGAAGAATAAAAGATCGGAGCTTGAAAAAAATGGAGATGCTGTTATGGGTGCGATAAACCATAATAATGTAAAAAGAAAGGGCGATGAAATAAATTATGAGAATATAGTCAAGTCAGCATTTAAATCTATGAAGGGTAATTATGATGAGGAATATGGTGGTTTTGGTGCTGCCCCAAAGTTCCTCTCATTTCAGCACATTATATTTTTACTGGATTATTATAAAAATTATAATGATAAAAAAGCACTTGAAATGTCAGAAAAAACCTTAAAAATGATGCGACTTGGTGGTGTTTATGATCAGGTGGGATATGGTTTCCACAGATATTCAACAGATGCATTGTGGAGAATACCGCATTTTGAAAAAATGGCATACGATCAGGCTATGGCATTAATGGCTTATACTTACATCTATTCCATAACAAAAAATGATTTTTACAAAAATGTGGCCTATGAAATTTTTCAGTTTTTAAAGAATGAAATGTTTGGAAAGGCGTTTTATACTGCAATAGACGCGGATTCTGAAAATGAGGAGGGCAAATACTATACATGGACATATGATGAAATATCGCAGATTACAGATAGGGAATTTACCAAATCCTATGATGTTTCTGAAGCTGGAAATTTTTATGACAATAATTATCGGCTAACTGGCAGAAATATACTTTATTTTTCCGGCTCTCCTGAGGAAATTTACAACAAAAATATGGAAGTGAATATTAAAAAATTGTATGACGTGCGGAATAAAAGAGTAAAACCGTTGATTGATGATAAAATACTTGCCGATATTAATGGGCTAGTA
The DNA here is from genome assembly GCA_021846395.1 of Thermoplasmata archaeon. Taxonomy (GTDB): domain Archaea; phylum Thermoplasmatota; class Thermoplasmata; order Thermoplasmatales; family Thermoplasmataceae; genus Acidiplasma. The sequence goes on along the minus strand of JAJZXB010000009.1, from coordinate 17,303 downwards.
ATAAAAGCCCTATCCATATCCTCAATGGTTTTTTCAGATCGTGATATGCTTGAATACGCAGAAAATGCAGCAGATTTTATCATATCTAAAATGTACAAAAACAATATTCTTTACCACAGGTACAGAGAGAATGATATTTCAATAGAAGGCTTTCTTGATGATTATGCATTCTTTTCATCAGGCCTTTTATATCTTTATGAGGCTTCTTTGAATGATGTGTACATGAAATATTTTGAGGAAATAACGGGAAATATGGTGAAAAAATTTTATGATACTGAAAATGGCGGGTTCTATGAAACAGACCATCCAGAAATTATTAAATTGAAGGAAAGTTATGATAATGCCATACCATCTGGCTTTTCAATTGCCATTGACAATTTGATGGTATACGGCTATATAAATAACAAATATGACAGTGTTATTGATGCTTCACTGAGGAACGTATACGATGAACTGGCATCAAAACCACTGTTTTTTTCTGCAACTGTTGATGCTTTTTTCAAAAAACTAAAATTCTATAAAATAGAGGCAGATGGAGAAAAACTGGATTCTATTAAAAAATATTACCCAAACAACTATTTTATGCTTTCATCAAACGATGGAAAAATCAACGTCTGCGATATTAATAAGTGCTTCATAGTTGGAAATACAGATAAATTGGCTGAAATAATAAATAAGTGATGTATACTCAATACATATTGTACTTGAATTCCTGCTTAAGCGATATTGCTTAAAATATTATTTTTTCATCAGGTCATATGCGGTATATTTCATCATAACCAATAATATTAAATTTAAAAATGTTGCAGGCAAATATGAATTAACCGATACTCCCATTGTTGTATGGAATTGTTTTTATAATCGGCAATAAGCCCTTTCCTTTAATTGCATTGTCTTAAGGGGAGACCTTTGCTCACAGGAGTTAAATATTAATTTGCAATTATATATAAATGAAATGTATTGTATGTGGCAATAATGATGCGTATAAATTCGGGTTGTGCACTGATTGCCTTTCAGATAAGATAAAATTAAAAACCAGTAAAATGGAAATTACTGAATGCCCGAAATGCGGATCTATTAAAATCAATAAAAAGTGGTATTATAATAATATAGAAGGAGTTGTAAAAAAACAAGCCACTGCCAATATCAGTGCGGATAATTCATCATCTATCAGGATAATAAATTACAGCATGAACGATAAAAAAATGAACATTGACCTAATTGTTGATGACAAAAATCTTGGTGAAATTAAAAAGGAGACAGATATGGATATAAAGCTAATTGATGAAAGCTGTCCAGTATGCAACCGTGTCACCGGATCATACTATGAGGCTATTATTCAGTTAAGGACCTTTACAACAGAATATGATGATATTTTAAACTCCGCCAGAGATTCAATAGTATCATATATAAAATCACTTAATAAAAACAATCCAAATTCCTTTATTTCAAGAATAGAGAAAAAAAAGGAGGGTCTTGATATTTTCCTTGGCAGGAAGGAGGATGCTGTAAAAATTGATAAAAATCTTGAGGATGTATACTTTATGAATCTAAAGATTACAAAATCACTTGCGGGAAGAAAGGATGGGAAGGATATGTTTAGATATACCCATTTAATAAGGATACTTGATCTTTTGAAGGGTTCAATTATATATGATAAAAATTATTATATGGTAAAATCTATATCGTCAAATAATATAGAACTCCTGAGTGTTGATAGGAAAGGGACTGTAAATTTAAACTCAAAAAATTTTTTCAGGAAACCCTTCAGTGTAATATATAAATTACCAGTAATGGAAAAATTCATCGTTTTATCTTCAGATTCTGGTGAGACACAGATTATGAACTCTGAAAATTTCAATATAATGTCAATAAAGGGTAAATTTGAGAATAAAGAAATAGTTTTATATAAATACAATGGAAATTATTTTAACATATGAAAAAAATTTTTAATGTAAGGTGCATATACTATAATGCAAATAAAAGCCGAGTGGGATTCTCTGAATCACGTATTGATGCATCTGCCTGGAAATGAAATAACATATGCAATGTTTGCACCTACCGCTTTTCTATTCGAACGCCCATTCAACTATTCAAGTGCAGTAAATGAACATCTCCATCTACAACAGATTTTGAAAGAAAATGGTATTAAAGTGGACATACTCAGTGATCTTGTAGAAAAAACAGCAGAAACAGATCATGATTTCAGGGAAAATCTTGAAAATATTGTCAGGTCAAGGATTCATTTTTATGGCACTGTAGAATCGCTTGAAAATGCACAGAGATATCTGGAAAATAATATAGGGCATATTGATTCAAGATCACTGTTTGAGGCTTTGATTATGGAACTTTCAATAGACCTTAAAAAATATGTCACAGGCATAGAATACCCTACAGTATATTCAAATTTACCACTGGCCAATCTATATTTTATGAGAGATCAACAAGCTGTATCAAATGGAGTTATAATAGGCAATATGAGAATGCAACAGCGGAGGAAGGAAACTGAAATAACATCATTTATCTTTAAAAATATATTCAAGGAAAACATAAGAAAGATTGAAAATGGCTATTTTGAAGGTGGTGATTTTATTCCTGCAGGAAATTTTGCACTAATAGGTACAGGCAACAGAACGGATCATGCTGGAGCCTTGGATGCCATGAACTCGGGTGCATTGAATTTTGAGGAAATAGCACTAATACAGAACCCCGTATACGATTTAATGAATGATAATGATGTTATGATGAATATGCATCTAGACACATATTTCAACATACCGGCAAATGGGCTGGCAATTACATCTGAAACGCTCATTAGAAATGCACATGCGGATATATATGTAAGAAATGATGGCGTCTATACAAAGGAATACGAAACAAATTTCTATGATTATATTAAAAGAAAGGGGTATGATATAATAAATCTTGGTATAAGTGAGCAATTATCGTATTCATCCAATTTTCTGACACTTAAGAATAAAAAAATTATTGCAATAGATACAAAAAAAATTATTAAAAAGTTACTGGGTGAAAATGTTTTTAATGATATGATTAAACAGGCAGTTTTAAAAGATATTGAAAAAAGGGACAAAGTATTTCCAGATAATAAAGAGATTTCTGAATATGGAATAGATGTGATAAAAATTGATCTTAGCGAGCTAACGGGTGGTTATGGTGGTGCACACTGTATGACATCGGCTTTAAATAGAATCTGAGTTATATGCATAAAATGCGAAAACATTATAAATTTATAAACGATAATGTATTTCACCAATAGATAATTAAAGTCAATAATTGAATGGATAAAAGAGGGATTAAATGGCAGATAAAAGAAAGGGTAATGTAAAGGATAAATGGAAAGAAAAATCGTGGTATACTGTAGTTGCACCATCATACTTTGGTGAGAAAGAGATAGCTTTAACTCCGGGTGCAGATCCAAAGTTTATCATAAATCGTACGATAGCAGTGCCAATATCTGATTTTACTGGCAACTTTAAAAAATCAGCGTCAATGGCTTTATTTAAAATAGATGATTGTGTTGGAAAAAAATGCACAACAAATTTTATTGGGCATAAGGTAAGTGACGATACAATAAGAAGGATGGTAAGAAGAAGAAGGGAGAGAATAGATATAATTACCGATATAATTACGAAGGATCTTTATAAAGTTGCAGTCAAGATAGTCCTTGTTTCAGATAATAAATTAACCGGTACAAAAAGGTCAGAAGTGAGATCATCTGTGGTTAGTTTTATAAATTCAAAATCAGGTGACATGAACTTATCAGAATTTGCATTGTATATAATTGGCGATAATATTTATGGTGAAATCGTGGATGCATTGAAGGATATCTACCCAATCAGAAAGATAGAAATCCGTCGCTCAGAAGTTTTTGGCAAGACATTGCAATCAACCGCCAATGGCCAAATGGCCGAAACAGTTGCAAATTAAATATTTAAAAGCCGGGGTGGCTCAGTTGGCAGAGCGTCGGACTCATAAGTCTAAAAACTGAGAAATCCGAAGGTCTTGGGTTCAATCCCCGACCCCGGCATAACCCTAAAAGTTAAATTCTCAATAAAGGTTTATAAAGAATGCAAGAATTAAAAATATGCAAGGAATTTATTACAGTAATATTGAAACTGAATTAAAAAGAACCAAGAAAATTTTGAACAATGAGAATAATTACAATGCAATAAAAAAAGTTTTAAGGATCCATAAAAAATTTTGTGTGTATCCTTTACACACTTTATTTAATGATATATATAATAAATAAAAACTTATACCTCAAGGATAATTATAATAAAATTTATTATACCTATTTATAATTAAAACCTTTTAAATTTATTTTTGGTTTTCAAATTGATTTATTGCGTCTATCAAATTATTCATTTCCATTAAAGCCTGGGAACCATACATCAATGTTGTTACATAACCCACTTCCATCAATTCTTTTTTGGTTGCACCGGCCTTTAAAGCCTGAAAAACATGATAGGATATGCACCATTCACATCTTGAAGCCATGCTCAAAGAAATTATAATTAATTCCTTTGTTTTTACATCAAGAGCTCCTTCAGTCAGGACATTCCCCACAAAATTCATGAAAGAACTCTGGAATTTATCATTATCCTTTGCTATTTCACCAAACAAATTATTTATGTCATTTAGTTTTTCATTTGAATCCATCAATATCACCTCATGTTCCCTGATATTTCAAATACCACGCTTTATTTCCTTCATTTATTCTTTTGTATGCATCTTCAAGGGTTGAGGGTGGTGGTACTATGCCCTTTTCTCCGGGTTTCCAGTTCACAGGTGTTGCAAGCTTATTATTCCAGTTAACCTGCAAAGCCTTCAGGCTTCTTAGTATCTCATCTATGTTTCTGCCAGTTTCTGCAGGATAATAAATCATCCACCTAACTTTCTGATCCGGATCAATAATAAATACACCTCTAACCGTATTTCCCGCTTTTTCATCAATTAAATTGTACTCTCTTGCAACTTCTTTGTTTATATCTGCTATAACTGGATATGGTATTTCTACGTCAAATTTTTCTTTAATGTCTTTTAGCCATTCTATATGGCTCTGTAAGCTGTCAACACTCAATCCAATTAACTCCACATTGAGATCCTTGAAATTTTCATACCTTTTTGCAAATTCCATAAATTCCGTTGTGCATACCGGCGTAAAATCCGCAGGGTGTGAAAACAATATCACCCATTTTCCTTTATATTCTGACATGGATATTGGCCCTCTTGTTGTGTTCACCATAAAATCAGGTGCTTTTGCTCCTATTGTTACTGCCATATTTTCACCATATGGCTTAATATGAGCTAAAATAATAAGATATTCAAAAGTGCAGAATTTGCACCTTTCCGTGTATTTTTATGATTGAATTCATAAATGATTATAATTTTGGAAAACGTTCCGGAAATTCAAGATTATATTTTTATTTTCAGGCAATAAAACCTCTGCCGTGTATCGCTAAGACATGTTGTTATCTCAATTAATCTTAAATTGCTTAGAGTTTTAACAGAATATAGAATTGTTCTTTTGGATAAACCGGTCATCTCCTGAAGCTGGCATAATCTGGCCACCTTGACTTCAAGCAATATATGATATATCAGCTTGGTGGAAGGAGATAGATTATTAACTTCGATTGTATCCATACAAACAAATTAGTTTATCATTATTATTTTTTTGGGTAGGTGCAATAATCATAAAAATAATTAAAGTGATATGCTTATATCGCTGATTGGCATAATATTATTATGATAATTGAGGATCAAAGAAAAATTACATGCGGTGGTGACCCATTCAATTATCTTTTAAGCACATTGAAGGGGATAGCCCTGGACATTAATAGAGGTGATACAGTTAACCTTCTTTTAATGGCGGACAAATTTCCTTATGATGTGGAAAAGTTTAAACAAATCTTAAATTTTGTTAAACTCGACTTTGTGGATTTGAAAAAAAATAAGGGAGAATTAAGCATTGTATTCAAGAAGAGGTAATTTTATATAGATGATTTTTTTTACATGTATTAATATTTCACTCCAGAAGGAAAAATAGCTCTAAAAGGAATAAATGCTGGAATAATATAAACTAAAAAAAGAGGTGAAAAATATATGCATTTCCCTGATGACTCCTTAAATAAACGTGACAACACCATAATTCCAAAAAAGATTAAGGTACGTAATTATTCCTTTAACCATATAAATGACGAAATTAAAAGGTTTTAAAAATGAAACTTATAGAAATACTGGAAAAAATAAAGATAATGCCCGGAAATGATGATGATTTTCCTGAAACACTGGACATAATAAAATCCATTGAGAGTCAGATATTCATGAGAGGCGAAAAATTATGATGCCTGAATTACATGTTTTCATTGATACTGAAACCACTGGATTGGGACATGTAGCCAAGCCTCCCAGAGATGACAGGATAATTGAGTTAGGAATTGCATACAGAGACAATCATAATCTTATCGTGAGGAGATCATTTCTCTGCAATCCAGGCCCAGAATATTTCAAAGACGGTTATTCCGATGAGGCTATATCGGTTTCAAATATTGGTAAAAAAGATATACTTGCAGCCATGCCTGATTATGAAGTGGTTATGGATGTCAGCAATCTATTCGATACTCTGAATAAACAAAGCAATCTAATTTTCCATGCATACAATATACCATTCGATAGCGTATTTCTTAAAAAAGAACCGTGGAATTTTGATTTAAACTGGGGAATTGATGTCATGAATATGGCCCATGATTTTTTCAATTTGCCCGATGACTGGAGAATATCATTGAGAAGGTCATTAGAATTGCTGAATATCATTCCGCAGGGGCAGCCACATAGAGCTGATACTGACGCAGTTTCTACCCTTATGCTGTATGAAGAAATAGAGAAGGAAAGAATAAAAAGAAAAAATAGTGGGAGGCAATAAATTAGTATGGCATTATGCAATATCTTTCTCGTTTTCAATATATGATAAGATCTTAAAAAGACTATGAAAGCAGTAAAATTTTGATAGGGCTGCAAACAAACAGAAAATATGTTTAAAACATGCTACACTAAAGAATCATTTGATAAACGATGTTAGCTTTTCATCTAATTATCCCATTCTTCTTCTATTTTCATATCCTGTAAAAATTCCTTTATAATTTTTTTTATTTTGTAATATATTTTTAATTCGATTAAGTTCTATAGCTACACAGAATTTGAAAATTTTACTTATACTTTAATATAACCCATATCTTATATATATTTTAGGGCTTTTAACATTTTATATAGAGCCACTGGGGGGCGTTGATCCCCCGACCTGCTGATTACGAATCAGCCACTCTACCTGCTGAGCTACAGTGGCTTTATGTATAAAGCAATTCCAGATGGTATTTTTGGATAAAAATATGTTGATTTCTGTGGCATTAATCTATTTTCTACCATAAATTTAAGGAAATCCTCTTTCTGCCACTGGGGGATTAGTATTGCAAAATCGCATTGGTGCATATCCACAGCATTTATTGCATCAGTGTAATTGTATATATATATTATTTTTTTATTGTATTCTTCCTCCCTTAGAGAGAAAGTTTGTTCAAATAAAATTTTATTCACGATTTCAGTTGATAATGGACTTTTATTTCCAAATTTCTCCTTTACAATGTAATTTTTTGGAATTAAGCAGTAAAATTTTGAATTGTGATAGATATAAATATTTTTTTGGTTTACCATGTTATTGTCTACTGTAACATCAAAAGAATCATTCAATTTATTCAAATATGGGTCAAGGCTCAAACCATATAATAATCTGTGTACTCCACCTATCATTAATCCATTGTCATATACTGATGTTGTATATGCCATGGCATATCTCCAGAAATTATCGCCTGTCTTTTCGTATAATTCTGTTATTGCCCTCATTCTGTGATGCCCATCAGCAACTATGCCTGTGTCGTTTTTCAGTGCGTTTTTAATTTTATTAATTTTATCGCCATCAGTTAAAAAATATACGGTGTTTAATACTCCATTTGGCTGATAAAATTTATATTTTTCATCCAGATCTGCTGATTCTCTTTTAATTAATTTATCAAAATTGTTGTCTGGCACAATAATGAAAATGGGTTCAGGTTCAGAATTCAAATTATACATAACATCCTTTCGTTCTTTCACCTGTGTTGGAAACGTATATTCATGGGTTTTAACGTCTTCCATGATATCAACCAGAGAAATTATTCCATATCTTTGTATTAATTCCTTATTATTATAAAACTCCTGTTTCATTATTATTATTGAATCCGTAGTAAATTTTAACAAAGTACCATCATCAATCCATTTTTTAAGTATATCCTGTGAACCTGTAATTCCACCATTTTTGTCCGGGACAGTTAATTTAACAATATTGTATTTTTTCTGCCTCAATTCCTGTTCCTGTTCATATGTTATTGTGTCAAATGGTGGCGAAACAAAATCTTCAATATTTTTATTGAATAAATATGGTGTAAATTCCTGTATTATCAAATTATTCACCCACAAATTCAAGCAATTTGCTCAAATTTTTTATATAGTAATTTTCTCCGTCTGGAGTTTCCATTATCATTGGAATATTATTAAAATTATTGTCATTCATTAAGTTATAAAATCCTTTATCTCCTATGTGTCCATAGCCTATATTTTCATGCCTGTCCTTTTTTTGGCCTGCTTCATATTTTGAATCGTTTATATGCAAAGCCCTTATTCTTTCACGGTTTATCAATGAAAATAAACTGTCCATAACTTCACTATATTCATTTCTAATATTGTACCCGTATGAAAAATAATGGCAAACATCAAGGCAGAGGTTTATATTTCGGGAGTAATCAAGCATTTCAGCCATTTCCTCAATGCTACCGGGTACTGTATTTCCCTTTCCAGATGAATTTTCTATGAGCAATTCAGTATGTCCATACTCAATATTATTAAGGGTCTCCATAATGCTTTTCATTGCTCTTTTTTTGTTTGAATTTGAACCGGGATGAATTACCAAATAATCAATTTTCAGTTTATTGCAAAGTTCAAGTTCGTATTTGACATCATCAATTGACTTTTTCAATAATTCTTCATTTTCACTAGCAAGATTAATAAGATAAGAAGCGTGTGCAACAGTTTTTTTCATTCCGTATTTTTTTGTATTCTCCCTGAATTTTAAAAAATCACCTTCTGATAGATTATCATTTTTTTTCCATTGCATATTACTTTTTACAAAAATTTGAAATGTGTTAAAATTGAAATTATGTGCCCTTTCCGGAGCCAGATAAATATGATCCTTTATTGATACATGCCCGCCTATTAATTTACTGTGCTTTTCAAGTTTATATTCTAAATTCATCATTGTTTATCATCATATGAATGAACTGCAATACATGCAACGATAGGACAGGATTATCTGTATAACCACAGGCATCAAGATCTGCACCTGCCAGCATAGCTCGGGATTCATCGCTTGCCACATCTGTTGCAATCAGCCCATCCTTTCTGTATACTTCCGTATTTGGTGGCACTCTTTTATTTGGGGGTGTAATAAATGTCACATGAACACCTCTCTTTATGGCATTTTCTATATTTTTCTTCAATTCAGTACGTATATCTTTAATTCTAGGTGTTGCTATTATCAATTCTTTTTCCGATAAATCAAACATTTCTGCCATTTTTGCCATTACCTTTGACCTGCCATATATTGTATAAACAAGCTGCGGATCACCTTTTGATGGTAAAACATCCTGCAACTCCCTTAACTGATCAAAAAGCTTATTCACATTGTCAATAAAGGTTTCCTTAATCTTTGACATTTCTTCAGGCTTGAACATTCTGGGCCTTCCCTCAGTTTCTTTTGCGAAGTTTCTATCAACAAGAGATTCCATAACTTTATACGCAGAGGTTCTCGGTATACCGGCGGTATCAGCAATTGTATCTGCATTGGCAACCCCATGATAAACAAGAGCTGAAAAAGCCTGTGCCTCATATGAGGAAAGGCCAAGAATTTTTAGCATTTCGGCAGTTTTAATTATATGTTCGGAATTAGCTTCCATAACTAATAAATGCATTATTTATTAAAAATCTTTTCTATTGTAGAATGGTTTGAGACAATATTTTTTTGAGAAGCGTTCACGTTTTGGATTGTAAACTTGAAGTATATGCACCATTTCGGCATAGAATTATTCACATTATCTATTAATATAATTACTTGTTCTTTCAGAATTGCCAGCACCTGACTATCACTACAACTCGGATTTCCCATTAATTCTGTTTAATCCATTATTTTTTCACTTACATAGGACGCTGAACCATTTAAGGAGCATATAACTTATATTGATAGGACGAGTCCCTGATGGGTAGATTGTTGTATTTGAAAATTAATATAGGAATGCATTTTCAATGAACAGATAGCACGAATTACAAGATGCAATACACAAAATAATCTTGTCCCAGAGTTAATTATATGATATATTTATAGTAATTAAATTATAATTATCCTGACAATAAAAAATTTAAATGAGATCTCAATAATAAAGCAATGACAAGTTATATAAAATCACATTTCGAAAATATGCTCCATGGCAAAAGAGTTGTAGTTGCCAGCTCGGCCAGTATATCATTATATAGAATTCCGGATCTCATAAGGGACATAAAAAGGGAGGGTGCGGATGTAATAAGTGGCATAAGCTCTTCCGCAGCAGAAATGTTAAGCCCGGAAATTTTTAAATGGGCTACGGGTCATGACGTAATCACAGAAATTTCAGGCTATATAGAACACATTTCACTGTTCGATAAGGATACTATACTCTTAATAGCACCTGCATCATACAACACAATTGGGAAAATGGCAAATGGCATAGCGGACAATATACCTTCTATATTTTTCTCATATGCATATGGTCATAAAAACCCGGTAATAGTTGTACCCGCAATGCATAAAGACATGATGAACACTAGCATAAATAAAGAGAATATCAAAAAATTGAAAGAAACAGGTGTTCTAATTGTGGAGCCAGAATATGATGAAACCAAGGCAAAACTTGCAGACAATGATAGAATAATAGATTATATTTGCAGGTCTGTATATGGATCCAGATTAAAAAATAAAAATATTTTCATATTGGCTGGAAAAAGTGAATTGAACATTGATCCGGTACGTGTGCTATCAAACAGATCAACAGGCTATACTGGCTACTGGCTTGCAAGAAATGCCTTTCGTTTTGGTGCAGATTTAATAACATACATTGGTAATTCAGAGTATGATATACCACCATATGTAAATTACGTCAATAGGGTAAATTTGAAGGATATAATTGTTGAAACAGATTCAGCACTGGAAAAAAACCGTTATGATTATATTATCATGCCCATAGCTCTGATGGATTTTGAACTCACGGAGAGCAGGGAAAAACTTAAAAGTTCATCAGAACAGTTGATAAGATTAAAACCAGGAAGCAAGATCAGGGACCACATAAGAACTCTGGCCCATGATTCAAAAATGGTACTTTTCAACCTTGAAGGTAAGAATGAATACGATACCGATAAGTTCAAAAATTCTGAACCTGATCTTATTGTTTTGAATTCAATAAATGATAATACCTTTGGAGAAAATACAAAGGATTATGTGTTTGTATATAATGGAAACAGGGCTAATTTTAAAAATATAGATAAAGCACAGCTTTCAATTGAAATATACAATTATATAATTGATAAAATATCAAACTAAAAGAACATATATTTTAAATTTTAATTCACAATTTTTATAACCATAGTACCATTGAAAAATAATGAATGTGTCATGCCTGATCCTTTGACCTTGCCGCTATCTTCATAGCTTCATCAATATTCTCCAGTTCCATTGCAATATCAGATGTTATGTCATATATATATCCAAGACTGGATTTGAACTCTTTTTTTTCCTTTTTTGTTTTAATTGTGTTCATTATTTGATCAACCTTATCAAGAGCCGCTTTTCCTGTGTCAAATGCTTCATTTAAATCCCGATTCCTCATGATGTTTAATTTCCCATATATCGCTTCAAAATAATTATCCCAGTCAGTGGATTTTTCAGTCATTGTTATGACCTTATCATATATCGCCATAGCTTCACTATATTTTGATTTTAATGATGATAAAGCTTCTGCCTTTGCATTATTTGTCATTGCGATGAGCTGTATGTCCTTGATCTTTTCAGATAATTCGATGGCCTCCTCAAAATATTTCAGTGATTGGTCCCTTTTTCCAGAGTCAAGATTGATGTATCCCATATTAACAAGATCCATTACCTTAAGGTCGTTCTCATTTAGTTTTTCATGAATTTGCATTGATTCCTGTGCATATTTCATTGGGTTTTCAATATTTTTTGGTTCAAGAGCGAAATAGGATTGGGATAATTTATAGCAAACCTCGGCTTTTTCATCGCTTTCCTCATTTATTGAGTTATATGCCGTTGTGTATGATCTTATGGCATCCATGTATTTTTCCTTCTTCATTGAACTGTCCCCGTTTTCTATATATTCTTTAAAACTTTCCATTATTATCACCATTATATTTAACTAATAATTCTTTCGCTGCGGAATAATTTATAGTATTTTTCTCCATCATTTTTTCAACTATTGCATTCACATTTTTATCCGTTGCCCCAGCAGAAATTGCAATATTTCTGGCATGCAATTTCATGTGGCCCTTCTGGATACCCTCATTGGATAAAGCTCTCATTGCTGCAAAATTCTGAGCCAGACCAACGCATGCAAGAACATCCGCCATTTCCTGCGAGCTCGATATGTTGAGAATCTTTAACGATAAACTGGCCTTTTTTGATGTTCTTGTGGCACCTCCAACTATTCCCGTGGATATTGGTATTTTTATGCTTCCTATTAAATCTCCATTTTCATCACTGTAATAATCTGTAAGCGAGTGATAATTGTTTATGGAAGCGTAGGCGTGTGCATTAGCCTCTTCTGCCCGGAAATCATTAAGTGTGGCAAGTATTACGGCATCAATGCCATTCATTATTCCCTTATTGTGTGTGGTAGCCCGATAAATATCCTGTTTTGCCAGGTTTGATGCCATAATAATTCTATTTACTATCTTCTCTCCACCTATTAATTCCTTCTTGAATTTTGCATGTGCATAGCTTATCCTTTCAGTTGTAAGATTGCTCATTATTCTTAAATTTATTTTACCGCCTGTAATGTCTTCAATAAAAGGTGCAATGAATTCGAGCATTGTATTTATAACATTTGCACCCATGGCATCCTTAACATTTATTATTAAATATAAAACAATATAGTCCTTTATTGCTGATATTTCAATATCCATTGCTCCTGCTTTCATTGAAGAGAGAGTTTTTGACCTTGTATTTGCCATGTCCAGAATTTTTTGCTTGTTCTGGAAGATACTTATTATGGCACTATCTCTATCCGGAACGTCGTATAACTGAAGTTCCCCTCTCATTAATGATTCCATTGAATATGCCTTAAAACCTCCAGAAACTCGTGCTATTTTTGCTCCGTGCGAGCATGCTGCAACCACAGAAGGCTCCTCTATGCACATTGGTATTAAATAGTCCTTATTATTTATCTTAAAGTTTGTTGCAATACCAACAGGGATTTCCATTGTTGAAATAACATTTTCTATCATATTTTCCAGATCTTTTATATCTGTATTATTTTTCATTATTTCCATGTCCTCATCGGAGAGTGATCTGAGTTTCCTTACCGTGTCTCTTCTCTCATTTAATGTCATCTTATGAAAATCGTGAATGTCAGAATTCATAAATCCATATAATTAATAATATTAATAATTTTTTTATTTTATACTTTATTTTAAATTCGTTAATTGTATAACAATACACAACATCAAAACTTCATGGACAAAAATATACCACACCAGACTCCATTAGAAACTGCTGTGAATATATTGCAATTGTGGGGCCAATAAAAGAAAGAAATGGTTTTCCGAAAGATGAATGTTAAAAATATGGAAAACGCTATGCAGGTTATTTGAGAATACCGCATCCATATGGCTTTCATTCTTATTTTAAAGAGAGTTGCTTAATTTCTGTTCGGTGAATCTGGCCAAGCTGCATTTTTCTGATATTTATTTAACCCAAATTTACTGGAACATTTTTCGTAATTTTCTTCAGCCTTACAATTTATTGATGTTTTTAGTGCTTTAAACATTTGCCCCATCAAAGTATGTGTGTCGAAAACATATCTTTTCATTGTGGAATTTATAAACATCAACAAACTTCGTATACGATCTGTTTCCATTTTTCAATACACCATTGAATTCGCCCTCAACGACAACGTATGGTTCCTTAACAATTATATTGAAAATAGTATGGTGCCCCGATTTTATTATTCTGCTGGATCTGTAAAAATTCTGGAATTCCTCCATGCCCTTTAATGGCTCATACCCTGGCCTTTCATATATTATATCATTTGAAAACAATGAAAATAGGATATCAAGGTTATTTTCATCCACTGCACGGTAGTATTTTTTAACTATATCTTCCAGATCTGACATAATTACATATAGAAATATGTTATAAATTTTTATTTATCAATACCCGCCTTCATTATGTGAGGAGATGTTTTATTGGCAGTTATAGAGATGGCGGGGCAAAAAAAATTCAATATACATTAATTCACAGTTATTAAAAACATATTTTACTGTTATTGCGAAAATTCACATCGTAAATCAAAAAGTTAAAGATTAAATAATTAATTACAAATAAATGTTAAAAAATAAAAGTTTAATTTCTGTTTCGGACCTTGACAAGGGGGACATAGAAGATATTTTTGAAAAGGCAGATTATATGTATCAGAACATGAACAATATGAGGCAAAATGAACCAATGAAGTTAAAAATACTGTCAACATTATTCTATGAACCAAGTACACGAACAAGATTATCATTTGAATCCGCCATGGAACGCCTTGGAGGATCGGTAATAAGCATGGCTGATTCAAAAACATCCTCATTTTCCAAGGGCGAAACACTAGCTGATACCATAAGAATTGTTGAATCATACTCCGACATAATAGTTATCCGGCATCCTCTGGAAGGAGCTGCATTGCTTGCATCAAGATTCTCATCGAAACCTGTTATAAATGCAGGTGATGGTTCAGGAGAACACCCAACACAAACGCTGGTTGATCTTTATACGATTAAAAAGGAACTCGGGGATATAGAAAATAAAGAAATAACCATAATAGGTGATTTAAAATATGGCAGAACAGTTCATTCATTACTGCTGGCATTAACCAGATACCATGTTAAAATCAATCTGGTTTCACCTGCAAATTTAAAGCTTCCAGATTATGTCTATAAGGAAATCAAAAATAAACTTGATGTTAACATAATAGATGATATTGAACAGTCCATTAAACAAAGTGATGTTTTGTATATTACAAGAATACAGAAAGAGCGGTTCACCGATAAAAATGAGTATTATAAATTAATTGGATCATATAAAATTACCAAAAAAGAGGTTGAAAAAATGAAGGAAAATTCAATAATCATGCATCCTTTGCCAAGAATAGATGAGATTGATGTTGAGGTGGATTTTATGAAAAAAGCAAAATACTTTAAACAGGCTTCTTACGGTATCCCAATAAGAATGGCTTTAATCTCAATGATAGCAGGTGATTAAATGGATAGAACATTAAAAATATCAAAAATAAAGGATGGAACTGTTATAGACCATATACCTGCTGGAAAAGCATTGAAGGTATTGAATATTATTAATATAGGTGAAAATAATTCAATTAGTATTGGAATTAAAGTGCCAAGCAACAAAATGAGAGAGAAAGATGTAATAAAAATAGAAAACAGATTTCTGGAAAAAATTGAGCTTGACAAAATAGCCATGATAGCTCCAAATGCATCAATAAGTATTATAAAAAATTATGACATAATAGAGAAATTTAGTGTTGATTTACCCCAGAAAATTATAGGAATATTGAAATGCAACAATCAGAATTGCATTACAAACGCAGGTGAGCCTGTTAACTCTGAATTTAATTTGGTATCTTCAAATCCCCTGACAGTCAAATGCGTTTATTGCAAAAGAGAAATGGCAGATAATGAAATAATTAATAATTTATAGATGTGTTACAGATCATTTTTATCTTTATATGAATATATAAAATAAATATAAATCTTTAATTATAATTATTTGCTATGAAAATCTTTGAAGATATTGAGCTTATAGACCATACTATGGCAAACTGCTACCATATTGAGCTTAATGGTATAGATATTTTGATTGATGCAGGCACAAAAAAATCCGGCAGGAGAATAATAGAATATTTTAACAGAATAAACAAAAAACCCGAAATTGTTCTCATTACACATTTTCACATGGATCATATAGGGGGGTTGAATGAAATTTATGAAGAATTCAAACCGGATATCTATGTCCCCATGCTTGAGGTAAAAATAATAAATGGTACTGAAAGACCCCATGCCAGAAATTTGGTGCAGAAATTATTATATTCAATGGCACCGGTAAACCACATATCCAGCATAAAACCAGTATACAATATGAAAATAAATGACCTCGAATATTATGACACATCGGGGCATACTGTCGGAAGCACCTCCTATTTTTTGATCCCAAAAAATATAATTTTTTCAGGAGATGCCATAATTAACAAAAATGGAAGCCCGGATGTAAATAAAACATTCACATGGAATATTGAGGATGCACAAAATTCGATAAAAAGGATAATGGATATGAAACCCTCACTTATTTTACCTGGTCATGGAAAACCATTAAAATTTTAAAATTAAATTGTGCAATAAATAGATAAATGACTTCTACATTATCATTCATTGAAATCGTCTATTTATAGGAAAAGATACATCATGGTACATACGATTGTGAATGGGGAAGAACTGGATAAATATCTCTTTTCCTCTTTTGGACTAAAGAGAAAATTTAAAAATAAAAATTATCGTATCTATCTTGTTAATCAATTCAATAAAAACATTATAATAAAAAAAATTGAGTTGCGTGGATACAAAGTTGTCTATGTTAGCGGCACAATAAAAAAATGTAAAAGAGTAATGAATATTCAGATAATAGATTTATAAAGTTATGAAAAACCATATTGTTTATGTTCAAATATATGAACCTAAATTTTTCCCTCAAATATCAGTTAAAATAAAATATTTTGCCTTAACAGTTTCATACCAGCAATTAATCCAATCATCATTGTGCAAAAAGGACAACAATATGGTTATTAAGGTATTCACTTATAATTCAAAGCGCGGGGAATGGGATT
>JAJZXB010000008.1 GCA_021846395.1 Thermoplasmata archaeon | reverse complement strand
TAAGCATTATTTTTTTTTGAAAATCAAGCACTATATCGCGAGATATTCCAAGAATTTTAATTGCCTCATTTTCATCTATATTCATATCCATCTGGATTTTACCTCCTTTATAATTATGAATGATATATATAAATTTATCATTATTTTATCAATTTACAGGATCTATCGTTAAATGGCAGGCAAGGAATGGTGTAATTAAAATTATATAAATAAATATCATTCTTCATTTTTATCATACTCCTTCAACAGGTTTATAAAGACATTTTCAAGTGAAGTTGTTTCCTCATTGAATGAAAGCATGAGCGCATTTTCCTCTGTTGCGGCTCTCGCAATATTCGGTCTTATATCCTCTTTTGAATGGTTTTGTATCATTAATGTATTGCCCAAATTGTTTTTTGATATGATATCAATACCCTCCAATTTTTTTATCCTATCAAGCAGAGATTTATTTAAGACTGTAAACTCAACTTTGAATGTGTTTTCACCGATATTTTTTTTAAGAATATCATCCATATTCCCCTCAAGAATTGTTTTACCCTTATGTATTATTGTTACACCTGAGCATATTTTTTCAACATCCGAGAGCTGGTGGGATGAAAGTAATATTGTTCTTTTGCTTTTGCTGATTTCCTTTAGAATTTCCCTGAAACTGTTTGCTGAAACGGGGTCAAGGCCTGCGGTTGGTTCGTCAAGAATTAGCAATTCAGGATCGCCAAGCATTGCTATTGCAAAGTCTAATTTTGCAAGCATACCTCTGCTGTAATTGCCTACCTTTTTATCCCCTGCATTTTCTAGATCAGTAAGTTCCAGAAGTCCCCTTATCTCTTTTTTTATATCATTCCTTCTTAATCCCCTCATATAGCCATAGGTTTCAAGGCACTCCTTTCCGGTAAACTGTTTTGGAAGAGCAGGAAGTTCAGGTGAATATCCGATTTCACCTCTTATTGAACTATTTCCAATTTTTAATTCATTTCCAAGAATTTCTATTTTTCCTGAATCATATCCTTCCATCCCCATTATGCATTTCATTGTTGTACTTTTACCAGCACCATTT
This sequence comes from Thermoplasmata archaeon, assembly GCA_021846395.1. Lineage (GTDB taxonomy): Archaea > Thermoplasmatota > Thermoplasmata > Thermoplasmatales > Thermoplasmataceae > Acidiplasma. Next base: position 94,013 of record JAJZXB010000008.1, on the reverse strand, counting down.
TCGCCTAGAAATGCATGTATTTCTCCCTTTTTGACATTAAGGTTTACATTATTTATTCCACTGCCATTTTTATAAATTTTTTTTAATTCAATTACAGATAAATCATTCATCTTTATCACCTTATCCTTGCTTTTGTGAAAACATAATATCCTGAAAATATGAAAATTAATGCTTCAATTGATGCCGATAAACCCAGTGAAAGGGAATATGATTTGGAAACGTTATTCAGAACAGTATAGGAAAGATGTATTTTGCCCGAGGGATTTGTAATTAATGGATATAAACTTGATATATATACAGAATTATTGGTAATTGGAATAAAATTAATATAGTAGTTAAATCCTACCCTGAACATTATTACAGTTGCCATGAAGACCATTGCTATCCATATAGCAATCATGATTCCGAAGACCAATGAAGGTTGCCTGATAATCGAACCCAACATCATGCTCAGAGAAACAAATCCCATAAAAACCAGAGGGATTGTAAAAATAACAAAGAGTGCCCATGAAAGGTAAAATTGATTTCCATAAAGGTAATATGAAAATACAATTGAAGTAATAACAATTATAATGGAAAATAAAAGGCTTAAAATATACTTTTCTATGAGTTTGCCAAAATAAATTCCTGCTCTGGATACTGGCATTGAAAATAATCTTGTAATTGTGCCGCTTTCGAATTCAGAGGAAATTGTGTCGGATGACATTGTTGTTCCAATCAACATCGCAATTAAACCTGTAGCAACGCTGGTAAAAATTGTGCCTGAAGAGAAAATCCATGCCCCCTTTCCTCCTGGATTGGAGAAGAAATAGCCAGGTGCAAAGTGTGGGAGGAGATATGCAAAACTGATAGAAATAAATATTACCATTGCTACTAATGCATATGTTTTATATTTTTTCGAATCCAGCACTCCTTCATACCTTATTACGGACAATAATTTATTCATATAATTGTATGATTGGTATTTATATGAATCCTTTGCTGCGTTCAAATTTTGGACTCAATTTTAAAAATTAATAAACCGTGAATAAACATATGTTATTTCCACACTTATTTCTTCACCATTTGTTATATGATTATCATGTTGATCCTTTAAGAATTACTCAAAGTGAATTGAACATTATTGATATTGGTATTTTCAATTGCAACGTCCATGAATGCAGGATGGAGGGGATGAAAATTTGTATACACAGCCAATATAATATTTCCTGTATAAAAATAAACTATTAATAATAATTGCCAATATAACAATATGTCAAGAATGGTTTTGCATGAAAGAAACATGCCCTATGTGGTAAAGGTTGGAGATCAGGAATTGCATCTTTGTGCCTGCGGTTTATCAGAAAATAAGCCATATTGCGATGGCAGTCATATGAAAACTGTTGATGAGAGTGGAAAAATATATTTATATGACCATGATGGAAACAGAGTTGAGCTTGGGTCTTTTTACAAATGATTTAAAGCACGAAAGCCACTGAGCTTGCGATGTGAATGAAGTGCTATGGTGGACATTCCCTGTTGAAAATCACGGATAATTTCTTTTCTGGATATCGAGGAATTCTGAGTGGTGAATCAATTGATATGTATATGCTAATTATTAGATACAACAACAATAGATCATCCATTGCATGGAACATTCCTTTTGGAATGTGGAAATAACATAGATGTACCTGTGGAACGCAGGGAATATATGCATATGGACATGAAGGCCTATACCTGCATGATGGAATGCCTAAACACTATTCCAGGCGTGAAGGCAAGCTTTTTGGTTGATATGGGAAGAAATTTTCCTGTGAAGAACGTCTGAATCCATACAGACGTGTCACTCGAATCAAGGTCTAAGAGTTATCCGTGCATCGTGATAATATCCTATATAAGAAATATTCGAATTTCGGATACCAAGGTCCAAAATTAATTTAAAAAGTCATATAGCATAATAGTGAACATTTAAATAATCTTCTATAGTATTGTATAATATGGATAAGGAATTCCTCAAGCTTGTAATTGTAGATCAGAGAAGGAGCATTGAAGAGAGATTCAAAAGCAAGAGTATGATTGTCAGGGATGCCAGCAAGGATATCAAATTAGAAAATCCCACTGCCCTCATAATACTCGGTATAAGGCGTTGTGGAAAATCAACACTTTCGGAACAGTTGTTGTTAGGCCACAAATTCGGATATGTGAATTTTGATGATGAGAGGCTTCTTGGAGTAAAAACAAACGACCTCAATACAATACTCCAGATATTCTATGAGCTATACGGTTCAAATGTTAAAAACATAATATTGGATGAAGTGCAACTTGTGCAGGGCTGGGAACCCTTTGTAAGCAGGTTGAGGGATACAAAAAAGGTTATCGTAACTGGTTCTAGTTCCAAGTTGTTGAGCGGAGAACTTTCGACTCGGTTGACTGGAAGGCATGTAGATTTATTGCTGTTTCCATTTAGTTTCCATGAATTTCTTATTTACAAGAAATGGAAAGTGCCAAAGGCATTTTCTACTCTCGACAGGGCGGAAATCATTAATTTTATGGAAGAATTCATCCATGATGGTGGATTTCCAGAGCATTTTACGCAGGAAAGGCAGATAATAAGGAACATCTATAATGATGTGATAATAAAGGACATTGTAATAAGGCACAAAATAAAGCATATAGATAGTTTGAGGCAAGTAGCCAGATTTCTCGTGTCTAACAGCGCTAAAGAATTCACATACTCGTCACTCAGGAGTATAACACAGGTCAAAAACCTAATAACGCTTACAAACTGGGTAAGATACCTTGAAGAGGCATATCTACTCTTTAAAGTTGAACGATTTTCGTTTAAGCTAAAACAAACTATAATTGCCCCAAAAAAAATATATTGCGTAGATAACGGCATAATCAATGAGATTAGTCCCGAGTTCACAGAAAATAAGGGTAGATTGATGGAGAACATTGTAGCCATCGAGCTCATAAGGAGGAGCGTGAATGGGAATGGTTTTGAATTGTTCTATTGGAAGGACCACACTGGAAGAGAAGTGGACTTCGTCATAAAAAGGGGAAGAGCAGTTGACCAATTAGTGCAGGTTACATACGCCTCTAGCCTTGAAACTGTAAATATCAGGGAACTTGACGCAATGGTCGTAGCATCCAGAGATTTGAGGTGTGATAAACTTCTATTGTTGACCTTGGATTATGAGGGCAGTACCATAATGGATGGCAAGAAGATTATATTTACTCCCCTATGGAAGTGGTTACTCTCCTAGATTATTTATTTCTCATCATAAAAGAAATCATATGTAAAACGTATCCAACAATGGAAGTGGTGGAAATGGCAAATTTTCAATTGATAGTATTTCCCTAAAATATAAATCACAGTTATTCGATTTTCACCATTCCATCGCAAGGATGCCTCTCCCGAAAGCGAGGGGATGAATTGCGACACTTTTATATATAAACACACTAAATCTATATTGTGCTTAAAACTCTTCAGATCAAGATGTTTCCTGATGAAGATCAGAAGCAGATAATTATCGATACATTTGTCAAATTCAATGAAGCCTGCAATTTTGCCTCCGAAATTGCATGGGAGAAACACCTCTTCAATAAGGTGTTTCTTCAGAGAATTGTATACAGAGATATCCGGGATAATTTTGGACTGGCATCCCAGCTTGCTGTCCGTGTGATAGGGAAAGTTGTTGAGACATATAAGGCGGACAGAGCCCATTGCCATAAGTTCAATGATTTCGGAAGCATTGTCTATGATCCGAGGATATTGAGTTTCAAAGGGGTTGGCGAGGTTAGCATAAACACCGTCAGGTGAAGGATCAGGATACCAATTACTATAGGAAAGTATGGAGAAATACCATTTCAGAGGATAAGAGGGCAGTGCGACCTGATCCGCAGAAAAGTTCATTACCAACATTGGTTTTAAGCACGTTTTTATCTGGCACAGGTATGGAAATATCGTTTCTTGGCAGCATGAAAATGATCACAGCAAATACTCCGCTGAATTATAAGGCAAGGGTTTTTTCAGCTTTCTATATAATTACATATATAGGTGTGGGCATACCAATAATAGCAATTGGATTAATATCTGTTTTAATCGGGCTTTATAATTCAATAATTAGTATTTGTTTAGCTCCATTTTTCTATATTTTATCCAGAATGATTATTTTCCTGAATCTAAAAGTATTTTCATGAGTAAACAATAATGGTACATGGATTCTTCTGACAGCAATGACACCAATGAAATATATATTATTAAACTGGAGAAACATGTTATAGAACTTATCTCCGAAAATAATGATCTAAAAGCTAGGATCCTCTCACTTTCCAGTGAAAATGGAATGGAACCTACAAACAATCTTGCTGAACAATCTATAAGGGAGCACGTAGTTATAAGAAAGATCATAGGTACATTCAGATCGGAATCAGGTTCAAAGAAATATCAGTATATTTCATCACTTATGTCAACATGGAATTTTCAGAAAATTTCGGAAAAAGAACATGTTTGTGGAGATGGACAAAACACTCATAAAAGAATTATGTGGTATTGGGTGAGCTAAACAAATACAAAAATTATATATATATTATATTATGTTCCATATATTATGGAAAAAAGATTGGCAAATGAGAGAGAGTTGAATTATAGAAATGTGGGTATATTTTTTATTATAACTTCTATGGTAACTTTAATAGGAAGCAACTTGTTTGGAATTTTTTCTATAGGAAGTAATGCCATATTAGGGCTGGATAATTTTAAGTGCAATGATTGCCTCCATAGCGTGATTATAAATGCCTGATTACATGAAAAAAAGGATAGATCGTTTTTATAAACAAAATGAAAAAATTTCATTTTATCAATATCTTTTCTTTTTTTTTATATTTGTTACCATTTCAATATTTTTCTTATTTTTTTTTAGACATATTTTTCCAATTACATCAAATGTTTTTTTAAGAGGGATTTTTTTCGCAACATCCATATTTTTAATGTTTTTAGTTTTTAATAAATTTAAAACCGGCAAATTTAGTCCATTACTAGCAATTTTTGAGATTATTTTACCTCTTAATGCTATTTTATATTTAACCAATAAATCCTTTAATTTGGAATATACTGATAAATATCTGGAAAATATATTTAAAATGGGGTTGCTAATACCCATACTGTTATTATCTTTAATGAGTGTAATATCTTCCATTTCATTAATATATAAACCATTATTCTTGGAAATAAGTAACGTTAATGTTTTATCTGGATTTATAAATCCTAAACGAATTCCACACAATTTCTCTTTTTATATAATTTATCATAATTTATTATTTATGTTCTTTCTTTACGCTGGATCGCTTTTAATATATATCCCTGTTTATGGCATCAATTACGTTAACTCAGCTATTTTAATTCATATTTTAATTGGATCATTTTACACAAAATATTATAATTATATTTTACCAAATAGTATTCTCGAAATTTCTGGTACAATTATCGCTTCAGCATCTGCCTTTGTTATAATGTTTTATGTCTATGAAATGATAAGGTTGGGAAAAAAATTTTCTGAAAAATTTACGATAAGGAGTGAAACAATTCGATTAATAGTTATGGGAGTTGTAATATCTTTTATAAATTTTCTTGCGGCATGGCCTTTGGAAGTAGCCATTATACAATCAACAATACATAATTCATTTCTTCCAGCATTATGGTTTAGATATGCCTACTTTTTGGACATATCCATTATAGCTTCAGATATTATATCGTTTTTTATATTATTTAAAGGAAAATATATTTCACCTGCCACATTATATATCTTATTTCTTCCATCCACTGTACTTGCCTTTATTTTGGATATAAATCCGTTAAAAATAAATTTGAATTTTTATCCCCAATTTATATGGGGTGTCATAACAATATTTAGCTTCTTATTGATAATAAATTATTTTAGAGATATATTTTTAAAAAATAGAAATGAAGATCAAAATACTAGTCTTAAAATAATTTCAGGTTCAGGAACAAGTATGGTTCCTTCGATCAAATCCCACGACTTAGTTATAATTGATATGAAATCTAATACAAATATTTCAAACGGTGATATTATTACATTTAAGGCAAATGCGGTATATTATCCTTTAGCAATATCAGGGTTAATCACACATAGAGTTATATATACAGAGGATAAATATATAAAAACTAAGGGCGATAATGTTTCAAAACCGGATTTACCCATTGATAAATTTCAGGTTGTAGGAAAGGTGGTTGCTATCATACATAGAGAAAATAAAAATAAGTTTATATGTGAATCCTTGATTCCTGAAAAAAGTGAAGAAATAAATGATTTTTTTATGTTAAACCAATTAAAAAATACTGATCCATTTCCATATCAAATTAGAGTTTTAATTTTTATGTTTTTGGCCATTCTAATAAACTTATTCATATTTTTTATATAACCTTAACTATACTACTATGAAAGAAGTTTATTTGATTGCATTCCATAAGCTGTGGAATACGGGTCCGGGAAAGGCTTCCGACTGACCCTTTGAGCTCGTTATGAAGGCAGGAGGTTTACGGAACGATACCGTGTCCCTTATGGGGTGAATGGTGGGGTGCTACCGGCCAAATTTCCTGGAAATAGAAGAATAATGGAGATGAAATGGTGATAATTGGAATAGATGTACGTAAACGTAAGGAGGTAGTTTGTGAAATAAACAATAATGGAAATCTTGAATTGAAGTTTATCACTTTTTCTTTATGGTTCAAGTACTGAGTATACCATTGTAAAGTCCCTTGCACCCTTGATGGATCTTGACCCTCTTTATGCTTTCCTGTATGTAACTATTGGCCCTGGAAAGTGTATCGTGGTCACAATACTGTAAAAACAGAAGAAACGATTGACATTAATGAAAGAAGAGGGAAATATATAACCGCATATTGCCACTTGGGAAATGGAATAATGGCATTTAAGAGAAGCTGGATAAAAGAAATTGTTTCCATGTTTAACCATCCCTCGGTATCCAAGAATCCCAGAGAGGTTCGGAATGATTGTGTGAACATCAGGTTAAAAGATATACCTATCATATCCTTCGTGAAGAATTTTCATAGCTTAACAAGAGAATAACAACACTCTGGACAAAATCAAAATTCGTTTTATCTATACGTAAGTAACACTGGAAGTTGTAAATAAATACATAGGGGCCAGAAACGTGCCTGAGAAGCAAGGTAAAACAGAAAGCCACAGGCATGTAGATATCACGAGTTGAGGGTTGATCTTTTCCAGAAGAAACACACCCTAACCTTCTACTAAATGATAACATGGTCTCGTATAGTTGGGTTATTTTTATTGAATATATTATATGTTAAATAACGATTCCGCCCGTCCAGAATGTTAAAAATCAAATATGGTACCGCTCAGCTTGCCCGTCATTAATCATTTTTTCATTTGTGTAAAAATATCATCATAGCGGAATGGGGCTGCCCGAATTTGAATCGGAGTCTCAGGCTCCCAAAGCCCGTAGGATACCAAGCTACCCCACAGCCCCTTATTATCCCTATCTTAAAAAAGTATATAATTATTTCATTTACCAATCAGTTTTTGTTTATTTTTGTCTCCTTATCATGGTCTCCTGATAAAATCAAACCAGCCATTCTATGGTTGGATACAAATGCATAATAAACCATCATCAGTACAAGCCAAATGCCACCTACTACTGAGATAATAAAGGCCAGATGGAGCATTGGAGAATTTGTAACCACATCAGGTATATACGCGGGATTGTTAGAAAAACCAAATACATATGGATAATTTCTAAGCTCTATGAAAGTTATTGATATAATGCTTATTATAATAATGAATGGTTTATAGGATGCTATGTTTGTTGTTTGTTTGAACATATAGAATACCGGTATAACAAGGGCAAGTAATATTGGTATGATTATGAAATCGGAATTTACCATATAATCTCTAACCGATAATGAATAATAGGATGGCATAAATATCGCCAGCCCTATGGCGGTTAGTATTAATGGCAAAAATCTACCCATTGGTTTACTTATATCTGACAGTTTGTAAAATACCATCCCTATACCATTTGCCAGTATTAATCCCCCAATAATGAAGCCTATAACCTGTATATGCGAATAAAACAAGGCAAGATTCATGTAACTGGCTGAATATGGAACACTGCTTTCCTTTCCATATCCGTAAAGATGGATACCGTATCCGCTTGCCAGGGCTGCAAGCACAGATAAGGCCATTATACCCATTATAAATGTGGCAACTGAATATATCACATATAACTTTCTTTCATCGAAATATTTATTTTCATGCCACACAAATTCGGCGTATATAATTACTGAGTTTCTTATAAGGAGGAAGAAGATAAATACTGCAAACAATGGGAATAATGAATAAGCTATGGCTGGCATCAATACTGGTATGACATTTTCCATATCCACCAGCCATAGGACAAAGAAGGTACCAACAACCTCCCATACGGGCACGATATATGAAAGAACGTTTAATCTTACCTTATCGCTTTTAAACCTCATGGCAATTGGAACGACCGCCATCAATTCGCTGGCAAACATCGTAACCATAGAGGCAATTGCAACGATAAGAAATAAAACATCAAAGTTGATAGAGTATATATAATTCATTTTTTCACCTCATGCCTGCTTTTGCTGGAGCCGATTTTCTGTTTTTTCTTTCCTCTTCGAGTTTTATATCATCTTCTCCAAGTTTTAGATCTTCTTCAACATTTGAGAGTTTCATTACCTTTCCAGCAAAATAAAATGTTACAGGGAATATTATGATGTAGAACAGTATTATAGCTATACCTATGGGAAAAACAATAGGATCTGTTGATGCTGCCTGTGCTATTGTCATTATACCATAGTATTTCACGCCATTGACCACAAGACCACCTGGAACTGGAGATTTTATAATAAATGGCACCCTTCCAACTTCTGCTGTATACCATCCATCTTCCATTGTAAATACCCCCAAAATTGCAATAACCATTCCACCAATTAATGTGTGTTTCTGGCTTAATGGGTCCTTTTTTCTGAAATACTGAAAAACAACATATAGCCAGAATAAGCCCATTAATACACCGAACCCAACCATTAAATCCAGTGCATCATGGGCAAATGCGGGTGGCCAGACACCATAATTCGTAACGCCATGATATGTTGTTAATGGAACCAACCCGGGTATATTGCCATGCCCAAATGTGAATGGGTATGCAAGCAATGATTGTGCTAAGGGTATATTGAGATAATAAGCGGCATGATGGTTTATTATAATGCCAAATAAATGTTCAGGTGCCCCATATGATACCGGGAATAAATCCTGTTCAAGAGCGGCATATTTAATGGGCTCTATAACAAGAAGTGTTGAGAGTTCATTCGAGCCTGTTGCCCCCAAATAGATTATGTCAAGTATCATAAATACAACAGCTATGCCTATTCCTTTCCTGTATACCATCTTCTCTGACATGTTTGTAGTTTTCATATATTTATATATTAAATAGCCAAAAATCATTGCAATTCCTGCATAATAAATAGCACCTGACATATGCAATTCTTCGGCAGCAGTAGATGCAGTAAAGAATGGTGCTAATGGGTTTACGCCCGTGATAACTTTTCCTCCGGATGCCAGATAGGTTGAAACGTTAAAACCGTTGGGAGTGTTCATCCACGCGTTTATCTCCGTAACTGTAAAGGCGGATAGATATGTGCCTATTGTGATAGCAAGGCTGAGGCCCCAGTGTTCCCATCTGTTTTTGAAATCCTTCCAGAAATAAACATACATTGGCAATGCAATGGCTTCCAGAAGGAATGCAAACACCTCAACGTAGAATGGGCCCATGGAAACTTCTCCAACAAGCTTCATAAAATTTGGCCAGAATAAAAACAGCTCCATTGCCATTACAGTGCCGGATGCTGTGCCGACAGCAAAGAAAATGACTAGTGCCTTTGAAAGTTTATATGCCAGGGTGTCGTAATATTTATCCTTCTTTATTAAACCAAGAAATTCTGCTATTGTCACCATAATTGCCAGACCCATGCTCAGAGAAACCAGCAATATATGTGATGAGATTGTAAATGCAAACATCGCACTATCCCAAACTGGATATGATACTACCATGATTATCGCCCTTTAAATTGCAAAATTATATTTAAACTTATTTTAAAGGATTACGACACACTTTATTCAATTCAGATAAAACAATGAAATAAAATAATAAAAAATGACATTTATTTGTATATTTTTAGGTACTGATATGGCTTGAATTTTCCAAAACAATACTGTATCTCTGTGAATTTTGATTTGAATTCATTGACTTCTTGTTTCATTTTTTCTATATCCTTGTTCTTAACAATTATATCGTTTATCAATTCAGCCAGATATTTTATGTCATCTTCCTTGAATCCTATCCTTGTAACCTCCTGTGTACCGATTCTTATACCGCTTGGATTCTGTGATTTTTTATTATCGTCATATGGCAAAAGATTCTTATTCAATATAATGCCCGCCTTTTCAAGTTTTTCTGCAACATATTTTCCTCCTCCCTGGTTTGAAACATCAATTGCAAGTGTGTGCGATTTGGTAAATCCATTTTTTTCTCCCAGAACCTTGAATCCATATTTGTTCAATTCCCCTCCAAGAAGCTGGGCATTCTTTATTATTTGTTTTGAATAATCCTCACCGTATTCAAGGTGTTCTGTCATTGTAATTCCCAGGGCCGCCATAGCGTTTAAATGGTGGTTGCTCAATACTCCTGGAAAAACCCCTCTCTGAACTTTCTTCCAGTCGTCATCACTGGTTTCTCCAACTATTATGCCATGCTGTGGACCTGGCAGTGTCTTGTGTGTACTTCCAGTAAGAAGCTGTGCACCCTCTCTTAATGGGTCCTGGAACTGTTTTCCTGCAATCAGGCCAAGAACATGTGCCGCATCATAAACAACCTTTGCGTTTATTTCATTGAATGCATCATTCAGTTCCTTCAAAGGTGTTGGGAATAAAAATACCGATTGGCCAAACCAGCATATTTTTGGTTTTTCCTTCTTAATCAATTTTATTGTTCCATCTACATCTATGTTCATTTCATCAACATCAAATGGATAATTTACAGTCCTCAGTCCACGGAATCCAACTGCACCAAATGGTGCTGAGCTTATATGGCCTCCACCTGCAAGGGATGGAGTTGAAATTAAATCTCCGGGTTTTGTAAATGCATAAAGAACCGCCATGTTTGAATTTGTTCCTGATAGTGGTCTAGGATCCACATATTTTGCCCTGAATAATGATCTTCCGAGGTCGGTGACCCTATCTTCCATCTGGTCAACATAATAATTTCCCTGATAGTACCTTTTATGCGGCAATCCTTCAGCGTATCTGAAACCAAAATCTGTGGTAAGCATTTCCATCGCCATTGGGCTCATTATATTTTCCGAGGCGATCAATGGTATGCTGTCCTCAAACATTTTATTATGTTTTTCGGCCAGCCCTCTTATATATATTGCATCTTCTAAAAATTCATCTCTTTTATTTAACATCAAATAAGATAAGAAATAAAACTATATTTATTTTTACATCAAAAATTATTTTCTCTTTCTTACTACTACTGCCGCAACTCCTATTATTGCTATTGCTGCTATAATGCCTCCTATTATGTAATAATCAGTATAACTCACTGACGCAAGAGATGCTGCAAGAGATGATGGGCTTACATTGTAAACATCAACTGTATGGTTTGAGAAATGTGGTATATACAGAAGTACATACATTCCAGCAGAACTATTTACATAGGAATAATAAGCTTGAGTTGTGCTTGTTTCATTTAAAAGAGCGGATTCATTAACATAGGTTGCCAGTTTTCCATCGAATTTTAGATATATGTGCCCAGTATTAGCCAGTGTGCTGTTGCTAATAAAAATTGAAACTATTGTGTGGTTATTTATCGGTGAATTCACGTCGAACATTTCTTCATGAGATGCATTTCCAGTGTATTTTAAAAATACAGATGAGTTGTAGTTTACAGTATTATTTTCTGTTGTGCCATTTACTCTATTTAAGGCAATTTCGGATGATATTTTTCCATTAATTATGTTTTTGACAAATGCGTGATTTTTTGATAAGTTCTGCATTCCAGGTGGAATGACGAAATTCACCATGAGTGGTCCTTTGCTGTTGCTTATTTTTATCTTGTTTTTTGTTATGGTAAAACTACCGTTGTGAATGAACATCATCATTATTGTACCTTTGTTATCTATTATTATCATATTCTTTCCAGCATTCATTTTATGATTGAATCCAAACATCATATTGTTAGAAGCTGTAGAGTTAAATAAGCTGCCATTTACCTGTGAATTCATACTTGCATTTGCAGATGCAGTTACCTGAGTATTATCTGTTGTGTTGTATATTGTTGCTCCTGAAGGTATGGTAAGATATAGTGTTCCATTGTTAACAAGTACGTTGCTTTCACTTGCGGGGTTGTTATGCAGTACGAAGAAAGATGAGGAGTTTTCAGCTATAAACATGCTACCTATAGTTCTGTTGCCTGAAAATAGCCCTGGAACCGTGCTGCTAGAAATACTGGTACCAGTTGCATACATGCTTGATATCATTACCTTTGATGTTAAATTATATGTTACATTTGTAAAAATTCCATTTTTAAACTTTGAATTCATGTATTTTCCTGAGATCAGTCCTGAGGAAGCGCTGTATTTTAACTTCGCACCATAATTATGCTGGCTTTTAAAATGATTGTTTATGGTGGCGTTTAATCCATTGCCAGGGGGAATATTTGGGTAGAAACTTGAGTTACCATATGCATTTGCATGTGGATTTCCCATTTCTGTGACGGCTATTGCCCCAACAGACAGAACCATTAAAATAACTAATATTATCGCAATCACTGCTTTAGTTTTCATATCTTCTTAACTAAATATTTTTATTTAAATATATCTATTTAATTGGCAATTAACAATATTATTGTTATAAATATTTTATTAATAAATTAAAAAAATTATAATATGTGTGTTTTATAAGGTAATTATGATTTTATTGATAGCCTCCAGAAAGGATAGAGCAAGTGTGTCAATGTCCTCTAAATTATTGGAGATATATGACTTTAAAGCCGTTAATGATGATATTTATGAATATAAAAATTTCAGGTTACAGATAATAGATAGGCTGCACATATATGAGGATATGAAAAATATTGATGGTGATATTGATTCTGTGATATTTTTATCAAAGCATTCCTCAAAAGCAGACATAAAATCCCTGACAGTTCACCCCATAGGAAATTTCAGAAAGGCAGAACTTGGCGGTTATGATAATGAGATTGTCTGCAGCAATCCCATGAAAATGAGTGCTTCACTTAGATATATCCGGAACAATTACAATGGAACTGATTTCGAAGTGACGTTTGAAGCGACACATCATGGACCATATCTGCAAAAACCTTCATTTTTTATTGAAATAGGAACAACTGAAAATGAGTGGGGAAGGGGAGATATTCAAAAAATTATGGTGGATTCGATAATAAATGGGGAACCCATGAAGTATAACAGTTATGTGGGCATTGGCGGAGGGCATTATTCACCAAAGTTAAGCAATTATTTCTTTGAAAACAATATAAACATAGGGCATATAATACCAAAATATGTTCATGAGTTCATACAGAAGGATGAAATAGAAAACGCTGTTAAAAAAACACCAGACTGTAGGGGTTTTTTAATGGATTCTCATGGGTCAAAGGGCAGGATGAAACAGATGATCAGGGAAATATCAGAAAGTTATGGTCTTGAGATTATAAATATTTGAATTCAAATCCTACTCTTTTAGGTTACATTATGCCGCTTAGTCCCAATGATTTTTTTTATACCCTCTGTATATATTAAAATTATAAAATGCCTGCATTGTGGGACTAATTAATTTCTTTCTGAAGATTATTCAACTAAAGGTTGTGTTTTATTCAATCATGCCATTTATGGGGCCCTTTTCAATATTAAAACTGGAATTCCTACAAAAATTCTTGCCGCTCGTAAAAACGAGATAAGTATTATTTAAATAACAAAAATTTATATATTATTGTGGATTAATATTATAAACCAGTGAAAAAAATGGAAATAGAAACAGAAGAAAAGCCACCAGGTACACTTTTTGTGAGAGAAACTGATATTGGAAATTATTTTAAAAAGCCCGAACTTTTTTTTAAATATGAGGGATATAATCCAACAGGAACTCAGAAGGATAGAATTTCCGAGAAACATGTGAAAAATGCCCTTTCTCAGGGATATGATACAATATCCGTCACCACATGTGGTAATTATGGAGTATCCATAGCATATTATGCCAGAAAATATGGGCTTAAGGCAATTATTGGAATACCTTCAGAATATTCAGGTGGAAGAAGAAATGAGATATTGGAATACGGTGCAACAATAATGGAACAACCGGTAAAGTATGAGGAAATGGTAGAATTAATGAGGCATGAGGCAGAAGTTCATTCGTGGTACGATGCAAGTCCAGGGTCAATTAATTCATATATGGACTATGAATCATACAGCAATATTGCCTATGAAATATATAATAGTCTGGAAAATATCCCCAATTATGTATCTGTACCTGTGGGTAATGGAACTACATTATATGGTATTTATCTGGGTTTTGAGAATTTATATAAAAACCATTTAATAGATAAAATTCCAAAATTTATAGCAAACAGTACAATAAATGGTAATCCGGTAATTCATTCATTTTTAAACGGATTTAAAAAAATACATGATTTAAACCCCGACAGTATCATGGAAACTCCAGTCAATGAACCTCTTGTTGCATTCAGATCGTATGATGGCCAAAAAGCTCTGGATGTGCTTTATGAGACTCGTGGCTATGCTCTTTATTCCACTGACGATGAGTTGAAAAAACTATCATCCATACTGATGAAATATGATAAATTATCAGTTTTGCCAGCATCATGCTCGGCATTATCTGGTGCTTTGAGGGTTATAAATAATGAAAGGTGCGTTGTTATATTAACGGGGAGGTACTGAAATGGAAAAAGCAACAATTTTATCTGAAGGTTACTTTGCTACAACATATGGTAAAACGGCAAATGGCCTGGTTCGTTTTACAAAAAGATACAGTATACTGGCAGTCATAGATTCAAGATATAATGGAATGGATGCAGGATATGTTCTTATGGGCAAACCCAGCGGCATAAAAATAATATCCAGCATAAGGGAGGCAAAAAACCTTGGAACCGAGACACTTATAATAGGGGTGGCGACAGATGGTGGTTATTTGCCTGAAGAATACATGCCATATATATGTGAAGCTATAGAATTGGGGATGAATATAGTCAGCGGATTGCATCAGTATTTAGGTGATGACCCGGAATTTTCAAGAATGGCAGAAATGCATAAAATAAGCATAACTGATGTGAGAAAAATATTCAACGGATATAAATATTCATTTACAGGCAAAATTCAGGAGGTCAGGTCAAGGAAAATAGCAGTTCTTGGAACAGACAGTGCAATAGGAAAAAGAACAACAGCGGTATATCTGAATAATGCAATGATGAAAATTGGCAAAAGATCGGAAATGATTGGAACTGGACAGACTTCATGGATGCAGGGCTTCCCATATACAGTTGTTATGGATTCAATTATAAATGATTTCGTTGCCGGGTCTTTAGAGTACGTAACATATAAAGCATGGAGCGAGAAAAAGCCTGATTACATGTTTTTAGAGGGGCAGGGGTCCATATTGCATCCCGCATATCCGGGAGGCTTTGAAATTATAGGCGCAATGAGGCCAGATGCAATTATACTTCAGCATGCACCAAAAAGAAGATTCTATGATGGCTTTCCTGGATATGAAATTGCACCACTTGAAAAATATATAAAGGTTCTGGAACTCGTATCAAATAAACCGGTTATAGCAATAGCGCTCAATACAGAAAATATGCTTGAATCGGAAATTTTAATTGAAAAGGAAAAAATTGAGAGGCAATTTAAAATACCGGTTTTCGATCCGCTGGAAGAATTCGAAAGAATTGCGAATGTTATATCTGATTTATAATGTATATAGATAATATAATTTCTATTAATGAAATAAAGGTGCGGGTTGAAAACATTGAAAGAAAAAGGATTACAGGAGACATATCATTCGATGATAATCATTTTAAATTAATTTTTACATACAAGGATGATATATATGCTGATGAAAATATTGCTGGCCTTATTCTGACAATGCCAGTAATAAATTTTACCTACTTTGCAAGAAAATTAATACTGAATTATCCAGTCTCATCATGTGATGTTGATATAATTAAGAAGTTCATGAAAATAAATGCCATGGAGGTTTTCATAAATAAAATAATCAATAGAAGATATGATTTTATCAAGGAAGAATATATTCCAGGGGAAGAAGATATAAATGAATACAATGCGTCTGGCATTACAGAACTGGTTGCACCTGTAAAGCATTATGATGGAAAATATCCTGATCCTGATGAGAAGAACACAATAGTTATGTCTTCAGGCGGGAAAGAAAGCCTGCTGGGATATGGCATACTGAATGAGATTAACAGGAATGGTAAAAATTTCTCATATTTTTTTGAGGAATCTGGATCTCACTGGCTAACTGCCAAAACCGCATATGATTATTATATCAAAAATTTTGAAAATGTAACGAAAACATGGTCAAATATTGATCGATTTTACCATGAAATGATGAAACATATTAAAATATTAAAAATTGATAAAATCAATATCCGGGCTGATGATTATCCACTTCAGGTATTTATATTTCCAGTTTATATATTCAGCATTATACCCTATTTAATTAAAAATAGCATTGGCCATGTAATAATGGGAGATGAACTTGATGATCCGAGAAATATGGGGGATTTTAAGGGAATAAAATATTATCATGGCATTTTTGATCAGACTTATGACTTCAATGAAATGATGACACAGTATTTTAAGGATAAACTTATTAATTCAAAAGTATACTCAATTGTTTACCCCATAACCGGTTATGTTGAGGAAAAGATACTTCGGAACAGGTATCATGATTTATACCTGAATCAACGGTCATGCCATTCATGCCATGAAAAGGATAAGAATATATATCCCTGTGGGAAATGTTCAAAATGCATGGGTATTCTGCTATTCGTTGAGGCAAATGGCAATAATCCTTCTGAGATACTGTATTCTGATTCTGATAGATTAATGCTTAAAAAAAGAGTGCTTAAATCAAAACTGAGGCTTGACCCTGATGAAATATATTTTACCGAGATGAAACTTGGCTATATGCCAGGAGACTACAGCCAGTATAATCATGTTGATGGCATTCACATATTGCCACATGAAAATGAGCCTTTTTCAGAAATGCCTGAGAATTTCAGATACAGTGTTCATAGGATCTTTAAAGAATATACCAACGGCATTTACAAACTGGATTGCGATCAGTGGATCAAAATTTAAAAAAATAATTTTTCCGCAATCATGCATTCCTCATTGTTTGAACACAGGGAATATTCATCCAGGGGCTCTTTATTTGTGATTAAAAACTTTTCAGCCCATGAGTATTTTGATATTATGCTTTCTGCAACATGATGAAAACCCATTATATATAATGAGGCTGCAACGGCCTCAAGAGATGATAATTTGCCAGGGTTTCCATAATTAACAGGATTCACCGGCAATAACAGTGGCAATTTTCTTGCATTTTTATTTCCGATTTTTTCTATGGAGTTTATAAGATTCCATGAGCCATCTATAACAGCTATTCCTGAATTTATATATCTAGTTTTATCAGAATTCAATAAATAATTATTTGAAAATGGTGTTAAGAATGTTTTGTGCATCATTTTATTGATTGTAATTCTTTGTGCCATCCCAAATCGTTCAAGTTTCTTCATTGTAGATTTTTTGGGATCATCCTGCTGTAAGTAAATGTAAAATATGTTATAATTCATTATCTTAATATATAACAGAAATATTTAAGCATTTTATAATTTAAATTTTTTGAATACTGTGTTTTTAACTGCGTCCATGATAAACAGGAACAGAAATCCCAGCATAATGGCATATACCACAAAATAAAATGGCACAGGTGTCACCAGAATTCCAAAAATGGATATTATTGAAATAAAGATAAAATCTGCCATAGATGCCGCCAGAAGAATTTTTGATGGCTTTGAGTTCCAGAATCTCTTTCTTTCCCTTATGGAAAATACTGTAAACTGGCCTGAAAATACAAGTATATCAAATATAAACGTGTGCATTTCATTTATTGGCAGATGGGAGTATATGCCAATGAAAAGTGCAACAAACCCCTCAATTATAACGATAATTGCCAGAGAGGCGGAACTGTAAACAAGAGATTTTACCTTCCATTTTTCCGGGTGTGTTGAGTATCTCACATTATCTGTAGCCAGTGACATGGTAACAAAATCATTAGCAAAAAGCAATAATATAACATCAAAGGGGGTGGTGATAAAATACTTTATGACGAAGAACGATAAGGTTAAAAATATTACAACCTGCATGGTTTTGATTATTTTATTCAATGTGTAGGTGAGCATTCTCTGATATATTTTTCTTCCAATGTTAATTGATTTTACTATATCTTCTATGCCTTCGTGAGTCAATACTATACTCGCTGAAGCTTTTGCCACATCCGTTGCATTGCTCACTGCTACCCCAACGTCAGCCTGCTTAAGAGCTGGTGCATCATTAACACCGTCTCCGGTCATACCTGTTATTTCTCCCGCTTTTTGTGTCATTTTCACTATGTTGTATTTATCCTCAGGAAAAACCTCTGCCACTATCCCACAGTTAATTATGTCATTTTCCGAGTTTATTTTTGACATGGGGCAAATATCTCCCTTTATGCCCACCTCACTGGCTATTTCCCTAGCTATGGATGCATTATCGCCGGTAACCATTTTTGGTGAAATTCCGAGAGCGTAAAGCTCTGATATCAATTGCTTTGAATCATCTCTTGGCCTGTCGTACATTGCAATCATGCCAGACAGCTGGAAATTGCCATTTACTGTTTTGGCTACACCAATAACTCTAAATCCACGGGATGCAAGATTGTTTATTTTTGCAACTATTGTATTATAATCAATATTGCAAAGTTTTGCTATTTCCTGAGGAGCTCCCTTTGTTATTTTTATATCATTATCCATCAGGGCCTCAGTACGTTTTGTTGATGGGTCAAATGGCTCATATGATATCCTTTTTGAAAAATCGGGTTTTATATCTTCCACTCCCGCATAGGTTAAAATGGCATCGTCAATCGGATCCTCACTGTTATTTTCTGATGCCATAGAAGCCTCATATATTATATCATTGTTCTTTTCGTTTATTTCTATTACTTCTGCAACAGATAATTTATTGTTTGTTATTGTTCCTGTTTTATCCATATACAAAGTTGTCAGGGATGCGGCATCCTCTATGGCACTCAATCTTGTCACCAGCGCTCCATTTTCTGATGCCGTAAGGGCACCCAATGCCATTGCAATTGTGAAGGTTGCGGGCAATGCCACAGGAACTGAAGCTATCAGAATAACAAGAATAAATGGCAAAACATCGGACGGGTTTAGTTGAAGAAAAATGGAGTATGCTGCAATGGCCAAAACAAGAGCCACATCAATTATAACAAGATACTTTACAATTTTCATAATCAATGATTCCATATGGGATTTTGCCCTGGCAGTATTGACCAGTTCCGCTGTTTTTCCAAAGAAGGTATTTTTTCCGGTTGAAACAATTACAGCGTCACATTCTCCTCTTTTTATTATGGAACTAGAATAGATAAGATTGGGGGGGTTTTTGGAGATTGCCATTGATTCCCCGGTCAGGGCAGATTGATCTATTTCTGCCTTTCCAGCAATAATTTTTGCATCCCCCGGAACAACATCGCCTATTTTTATATGCACGATATCTCCGGGTACAAGAAACGTTGCATCCATCACCTTCCACTGACCTTCTCTCAGTACTGTTGCTTTTACTGAAAGCTTCTTCTTTAAAAGTTCAAGAGCATTGCTTGCTTTGGATTCCTGAGAATAGCTTATAATTGAGTTGAATATTAAAAGAAATGATATGATATACATGTCATCATATTTCTTCAGGATGAGTGTTGTTATTATTGTTGCCTCAAGCATCCATGCAACAGGAGTCCAGAATTTTTTTAGAAATTTAATTATATTGCTTTCTTTTTTTTCGGCAACTTCATTCTTGCCATATGTTTTTAGCCTATTTTCTGCCTCCCCTTCATTCAGTCCACCTGATGATGATTGAAGCTCGCTGTAGACATCACTTATGTTCATTTCTTCAAATTTTGATTTCAATACATCTCTATAATTATATTATATATAATTTTTTAATGCAGGGTATTCTCATTGTTCTGGTGTATATTTTAATTATTCCCGTATCATATTTATTTAAGCTATTTTTTGGCCCTAGATAAACTGGAAGGATAATCCTATCATTTTAATTTAAAATTACAAAATATATAGCTTTCGACAGCTGTATTATTGATGGTGATGGCAATAATAATGGGCGCGGAAACAGGTGATGACAATTCTCGGAAAAATATCGATATTGCTGAAAAAGCCGAAAGATAATAAATGATTTTGTATATTATATTTTTAATGAAAAAATTTATTAAACAATTTTTATTATGAGATAATGCATTATATTGTAATAACTGGAGGTGTTATTTCCGGTTTGGGAAAAGGAACAATAACTTCCGGATTATCATATCTTTTAAAAAATAGTGGCTTCAATGTCACAAATATCAAAATAGACCCGTATTTGAATTATGATGCGGGAACAATGAATCCATATCAGCATGGCGAGGTTTTCGTTCTTGATGATGGCGGTGAAGTGGATCTTGACCTTGGAAATTATGAAAGATTTCTTGATACAAGCTTAACTTCAAATAATAATATCACCACCGGAAAAATATACAAGGAAGTTATAGAAAAGGAAAGAAGGGGAGATTATCTAGGAAGCACAGTTCAGATTATACCTCATATAACAAATGAAATAAAAAATAGAATAATGAAAGCAGCCAAAGGTTATGATATTGCTTTAATTGAGGTTGGGGGCACTGTTGGTGATATAGAATCCATGCCATTTTTGGAAGCTTTGAGGCAGATGAAGTCAGAAAGAAATGACGAAATAATATTTGGGCATGTAACACTGATACCTGAATCAGGAAATGAGCAAAAGACAAAACCAACACAACACAGTGTAAAGGAGCTCAGAGCCATAGGAATACAGCCAGATTTGCTGTTCTGCAGATCTGAGCATCCCCTTAATAATGAATCCAGAAAAAAAATATCCCTATTTACTGATGTGCGTGAATCAGGAATTATAAGCGCCTATAACGTTGAAAATGTTTATTCGGTACCGGACTTGATGGAGAAGCAGCACATACTTGATCGTATTAAAGAGCTTTATGGCATGGAAGACCACAGATTTAATTACACTCTTGAAAATTTTGTCAAGAATATTAAAAATCCCAGGGAAACTGTCAGTGTTGGGGTTATAGGAAAGTATATTGATATGCATGATGCCTATATAAGCCATAAGGAAGCGTTTTCCCATGTTACCGGCAATACAGGAATAGCTGTAAACATAAAATGGATAGATTCAGATAACTTAATTAAAACTGCAGAAGACTTAAATGGCCTTGATGGAATTTTGATACCGGGTGGATTTGGGTATCGTGGAGTCGAGGGCAAAATCATAGCTGCAAAATATGCCAGAGACAATAATATTCCGTATCTGGGGATATGCCTTGGTTTTCAGGTATCTATAATTGAAATTTCCAGAAACCTGCTTGGCTTAAAAAAAGCAAATAGCACAGAATTTGATCCAGAAACAGAGTATCCAGTAATAGATATACTACCAGAACAGAAAAATATAAAGGATCTGGGTGGAACAATGCGCCTTGGGTCAAAAAAGGTTCTGATACATGATAATACCATAGCGAAATCACTGTACCAAAAAAACATAATATATGAAAGGCACAGACACAGATTTGAGGTAAATCCAGAGTATATAAAAAGTCTTGAAAATTCTGGCATTATCTTTTCGGGTACAGATGAGGAGAAAATCAGAATGGAAATAATGGAACTAAAGAATAGGGATAATTATATTGCTACCCAATACCATGCTGAATTTAAATCGAGACCGTTGAATCCATCTAAGGTACATTTATATTTTATAAAAAAATCACTTGAATACAAAAAAGCTAATGGAGGTAAAATATATGAAAGAAACATTGAGTAAATTAATAGAGAAATCAAATAATAAAATTGCTACAGACCCAGCATATTCCAAAAAACTGGCTTCAGTGAATAAAACAATATGCATAACCTTTGACAATAAGGATTCATATTCTTTTAAGATTGAAAACAACCATGTAAGTGAACCGCTGGAAAAAAAGGAAGATGCAGACATTACAGTTGATGTGAGTTCAGATATCTTCAATAAAATACTTTCAAAAGAGGTTAATGCCATGGATGCCTACATGAAGGGTCAGTTGAAGGTAAAGGCATCATTGATGGATAAACTGCTGTTAAGTGAGATTTTAAAGTCATGAAATGATTGATAAAAAGCTTGCAAATTATAATAATTCAATGCGGAAAAAGGTTGAAGAATGTTACAAAGTAGCAGTAGAAGCAAAATCTATGGGAAGGGACATATCAACAGATGTTGAAATACCTCTTGCCAATGATATGGCTGAGCGTGTTGAGGAACTGATACATATAAAGGGCATAGCAGAAGATATACGCAAAATGTCGGAAACCATGTCCAGGGAAGAAGTGTCACTTTATGTTTCCAAAAAAGTTGCCGAGATGATCCACAATCCAAATGAGGCCCTGGAAAAAGCTGTAAGGGTTGGGTTGGCTGTCCTTACTGAGGGGATCCTGGTGGCCCCACTTGAGGGAATCAAGGAGGTAAGGATAGTAAAAAATGATGATGGAACTGATTATGCCGATATTGTTTATTCAGGTCCCATAAGAAGTGCTGGCGGTACGGCACAGGCATTGAGTGTTCTAATTACAGATATAGTGAGAAGGCAGCTGGGCATCGGATCATTTAAGGCCACTGATGAAGAGGTTGAAAGATACATTGAAGAGGTACAGGCATACAATAGAAGGAAGCACCTTCAATATTTGCCTTCTAATGATGAAATAAGGCTTGTTATACGAAATTCTCCAGTGATGATTGATGGTGAGGGGAGCGAGGAAGAGGAAATATCCGGCCACAGGGACATGAAGAGAATAAAAACAAACAATATTCGTGGGGGCATGTGCCTAGTCCTTTGCGAGGGGCTGATACAGAAAGCGAAAAAGGTATTGAAATATACAAACATTATGAGTCTCAGGGAATGGGATATTCTGGAAAATATTGGCAAAAATAAAAAAGAAGAAAAAAATGATAAGGGTGAGAAGTATCTGAGAGACATAATTGCCGGACGGCCTGTTTTTGGTTATCCAAACAGACCGGGTGGTTTCAGGCTCAGGTACGGGAGATCCAGATTATCCGGTCTTGCTGCTGCGTCCATAAATCCAGTAACAATGAAGATTCTTGATGATTTTATAGCAATTGGGTCACAGATTAAGATTGAATTGCCAGGGAAAGCTGCAGCAATAACTCCATGCGATACAATTGATCCACCAATGGTACTTTTAAAAAATGGAGACCATATTAAGGTTAGATCAATTGAGCAGGCAGAGGAAATAAAGGATAATATTGAGAAGGTTACAGATCTTGGGGAGATACTGATTGCCTATGGTGATTTTCTGGAAAATAACCATAAACTTGTCCGATCTCCCTTTACCACAGAATGGTGGGCATATTATTTGCCGGAAGAACTTGAAAAATATACAAAAATTATTCCGGACCAGTTTGAGGCTATTGATATTTCAAGAAGATACAAAATACCCTTGCACCCGGAATATGATTATTTCTGGCATGACATAAACACTGACGAATTAAAATTCCTCATTAGCCTTTTGAAAAAATGTGAATTAATTGACGGTGAACTTCACATAAGCGATGATTCTAAACAAATTTTAATCAAGCTTGGCATTGAGTTTAAAGTATTTGAAAATGATCTGGTAATTCACAATTATTATCCATTTATTGTTTCACTGGGATTTGATATAGACAACAACAGGATAAAACAGATAAGGGATGTATCGGAATTTCCAGACACGGTTACTGCAGTAACTGAGCTTTCTGGCATAGAAATAAAACCAAGGGCACCCGTCAGAGTTGGTGCAAGGCTTGGCAGGCCGGAAAAAGCAGGGGATAGGAAAATGAAACCCAAGGTCCACACGCTGTTCCCGATTTTAAATTACGGGGATAATAGAAGATCCATACTTTTGGCAGCAAAGAATAAAAGAGAGTATAAGCTTGAATTAAATGCCAGAAAATGCAAAAACTGTGGAAATGAAACACCTTTTACAATATGTGATTCCTGTGGCTCTGTAACGTATGATGAAAAAACAATAAAAAAACTTGACATAAAACTTTTCAATGTTCTTGAAAAGGCAGAAAATAGGCTGGGCATTTATGATATTAAGGAACTCAAGGGCGTAAAAAAATTGATGTCAAATAACAGTGTTGTTGAACCACTGGAAAAGGGAATATTGAGATCAAAGCATGACGTAAGCATAAATAAGGATGGAACGTGCAGGTATGATATGTCTGATATTCCCATCACCCATTACAAAAAGTCAGAGTTGAAACTTGACGTGGAAAAACTTTCCATGCTTGGGTACCCTGATCTGGAAATAAACGAGATTTATCCGCAGGATATTATCATACCTGAGGATTCCGCCAGGTATATGTTGAATGTTGCAAATTTTATAGATGACCTGCTGGTTAAATATTACAATATGGAGCCATATTACATGTGCAACACAATAGATGACCTGATTGGCCATATGGTAATTGGGCTTGCTCCTCACACGTCCGGAGGAATTGTGAGCCGTATTATCGGTTTTTCCAAAGTCAGCGGATGCTATGCACATCCATTTTACCATGCTGCTAAAAGAAGGAACTGCGATGGGGATGAAGATAGCATTATGTTATTGCTTGACGGGCTTTTAAATTTTTCAAAAAGTTATTTGCCATCAACCACCGGTGGATTGATGGATGCCCCGCTTGTTCTGACAATGACTCTGGATCCTGCAGAGGTAGACAAGGAAGCACTAAATGTGGATACTTTATACAGGTATCCGCTGGAATTTTATGAAGAAACAGAAAAAAACAACCCGCCATCCTCTGTTGAAAAAATAATGAAAACGATGAAAATAAAAATTGAGGAGGATAATACCTGTGTGGATTCTGGTTTTTCCTTCGATACAAGTGATTTAAATGGCGGCACACTAGTATCGGCATATAAAACAATTGGTTCCATGGAGGAAAAAATAGAGAAACAGCTTGGACTTGCAAAAAAATTAATCTCAGTGGACGAAAATGATGTTGCTGCTAGAGTAATAGCGTCCCATTTTCTGCCGGATATGTTTGGCAATATGAGAAGTTTTTTCACTCAGGAATTCAGATGCACAAAATGCAATTCAAAATTCAGAAGGGTCCCCTTATCAGGCAAATGCCTCAAGTGTGAGTCGGATAATATAATATTGACCATACATTACGGAAGCATAGTAAAATATTTGAAGGAAACTGAAAAGGTTATGGAGAATTTTGAACTGCCAGAATATTTGCAATCACAGATCAGGAGATTGATAAATTCAATCCAAGATACATTTGAAAAAACTGAGGTAGAAAATATTCAAGAGGATCCACTGACGCTGGAATCGTTTAAATAAAAATAAGAAATAATGATCCATGATAGGATCTTTATTTGTTACCGGGCCAGCCGGAACAGGGAAATCAACTTTTTGCGGGGCGTTTAAGGATTGGTTAGTACAGAATGATTATGATGTGATTGTAGTGAATCTCGATCCAGGAGCAGAGTATTTGCCATACCAGCCAGATATAGATATCAGAGAGATGATATCACTGAATGACATAATGAGCCAATATTCCCTTGGGCCAAATGGCGCACAGATAGTGGCTTCGGATCTCATAATAGATAATGCACAAAAAATAAAAGATAAACTGGATTTATATGAGGATTATTATGTTATATTTGACACGCCTGGACAAATAGAACTATTTGCGTTCAGGCCAGGCAGCCCGTTAATTGTTGAGGCACTTGCTGGAAAGATGGGAATGCTGGCATTTATTTCAGATGCAATATTATCCAACATGCCATCGGGTTTTATATCTCAGAAAATGCTATTTGGATCGGTTTTTTCCAGATTTTATGTTCCGATGATTTTTGTTCTGAACAAGATAGACCTTATAGGAGCAGATGACGTTGAAAAAATTAAAAACTGGGAAGAGTATCCAGACCTTTTATATGACGAATTTGAAAATGAAAAGGGAGAAATGTCCAAGGATTATTTTCTAAACGTAATCAATGCTTTCAAGCAATCTGATATAATAAATAAGGTATCCCCTGTTTCATCAAAGGATATGTTTGGTTTTGATGATATTTATTCCGATATGGCCAATTACTTCCAGGGTGGGGAGGATACAGATACTGGATACAAGGAGGAATAATCAAAAATATTTTTCCATGTCCCTCGTATCTATAACTGGAAGAATCTGGCCAATCATTTCTAGTGATTGGAAATACAACCTTTCAGAATATGTTGAGGAGGCATCGGAAACAACGTATGTGTTGAATTCCCTCACATAGGATTCAAATGAACTTACAACTATATCGGTATCTGTGAAGAATCCACAGATCAATAATGTATTTCTTTTATATTTCTTTATTTTATCTTCAATATGGGTATGGTAAAATATATCCTCCTTATATGTTTTTATTACGTTTTCTGGTATTATTTTTTTATTGAACTCATTTATAAACTTGCTATCCATATGTGATTCTGGCGCTCTCCCGTCCAGGCGTCTTTTGCTCATGCTATTCCGGAAATTATTTAATTCCTCATTGCCTGTTTTATAATTCAGGTCTCTCTGTGTGAATAAAAATGGTACGTGGAATTTCTCTGAATAATGATTGAGATAATCTATTCCCATTATAAATTCCATTTTGCTGAATATATTCTTAAAAAATCGTTCATCATAATTTATCATAATTATTATAGAATCGTCAGGGTTGAACATATAATGTTATTATTCAATGGTATTTTTTATTTATGAAATGAAAACTATTTATAAATTTTAAATATAAACTATGGAGAGCGGAGATTGCCGAGCTAGGAAAAGGTGATGGATTTAGGGTCCATTTTCGCAGGAATTCGGGGGTTCAAATCCCCCTCTCCGCACTTTTCATGGATTTTCACACTATTTTATCTATGGCAATATTATTTAATTTGAATTAGCTTAATTTATATTCATAAGATGGCCTTCCAGCTATATCATTTTTATATGTGTAAACTTCTCCGCCATTTCCCTTGCAGTCTTTGGCAGTTGTAATAAAAAGCTCATCCATATTTTTTCCGCCGAAAATGCAGGATGAAACATTGTTTACGCTGAGTTCAATCTCCTTTATGTTTCTCCCATTTTTATCAAAGGCAAGAACATGTCCCCCACCATAAAAACAAACATAAATATTATCGTGGGAATCAATGGTCATGCCATCTGGTACTCCAGATGAAAAATTAACGTCAATGCTTTCAGTTTCTGTTAAAATTTTTCCATTTTTCAGATCATAATCAAAAACGCGTATCTTTTTTGTAGGTGAGTCAATATAATACATTTTTTTATTGTCGCTGGACCATATTGTTCCGTTGGATATAGTGATATTATTCAGTACCTCATGATATGAACTATCAAACATATACAGTGAGCCATCCGGGTTTTTTTCATTCATGTCCATTGTGCCGGCATACAATCGTCCAGAGGCGTCACATTTTCCATCATTAAATCTTACATTTTCCCTGAAATTTAAATTGAAAATATCCCTGCTTTTATTATTTTCAATATCAAAGTATTTTATGGAATTTTTTGTCGAATATACAATATTGTTTTTTGAGGGGACAATAAAGGTTATCATTTCTTTCATGTCAAATGATTGAAAATCCCCATCGTAGGAGTGCATAATGCCTGATTTTATGTCTATCCAGTAAAATTTATTGTTTAAATAAATTGGTGATTCCGCGAGTAATGATATGGGACAATTATCAATTTTTTGTGCTTTCATCATGTATTATTGCTATTGGCATTATATATCTTCCCCATTATATAAAGAACAAAAAAAGTTATAATATTAATGTATATTATAATTTATGTGGCAGAAAGCGTTTAGCGATCCCTATTTAAAGTGCAACGATAAAACTCCAATAAAAAATTTGAATTTACATAAAACAGATATTGAAAACAACAAAATTCTGGTGGATATCCTATGAAGGTCCTTGTATTCATAAAGCAGATACCAGATATTAATGATATAAAATACGACCGTGAAACCAACAGAATTATGCGAATTGGTGTTAAATTGATGATGAACTCCTTTGATAAAAAAGCTGTTGAGGCGGCATTACAATTGAAGGAAAAATATGGCCTGGAGACATATGTGGCATCAATGGGTCCTCAGTCTGCAAAAGATGTGATAACTGACGCATTAAAAATGGGCATAGACCATGGCATTTTAATAACAGATAGACAATTTGCAGGTGCAGACACATATATTACATCACAGATACTATCTCATGTTGTTAAGCTAATAAGGCCAGATATTGTGTTAACTGGAAAATATTCTCTTGACGGCGAAACATCACAGGTTCCCCCTGAAATTTCATATTTTTCAGATTATAATTTTATATCTTCCATATCCAGCATAGAAATAAATGATTCAAAATTGATTCTTGAAAGAGATGAAGATTATGGCGTAAGAAAAATAATGGCAGATATGCCCGCTGTTATTTCGGTGAGTGAAAAGATAAACAGGGCAAGGCCGATTCCGGACATCGAAATAAATAAGGATATAAAAATAATTGATTCAGGGGATATAAATCTCAATGGCAGGAATTCATTGACCGTTGTTAAAAATACAGATAGATTGAACGGTTCAAGAAACTGTACCTTCATCGATTTCAAGGATTTTTTAAAAATACTGGATGAGGATAAGGGCGAGCGTGTAATCAATGAATACCAAATTCTTGATGATTTTGAAGATGATTCCATTTTTCTCGGGCTTGCTATTGATGACGCAATAACATCGATGGAAATAGCATCAAAAATTGCAGAGATATCGAACATGAAAATTGTTGTCATAGGAAATATAAATCCAGAGAAAATTGATGGCATAGCCTGCCATGAGTATATCTATCTGGAGAATCCTGATGCTTTTTATTTCTCAAAATATGTTTCAGAATATATAAAAAATAATGATGTTAAACACGTACTCGCACCTTCAAACCTAAATGGAAGGGATATAGCATCACTGGTTGCGGCTTCGTTAGGTCTGGGCTTAACCGCAGATTGCGTTGATATATCACTTGTGGATAATAGAATGATTCAATACAAACCGGCATTTGGCGGTGGAATCATAGCGGAAATTATTTCCAAAACGACTCCAGATATTGCAACCGTAAGGCAAGGTATGTTTAAGATAAAATTCAAAAATTACAATGCAAGGGTAATTATTGAAAAAACTGAAGACGAGAGGAACAGGACACTTGCCTATGAGGAATCAAAATTTCCGGCATTGAATACAAGAATAATCATAGGTGCAGGTAGGGGAGTTAAAAGAGAGGATATAGAAAAATTAAAGGATATATCAGGCACGATTCATGCATCTCTTGGCGGCACAAGAAAAATTGTGGACATGCATTTCATGCCGGAACAGGTTCAAATAGGTTTAACGGGGATCTCAATTTCTCCGGACATCTACATAAATATAGGGGTCTCAGGTGCAGATAACCACATAGTAGGAACAAGATATGCCAAAAAGATCATATCGGTAAATAATGATGAGAATGCAAATATATTTAAATATTCTGATTATGGAATGATAATGGATTCTTCAGATTTTATTGACAGATTTTATGATTATGTTAAATCAAAGTGACCTTGATTCACAGGGAGATATTATTTTACTCTGTTTTCAAAATAGCCTGTTTTAATGTTTTCCTTAATATAATGTAAAATGGTCAATAATTCATGCATAATTAAATTATGCCGTTATTTTTAAAATATTCCACCAGATCCATTCCATATTGCCCAATTATTAATGTGCCTGCAATCAATGAGTTCAATAATTTTTAACATTCTTTATTTCAATATTTTAAAATACTATTTTGTCAATATAGGTAATATGAAATCTAATAATGGGATAGTTTTGAGAGTGGCTGAAGCCAACGCAACGGATCCCGGTATGGCGAGAGTCAGACTTGATGAAATTTCACGAATGGATCTTGATGTTGAAATAGGAGATGTTGTTTCCATTGAGAAAATCAGAACCACTGTTGGTAGAGTTTTTAGGGCCAGGCCGGAGGATGAAAATAAAGGCATAGCCAGAATAGATAGTGTTATGAGAAATAACTGTGGCGCTTCAATAGGAGATAAGGTAACAATAAGAAAGGTTGAGGTTGAAGATGCCAAAAAAGTCGTTCTGGCACCTATAATAAGAAAGGATCAGAGGCTTAGATTTGGTGAGGGTATTGATGATTTTGTACAGAAAGCTTTGATAAGAAGGCCGGTTATAGAACAGGACAGCATAAGCGTTCCCGGCCTAACGCTTGCCGGTCACACTGGCCTCCTGTTCAAGGTTATAAAAACAATTCCAAGCAAAATACCTGTTGAAATAGGTGATACGACTCAGGTTGAGATCAGGGAAGAACCGGCCTCTGAAGTTCTGGAAGAGGTTACAAGGGTAAGCTATGAGGATATAGGCGGTTTATCCGATCAGCTTGAAAAAATAAGGGAAATTATAGAACTGCCATTAAAACATCCAGAACTTTTTGAGAGACTCGGAATAACGCCTCCAAAGGGTGTCTTATTGAGTGGCCCTCCTGGAACAGGAAAAACTCTAATAGCAAAGGCTGTTGCCAATGAAAGCGGAGCAAACTTCTATTCAATTAATGGACCTGAAATAATGAGCAAATACTATGGGCAGAGTGAGCAGAAACTCAGGGAGATATTCCAGAAAGCTGAAGAATCTGAACCGTCGATCATATTCATTGATGAAATAGACTCAATAGCACCTAAAAGGGAGGATGTTCAGGGTGAAGTTGAAAGAAGAGTTGTTGCCCAGCTTCTGACTTTGATGGATGGCCTAAAGGAGAGGGGGCATGTTATAGTCATAGGTGCCACCAACAGAATAGATGCTGTTGATCCTGCTCTCAGGAGACCTGGCAGATTTGATCGTGAAATTAACATAGGGGTCCCTGACAAAAAAGGCAGGGAAGAAATATTGACAATTCATACAAGGGGAATGCCCCTTGGGATGACAGATGATGAAAAGGATCAATTCTTGAATGATATTGCAGACCTCACATATGGCTTTGTTGGAGCGGATCTTGCTGCCCTCACAAGAGAATCTGCAATGAACGCCCTGAGAAGATACTTGCCTGAAATAGACCTTGATAAGCCTATACCAACTGAAGTTCTGGAAAAAATGGTAGTTACCCAGACAGATTTTATGGATGCTCTAAAAACAATTGAACCGAGCAGTTTGAGGGAGGTAACGGTTGAGGTTCCAAATATAAAATGGACTGATATTGGTGGCCTTGAAAACGTAAAATCTGAACTCAGAGAAGCTGTAGAATTGCCATTATTGAACCCGGATGTCTTTAAGAGGCTTGGCATAAGGGCTCCAAAAGGATTTTTATTATACGGCCCTCCTGGAACAGGAAAAACGTTGCTGGCAAAGGCAGTTGCCAATGAAAGCAATGCAAATTTTATCTCTGTAAAGGGTCCAGAGGTTTTAAGCAAATGGGTTGGAGAGAGCGAAAAAGCTGTAAGAGAAATATTCAAAAAGGCAAAACAGGTTTCACCATCTATAATATTTATGGATGAGATAGATTCAATAGCTCCAAGGAGAGGTGCGTCAATGGATTCTGGAGTTACAGAAAGAATTGTAAACCAGTTGTTAACATCAATGGATGGAATAGAAGTCCTGAATGGAGTTGTTGTAATAGCAGCAACAAATCGTCCGGATATTATAGACCCTGCATTGCTAAGAGCGGGTAGGTTTGATAAAATAATATACATACCGCCACCTGACGAAGATGGAAGATATAAGATACTTGACGTTCATACAAAGAAAATGCCCCTTTCAAAGGGTGTCAATCTCAAGGAAATAGCCAGAAGAACAGCAGGATATGTTGGGAGCGATATAGAAAATCTATGCAGGGAAGCTGGCATGATGGCTTATCGTTCAAATCCAGAAGCGATTGAGGTAAATCAGGAGGATTTCATAAAGGCAATGAATACAATCAGGCCTTCTGTGGATGAAAATGTTATAAAATTCTATGACAACCTTGCGCTATCCATGGGCAAGGATATAAAGGAGAGGAAGAAAACTGCCGATCTCGGCTTATATCAGTAATTTTCCTTTATATAAATAAAATTATCTTTATCCAGAACTTTATCTATTTTTTCTCGTAAAAATATTTTATCCTTTTCCCTGAATCCAATAACAATTTTTCCATTTTTTTCCATTTCCGATATAAATTCAGCATATGTCAAATTTTTATATTTAATATCCACACGTTCTTCAGCTATATTTTTTGATGAAAATAATTCATTTATAAATTCAGGCATACCCGGAATTAATATTGAGGAAGATATCAACAGTGAGGATACCTCTCCCTTTATTATTATATCATCTATGAAGGTTTCAGCATGGGCCCTGCTTTCAGGATTCATTATTTCACCTATGATGCGTACATTATCATTCAGTTTTTTGATTATCATTGCCGATAGAATTGTTTCGGCATCAACTGCCATCGAATTCTTTTCCTCGCTTTTTGAAAATATTAACACCATTGTGGCATTTTTTATACCTGCCCTTATCAGGTCATTTTCACTTAAAAAATTTCCCTTGATAAATGAGTATTCATTCGTTCCCGGTATCTGTTCATCGTTTAGTATTACAATTTCAAAACCTTCCTTTATTATATCTCTTAAAACCTTTTTTGTTGTTTCATTATAATTGCACAAAATTATATGTTTTCTTTCTACAGCCATTTTATCACCTATTCTGGAAGCAAGCCTGGCATCTATCATTATTGTGGTTATTGCGGCAGTCAAATAACCAAGGGCACCTATGCCGGTAACCATTACAATTATTCCATTCATCCTGCCGAAGTACCCATAAACCGGTGTATCCCCATAACCAACAGTTGTCACTGTCTGCATTGTCCACCATAAACTTTCAAATAAATTGTGTATCCCGCTTGACGCTATGTTATTTTCAAGGTAGAATTCTGAAAAAACTGAATAAATTATTACTGTAATTGCTAAAAATGATGCTTTGAATATGTGTGTTCTTGTGTATTTCCTGAACCTATTAACATAGAAAAATAAAGGATACATAAACCTTAATAGATAATGTGTATTTATTTTTAATTAAAATAATTATAATAGAATGAAATTCTGGGGACCAGCATAGAATTTAAAAACTTATCTGGTTTTCAGGTATATACCTTAAAATGCCGGCAACCCCACCAAAGGCTGTTTTCAATAATCTTCCCTCATCACTGTCTTCAGAAACAAATTCAACCTTTGTCCCGGCAGCTTCAGCCATTTTATATAAATATTCGATAAAATCATCTTCCCTTTCATAATTCATCACTGCATTGTCATTATCGCATAATAGCTGCTCCACTGGATCCTCGGTAAACGTTTTTTCTGTACCACAAGCAGGGCATTTATAAAAATATTTTATTTTGCGAATTGAATCAGAGATGATGAGCAATTCAAGATTCTTCATTTTCAAAGAGTTTGTTATGGCATCCTCCCCATAAACACCCAGACCGCCATCAGATTTTTTAATCTCCCGTAAAAATCTATTGATTATGTCCTTTTCCCTTGTTATTCTCATATCCTTTATTGATTCCGATGCCTTGTCAACCAGTTCCCTTAAGCCGGATTCATCAGTATATCCTATATCAAACATATCCTTTATTTTGGCCTTTATCTCATTTCTCATATATTCCTTTTCAACAAAATATTCCTTTGTTGCTCCAGGGCCACCAACAAATATTGTGATGATATCCTTGATCACTGGCATAAAAGTGGTATTGGCAATATCCCCAATTTTCTTAAAAAATTCATTTGCAGCTATCTCTATAAGCCTCTCAAACCTTCGGCTTGATTGACCACCCTGCCTGTGTTTGCTGGGTACAAGTGAATATTCATAATCCACAATTTCAATTTTTGTTCCTCGCAAAAATCCAACTGTGGCTTCCTTTCTATCTATTACTATTAAGCCATATAGTTCCTTTTCCCTCAATTGGTCGGTTAACTGCTCCAGATGAAATGAAGAGTCGCATTTATATAAAAATGTCTGTATTGGCTCAGGAGGCTCAATAATTTTTGTGTACATTTCAGTCTGATCGCCTCTTGTGGCAACGTGCCCAACGAAAAAAACAAGCCCAGATTCTGGAGGTTGCTTGTAATATTTAAGCCTGGACATAATTGATTCTATTGCGGACAATACATTTTTCCTTGTAGTTTTTGATTTAATATTCGAAGATGTTGAGAATTCCTCTCTTAAATGCTGAACAACATCCGATATCTGTTTATCTGGTGGAATGTAAAGTGAGATGAGTTCCGTTCCTCTGCCATGTAATTTGGAAAGTTCTTCCATGGCTTTTCTAAATTCGTATCGTTTATACTCTTCTGTTTCCATAAAAGAAAATTTTATAATAATATTTAACCTTAATGAAAGGATGAGTAGCATAGTTATATCTATTGGGGGTTCAATTATTTCTGGAGAAAAATTGAATCTTGAGTTGATGAAAAAAATATCAAAGACACTTGCCATAATCGATTCCTATGATAAATTTGGCATAGTGGTTGGCGGCGGAAAACTTGCCAGAACATATATTTCTGATTTGAGAGAGTATAATATAAATGATAATATTCTGGACGAAATAGGAATAAATGCAACAAGAATAAACGCCCTTGCCATGACAACTTTCTTTGATAATGTTAATTCCAAAATACCAACAAATATCAATGATGCGGCTGAACTGAGCCACAATTACCGCTATGTGATTATGGGCGGTACTGAACCGGGGCATACAACTGATACCGTTTCTGTTTTATTTGCAGAAAGAATTGGTGCAGAAATACTTATAAATGCCACATCAGTTGACGGTGTTTACTCATCTGACCCAAAGAAGGATAAAAATGCGGTTAAATACGATAAATTAACCTATGACGAGGCAATTGAACTGTCAATAAAAAATTCAACAGGTGCAGGCTCAAACGTATTTATGGATCTAACATCACTTACAATTGCAAAAAGGTCAAAAATAAAAATATTTGTTATAAATGGCAATTATATGGATCAATATAAAAATATTATGTATAATGGAAAATGCAATGGCACCGTGATTTCTTAACATTTTACCATTTCTAAAGAGGTTTAATTTTCTAAATTTATTCCCTGATTTCCTTGTTTGATATTATATAGGTAATTGCAAGCATGAACAGCGCCAGTGCAAGCAAGCCCATCATATAAATAAAAATAGTGTGTGATTGGCCTGCAGTGAGTGTACCATGTATC
This sequence comes from Thermoplasmata archaeon, assembly GCA_021846395.1. Classification (GTDB taxonomy): domain Archaea; phylum Thermoplasmatota; class Thermoplasmata; order Thermoplasmatales; family Thermoplasmataceae; genus Acidiplasma. Next base: position 58,200 of record JAJZXB010000008.1, on the reverse strand, counting down.
AACACCAGCCTTATTGACTGCGCAGACCATGATACAGGATTGTACTGTGCAATATGGCTCAACCATGGTGCCATCAGATCCGGTGGAAACATTGCGTAGCTTGCAAACATGAGTGGTAAATTTATCAGGTTAACAATGCCGAATACAGATTCCATTCTTGTCATTCTAACAGCCAGTATGCTGAAAAAAGAAGAAAATATGAACGATGTCATTAAAACCGCTGATACGAGTATAACTCCATCCATTAATGTGAAGCCATGAACAATTTTCAAACCGTTTGGTATAACAAATGCAACAGCAAATAATATTGCTATCTGCACTGATATTCTTACAACTGAAGACAGTATTCTTGAAAATACTATGGAAGCCCTATTAATTGGCGCAATTAAAAATCTCTGGAGTATGCCAAGCCTTCTGTCCCATATAATATTCACTCCAGCAAACATTCCTGTGAATAATCCAATTATTGTTAATATTCCACCCATTAAATATGTAATATAATTTGGCGCACCTTCAAAAAACGCCGATGAACTCACACCAAATCTTGTTATGTCAAAGGCACTGCCGAATAAAACAATCCAGAATATTGGCTGTATTACTCCCACCACTGCGGGTATGGGATTTCTGTACCATCTTTTCAAATCCCTTATTGTTAAGGGTATTAAGCCGCTCATTTACTGTGCCCTCCTGTCCATTGCCATCAATTTTCCATAATCCTTTCCACTCTGCTCAGCGTTTATATTTCTGCCCGTATATTCAATAAATACCTCATCAAGTGATGGTTTTCTAACATTTATTGACTGGGGTGAAATCTTATGGTCGGATAGGTACTTCATTAATTCTGGTAAAACAGTATCCGAATTGCTGACCTTTATTCTTATATCACCAAGCTCCATTTTTTTAACTTCTATTGCATCCTTAAAATCCTGAACGGCTTTAAATTCATTATCATTCCTTAATTTTAATGTTATTGTATCGCCCTTGAGGCTTTTCTTCAGGTCGGAGGATGTCCCTGAAACAATAATTTTACCGTGGTCCATTATTGAAAGTTCATTGGCAAGCGAATCAACTTCATCAAGATAATGTGATGTGAGTATTATTGTTATGTGAAATTCCCGCTCGATGGATCTTATGTAGCTCCATAGATTTTCTCTTGTTGTTACATCCAGGCCAAGGGTGGGCTCATCGAGGAATAATACTTCAGGAGTATTCATCAAACCACACACAAGTTCAAGCCTTTTCCTCATTCCACCAGAATATTCTACTGCACGCCGGTCTCTGGCATCGTATAAATCCACCATCCTTAAAAGTGTTTCAATTCTCTTCTCGGCATCCTTTCTGGGCACACTGTATAGATCTGCAACGAGCTTCAGATTTTCTCTTCCGCTTAGATCACCATCTGTTGTATACTCTTGCGGCACCACTCCCGTAATCTTCCTTATCTTTAAAGCATCCTTATTCAGATCCAGCCCTGCGATAATTGCTGTGCCTGATGTTGGTTTTATTACTCCTGTTAGCATTTTTATCAGGGTTGTTTTACCGGCTCCGTTTTGGCCGAGAAGGCCGTATATTTCACCCCTGCCAATTTTCAGGCTCACACTTTCAACAGCCATGAATTTTCCATTGTAAACCTTTGTCAGATTTTCAATTTCTATACTGTTATCCATAATATCACCTATATTTTCTTATCTCTGATTTTTGCTGTTATGTCGTCAACATAGTCTATAATTTTCCACTGATTATCATTTATGTAACTCTTTTCAGAATTTCTTAATGCCTCTATCAAATTTCCAATAGATTTTTTCATGTTTTTAAAAAATATTTTGTTTTCCGTAAAATTATCCACCATTTTCCCATAATTTTCTTTATTTTTATCAAAATATTCTCTTCCCATAGGGGTTATTGCATATCCATCATCCTTTTTTGTGATCATTTTCATATTGATTAATCTTTTAAGTGCGGGATAAATCATACCGGTACTTGGTTTATAGTCAGTATCAAATTTCTTGACTATGCCCTTTATTATATGATATGGCTTTTTATTCGAAGTGTATACCTGTTCGAGGATAAATAAATCAGACAGATGAGATCTCATTTAATGTTCATTCATTTTGAGTATTTAGATATATCTTTTTTAAAAAAGATAATATTTATTCAATGAACAGGTAGGATTTTTCCTGGTCACTCAGCCCATTCAAAAGTTCATCGAGCATCCTTACCATTGAATCCCTCAGATCAAAATTATGATTTTTTGCCAGTTTCAGCAGGCCGCCTATGCATACATGGTATCCGTAGAATATTTTTATGTTGTTATATGAACTTTCCAGTTTTTTCCTTATGGTTCTGGATCTCATTACGCCACCAACAGATCCGATAATGAAATCTCCAGACATTTTTAAAGACATGCCATCAAGCATCAATTTAATTTCATTGTAAGCAAGTTCCAGTGTTTTTAGGGAGATGTTATCACCTAACTCGGCCTCCCTGTCAACCATTATTGCTATTGATGCCATTTTTCTTTTATCAAAATTATTTTCCAGAGAAGAAACAAAATTCCTTAAATTTGTTCCAGAATATTCTTCGAAAATGGGTATTAATGAAGTGTTTTCAATGAGTTCATCATAGCTTTTTTCAGATAGCTGTATTGCCTTTCTGGATATCCAGTATCCCGAGGCAATGTCATCCGTTAAATAACTCCAGCCCCCTATCCTGTACGTTTTGCCGTTTTTTATATACGCCCCTACAGAGCCTGTGCCAATTGCCGTAACAATGCCATCGCGCCCAAGGGTTACCAGGTATGTTGCAGCCTCACCATCATTGGTTATCTCGTATTCATTTTCCGTAAAAGAGATTATATCTTCAAGCATTTTGGAATGGTACACTGAATCTCCATAACCTGCAAGCCCAAAAAATGTTTTATCAACCTGCTCAACACCCGCCATATTTTTGGCATTTTCAATGGCTTCCAATATATTTTTTTTGGAAATATCCGGTGTCACAGACCTGACATTGCTTGGGCCCGCTACACCAATACCCCTTATTTTTAAAGACTCATCCGCTATCGCCGCAAAAGTTTTGGTCGCACCACCATCAACTGAGAGTATCATAATTCTTTAATTCAATAAGGTTAAAATATTTTTCAGTTAATACGAATTTAGTAAATTTAATACGAAAATTTTATTAATAATTAAACAATTATCCGGTGATAATTCATGATAAAAATTGGGATACTTGATACAACACTTAGAGAGGGGGAGCAAACCCCGGGTGTAATATTTACGGAAAATCAGAGGGTCAGAATAGCAAAAATGCTGTCTGATGCGGGAGTTTCCATGATTGAGGCGGGCCACCCGCTGGTGTCCGAAGACATATATAATGGAATAAAAAGAATTATGGAATTAAAAAATACAGGCGAAATAACATCAGAAATAATAGGCCACAGCAGGGCGGTAGCTTCCGATATTGATTCTGCAGCTTCATTGAACGTTGACAGAATTGCAATATTTTACGGCATAAGCGATCTTCATTTAAAATATAAAACAAGTAAAACGCGGGAAGAGGTACTGAAAATAATTGAAAATTCTGTAAGCCATGCAAGCTCATATGGATTGAAGGTTAGATTTACAGCTGAAGATGCGACAAGGGCTGATATGGGCTTTTTAAGAACAGTTATTGAGACTGCAAGAGACAGTGGAGCAGACAGGGTTTCCATAGCAGATACGGTTGGAATATTAACGCCAGAAAAAACAAAATCACTGTTCAACAGCATAATGGATATAAAAAATATTGAGTATGATATACATGCTCACAACGATCTTGGCATGGCAGTGGCCAACAGTTTAACTGCACTTGAAAGCGGAGCTACAATGGTACACAGTACAGTTAATGGCCTTGGTGAAAGAGTGGGAATTACACCGACTCAGGTAATAGCGGCTGCGATAAAATTCCATCTCAACGTTGATGTAATGGATTTAACGAAGCTTGCAGAGTTATCAAACACTGTTGAAAAATACAGTGGGATCAACAATTCAGTAAATATGCCCATAACTGGAAAGTATGCGTTTACACATAAGGCTGGCGTGCATGTTGCAGGCATAATAAATAATCCTGAAACTTATGAATTCATGAGCCCGAGCAACTTTAACTTAACAAGGAACTATACAATTGATAAATTTACCGGCAAAAATGCTCTGAAAAATAAATTACAGAGCATGAATATCAATGCATCTGAGGAAGACTTAATATATATACTTGATCTTGTTAAAAAAAGCCCAAATAATTTTACAGATAATGACATTGTTGAAATAATGAAAAATATAGAAAGATAAATTATAAAATATTAAAAGAGTGAGACAATGTACAGTGAAAGCAATGTGAAGAACAGTACCGGCAGTGCCAGTATCAGACCTGTTTTCATATAATAGCTGAATGATATTTTTATTGCGTTTTTTCGTTCAAGAGTGTATAGCCATAAGAGTGTTGCAAGTGAGCCAATGGGCGTAAATTTTGGCCCAATATCATTTCCTATAATATTTGAATACATCAATAATCCCTGATTTTTTAACCCTGCTATTGCTATATTGTTGATCATGACAGAAGGCAGGTTATTCATAATTGCTGCATTGAATGCAAAGAAATAGCCAGAAAATATAATTGAATATGGTGGGCCCAGCGAATTTATGCTGTTTAAAATATTAATGTAAATTGAACCTAAACCCTCGCGGCTAACACCGAATACTATAACCAGCATACCGAGTGAGAATAGAACAATCTGCCATGGTGCGATTTTTATTATATAGTTTGGGTCTATTTTTTTATTTATTCTTGCAACAATATACAAAAATACGGCAAATGGAATGGCAATAAATGATATTGGAATATTCAGAAATCCCGATATAAAATAGAAAAACATCAATACCGCAATTAGCGGGAAAGCCATTATAAAAATTGTACGATCCCTAATAAAACTATCTGGCTTTAAGCCGGTAGTGTCATATGTTTTCTGTATATCTTTCCTGTAATATATAAAAAGTATCAATGTGCTTGATGCAATGGAAACTATATCTGGAAGTAGCATAACCTCTGTATATTTTAAAAATGCAATATTGAAATATCCCGCGGTAATTAAATTGACCAGGTTGCTAACTATGAATGGTATACTGGCGGTATCAGCAATAAAGCCCGTAGCCATGATAAACGGCAATATTTTATTTTTGCTGAAATTGCTTCTTACCAGTATTGCATAAACTATTGGAGTCAAAATCAAAGCAGTGCCATCATTTGCAAATATGGCGGAAATTAAAGCTCCAAGAAAAATTATGTAAATGAATAATCTGGTTCCATTACCCTTTGCTGCAATAGCTATTTTTATTGCAATATATTCAAAAAAACCTGCCTCGTCAAGTATCAGTGATATTATTATTATGGAAATAAATGTGAAGGTAGCATTCCAGACAATGCCCCATACTGTGATAATGTCCCTGATTGTTGATATCCCAAAAATCAATGTCAAAAGGGCACCGCATAATGCGGAATATCCTATGCCAATATTTTTTGGTTTTTTAATCACGAAGAATAGTGTTGCAACAAAAATTATCAGTGAAAGGTAAAATAATGGTGTCATATCTTTTCATCATCACATTCAACGCATCTGCATATCGTTTCAATCTTACTTCCTGCATCTTCTGCTGTTTTAACCACATTCTTCAGCAGATCGTCAGATATTTTATATATTATATTCTTACCAGATCTATAGCTTATTACAAGACCATTTTCCCTCAGTTCCCTGAGTTTATGTGATACCAGTGATTGGTTGATAGCAAGATTGTCTATCAGGGTGGAGACGTCCATTTCCCGCTGTGACAGTAATTTTATTATTTTTAACCTTGATTCGTCCGATAGCATTTTGTATATGTTTACATCGGAAACCTTGCTTGAAGGCGGATTCATTGTCAGTTATTGTAATTATATATAAAATAATTTTCATATGAATAAATTTACATATTCATTATATATTCACCAGCAATATGTACATATGAAAATTCTCATTATATCGGATATACATGGAAACTATGAAGCCCTAAAAACTGCTTATAACAGAGAGAAGTTTGATAAACTGCTCTTTCTGGGTGATGCGGTTGACTATGGCCCTGAACCGGAGAAAGTTATTGATTTTCTGAGGGAAAATTCAGATATAAACATAATGGGAAATCATGATTATGCTGTGGTTTACAATGAATCGTGCAACTGTGCAGTGGATATGCTAAAAATGAGTGATACTACAAGAAAGGAGATTTCCCTGAAATTATTGAGCAAAAATGACCTTGATTTTATAAAAACATTTAAAGACGATTACAGTATTGAACTGGATAATAAAAAATTTTATTTAACTCATGGTTCACCGTATAACAATCATGATGGGTATCTATTTGCTTCAGAGGCGGAGAAGGTTTATAGGGATAAAAAAATTTTCAACAATTCTGATTATATTCTAATCGGGCATACACATTTTATGATGTATTACAGAAATAAGATTATAAATCCTGGCAGCTGTGGCCAGCCAAGGGATGGAAATTACATGCCCTCTTATGCACTGCTTGATACGGGAAAGGATGAAGCTGTGTTCAAAAGATTTGACTACGATGCCCATAAAAACATTGAAATGCTAAATGATCTTTTAAAGAATTTTCCAGAAACCCTGGAACCATTGAAAAAATTTTATTCCTGAAGGGGAAATATTTTTACTTTGTTATTTTTATTTATAAGTTAATGTTAGAATATGTAAATTTTATTTACCTATAAGATTTAGTGATATGACTATATTTATTATCCTTGATTTGATTCAGATGCATGAATTACCGTGCCAAAGCTGTTCTCGTTCACAGTGCTAGAGCAGTATATTCACTTAATTGGATGGACATTGCACCGGCGCTTGTATACATCAAATCATATTTCTCCCTTACGGCTATACAGCTTGGTGCACTTATAACATCATTTTACCTTGGCATTTCAACTTTCCAGCTGGTTGGCGGATACCTGTCATCATTTATTGGTGATAAGAAAACGTCTTTAATTGGATTGTTGTTTGTTGGGATATTTGCCATTACATCTGGATTATCGACAAATTTTACTGAATTGCTGATATCTAGATTTTTTGCAGGGGTTTCTGCAGCTCTCTTTTTCTCACCTGCCCTTAGCCTTCTAGCATCTATAGTGCCCCCGGATAAGTATTCATTTCATATTGGTGTCTACAATGGCGCATTCAACGTTGGTGGTGGAATAGGGGTAATAGGATGGGCAATTCTGGATATATTCATAGGTTATCGCGAGGGATTCATTCTTGCAGGCATAATTACAATAGTACTGTTTTTTATTCTCTACATGCTTTTCAGAGATATAGCAAACATAAAAACGGAACGATCAGATATAAAAAGAAGCCTGAAAAAAGTTTTTTCATCAAAAATGATAATTCTTCTGGCATTTATTGGAATTGGAAGTATGGTAACGGAGACCATTATTGGTCAATTCTTTGTTTATTATCTTGAGTCTATAAGTTTCAGCACCGTATTTGCGAGTTCTGTATCTTCAGTGTTTCTACTAATAGGCTTCCTGGGGGGCGTAATTGGCGGATACCATTATTCCAGAACTCCACATAAAATTGGGGTTTTTGTAGCGATTAATGTTGCTCTGGGAATATTATTGATTCTTATCGGGTTTTCATTTAATTATATTGAAATTATTATTCTTGCAATAGTTACAGGAATACTGGCAGTTTACGGCATGTCGGTCACATACACCATAATAAGATATCTATCAAGAAGGGATCTGGTATCTCTCACATTGTCCTTTGTTAATTTTGTTCAACTAATAATAGCAGCCATCATACCGATAATATTCACATATATTTACACGATTTACAATTATAAACTTTCATGGTCAGTTATGGGAATTTTGACACTGTCCTTTATCCCAATGATATTTCTGATTAAAAATCAGCTGAAAGGCATAATTGGGGCATAAATTCCAGGATAATAAATAATCTACAGTGGATTTCCTAACAAATTTTTATTTTTTAAAATGTTTATTATGCCACCGTTTTCGATAATCTCCATCAGGAAATCAGGAAGAGGCTTGAATTTTATTGCATTATTATTTACCGTAATGGTATTATCTTCTGTATTTATTTCAACAATATCTCCTTCATTGACCTTTGTTGTTATGCCTGGAACCTCCAGAGACAACAATCCGGAATTAACTGAATTTCTCAAAAATAAACCGTTTATAGATTCTGCAACCACGCATGCTATTCCAAGATTTTTAAGGTTGTCTGCAGCGGGCCTGCTGGACCCTGTACCAAAATTTTTGCCCCCTATGACAACATCACCATTTTTTACGAGCTTTGACCATCCTGGCCTGTTTGCACTCATTGCATAATATGGTTTTTCTTCTTCCCTTAATGTATAGCATATCTGAGGATACATCAAGTCCGTATTTATATCATCACCAAATTTCCATACTTTTCCTGTAATTTTTTTCATATCACTCACCTGAAATATATCCATTTACAGCAGATAATGCAACAGTTCTGGATGATCCAAGATATATTTTGGAACCTGGAGAACCCATTCTGCCCTTGAAATTTCTTGTTGTTGAACTTATTATTACATCATTTTCTGATGAAACCCCCATGTGTCCCCCCAAACAAGCTCCGCATGTTGGATTTGTGACTATCGCACCTGATTCCACTATATCTGATATATAACCAAGCCTTAAAGCTTCATCATATATATCCATGGTCGCTGGGGTAACAATAAATCTTACATTTTTATTAACCTTTTTATTCTTCAATACCTTTGCAATATCCTTCAGGTCAGATATCCTTCCATTTGCGCAGGAGCCCACAACAGCAACATTGATTTCTATTTTTCCTATTTCAGATATGGGTTTTACATTGTTTATGATTCTGTCTGGAAAAGCTACCATAGGCTCAATATTCTTAAGATCAATATCGTATGTTCTGGAATACTCTGCGTCCTTATCGGGATATACGGGATTCACATTGTGAATATTGTGGCTTTCCAGATAATTTCCTAAAATGCCATCAAATGGGAAAATGGCAAATTCTGCACTCATTTCTGCACACATCGTTGATATGGAAGACCTCTGATCCATATCTAGATGCTTGATTCCATCTCCGTGGAATTCAATGTTGTCATTTGGTATATCCCCGACCAGTTTAACCATGCTAAAAAAAACATCCTTAGCTGAGGACTTTTCCGATAATTTATCTTCAAAATTTATATTTATTGTATTGCCAACCATAAACCATGTTTTGCCGGTAGCTATTATCCCCATTAATTCAGGTGTTCCAAGCCCCCTGCCAAGAACATTAAATGCGCCTGTGGAAATTGTATGGGAATCTGTGTTTGCTATTATGCTGCCAGGTTTCAACCATCCTTTTTCTGATGAAAGAACGTGTGATATTCCTCCTCTTCCAACATCATAAAAATCCTTTATATTCCACAACCTGGCAAGTTTTCTTAATTTATCAACCCTGTTGGCAATTTCTATGTTTGGGGGAGGAACAAAATGGTCGAATATTATTGCAATTTTATCATTATCAAAAGGTTTCAATGGTGGATTATTTATGAATTCGGGGTGGAGTGCTGCCATATCAACTATGATTGCCTTGTCAACATTTACCGTTACTATATCCCCTGGTGAAACATTATGGATTTCGTCTATTGAGTGGTTTTTTAAAATTTTTTCTATCGTGTTCATTGAAAAGTGATATTTATATATTATAAAATTATTCCTATTTTAGTATAAATTATACGATTTTAGTAATAATCTTCTAAAAGTTATTATTATTTAAACATTACTATAAAGTTAATATAGGTTATTTCTACTGGTCCTGAAAAATGTTTAAAAGTATTTTATTGAATTTATATTTAAACATTGATATAATTTGAATTTTTTTTCTGAATTATCGGCGAATTTCAAAAAAATATATATTTTACAAAATAATTTTTTTCACTTTGGTATTTAAGCAATTTCCATTTTTATAGTATAAAAAAATATTTTATGCCTAAATATTAATATATGTAAACTAATTAAAAAACTGACAGTTACTAAATATAATAATAAAATGCTTTAATAAAAATTTTTCTAATTAGTATATAAATAATAATATAATGAATAACATATAAATATATTTGAAGCATTCCTTAAAATATGATGACAGAGGAAGGGAAAAGTTTGAATAAAATGCTGCCCATATTCGTGTATTCTGTGGCCACATTTTTTCTCATGGACTTTGCCTTCTTCATAAATAATATTGTAAATACCCTTCATTTCACATACTTTGAATCATTCATCCTGCTTGGAATACCGTTTATTGGAAGGATGATTACCCCATTCGTTTATTCTCCTCTGGCAAAAATTGGTGTGCCAAGGCTCGCCTTATTATCCGTAAGTATCATGGCGTTGATCTCCTTTGGAATGGCATATGAGGGGCTGTTTATTGAATTGTTTTTAAGCAGGTTTGTCATAGGAATAATGTTTGGTGTTGCAACATCGGCAGCTATTGAGGTGTCATCATTTACAAAAAACAGGGTTGTAATTGGTCTCACAATGGGAGGCTGGGCCATTGGATGGATTATTGCTGCAATTCTCTTCATGTTCTTGAAGTCCTGGACACTTGTTTCTCTGGTGGGTGTTGTTTTTCTGCCAGCGTTTATATTCTCAAAAAAACACAACATAATATCACCGCATGTCAGGAAATTTCATTTCGACTTTTCAATAAGCGTCTTTATTGTCTTTTTGCTTGGATTCACCCCTGCATATATACTTGAGGTCGTACCCACTTATCTTGGCAGCTCCTCATTTGTTGAGTCAATAGTTGCATATTCAATTGCCATTGTGCCTTACCTCGTTCTTCCATATCTGGTAAACAGGTTTTCAATCACGAGGATTGTTTATTCAACGCTGTTTGTCATTCTTGTGAGTGGAATACTGTTCTTTTTAACTGGGAACTTAATCATGATTGTTATATTTACAGCATTTGGACTTGGAATGAATTCACTGCTGCCGATAATCAGTGGAAAATTGCATATTGGGCCTGAGAAAATAGGGCCTAGCATGAATTTTTCTGCAATTAGTGGATTTTTACTGCCACTTATTATTACAGTTGGAATTGAATATCTGAATATAATTGTTGCCATATTGCTTTCATCCGTTGGCATGTTAATATTCATCGACCTTGAATTCAACAGAAGATCACCAAAAAGAAATAGTGGAAAAAAACTAAAATATAATTTAATGAGATAAATCTGAGTTATTTTATATATTATTTAAATCGTCAATGCTGTCAATATCATATATATCTTTTAATGGTTTTTTTGGCTTTTTTATGGCGCCCACAATCATAACCACCAGTCCTGCTATGCTAGCAATTATGCCTGCAATAACCATAATTCCTCCTGTTTCAATGGTTGACAGTGCTGCATATTCATAGGTAATCGAGGGCTTTGATGAGTTGAACATGACGTAAACATACGTTCCTGAAGGGAGATTAACATAAATTTTTTCACTTGAAATTTGCTCGGATAGCCCAACAGCTGATGAATTTATATTTGTGGAATTTACACTGCCCAGATTCTTTATATTAACCAGTCCGGCATTGCTGCCTGGTCTACCACCTACCATCACCTCGTATCCAGGCTTTATAGTTATGTTTGAAGATATATATTCATGGGTTGTTGAGTTGTAAAGTGAAATGCTGGTATGTGAATCCCGTGAAACAACTCCTTCGTTGATATATATTCCACCAAAAAGCATTGCACCACCCAGTATAAGGATAACAAGGCCTATAATGACTATCCTTTTAATCATGCATCATAATTATGAGTGGTTTATTTAAATTTTTGTTTAATATGTGAAAACACTCACAGGATTTCCAATTGTAAAAACAAGTAATGCCGGAATATTCATACACTAAGATGGAGAGTGTGCAATATATTTTCCAATTATGCATCCCCATAAAGCAGTATGGATTCAATTTCATGATTGCACTTACAATTGATTAAAGTTTATTTACTATATTAAATTAAACATGTATGAAAAATGAAATTGACGATTATATAAAAAACATAATTAACTCTGCTCCTTCCGAGGAGATGTATTTGGAAGCTGTAAGAGATGTGTTCAAGGACCTGATAAAGGAATACATCAGGAAAAGAATAAATGAAGACGATGAATTGAAAAATCAGATCGCTGAGGTGCTGGAAGAATTTATGGAGGCAAAAATAAAGGAGTATGATTCAATAGCAAAAATGGCAAAAATTACTGCCAAAATAGGAATATTGAGCGCTCCAAAAGGCATAAAGGAAGAGGCCATAAACGATTTTATGAATACCTTTAAAAATGAAATAGATGAAATAATAAAGAGAACACTATAGTTACTGCTTAAAATCCTTAACTATTGTTGTTTTGGAGTTTAAATCGAACAGAGTCATAATTGAGGGGTTTGGAGAAAAATTCATCATTTTCTGGTAATCTGTTTGTGATTGCCATGTTGATGCATTTATGTACCTGACTCCCCTATAATTTCCCTGCGAATATGAATGTATATGCCCTGTTATAAAAATATTAGGTATTTCTCCTATCACATGATAATCCTTATTTGAGGGTATAATTGGTGTTTTTCCACCGTAGAAAGGCGCCAGATGCCTTCTTTTTAAAAGTTCTTCTACTGCTGATCCAACACTTGCATAATTTGCTCCCGGAACGAGCTCTATCATATCATTCAATGACATGCCGTGATATACCAGAACGTTTTTTCCTTCCAGTTTAAGATTGTAGGGATTTGGAAGCATTGTAACATTTTCCTTGAAAAAATCATTTATTTTGCTTGAAAATAATGGTTGTGGTTCAGCAAGTCTGACAATATCGTGATTGCCTGGCATTACAAAGACACTTATGTCATCAGGTATATCCTGCAGATACTGCGAAAGAACCTCGTACTGTTCATAGGGGTTCAGAACCTGCAGATCATTCTCCTGTCCGGGATATACGCCAATACCATCCACAACATCCCCACTTAATATTAAATATTTCAGGGATTCTGCTTCACCCATGGATTTTTTTATCCATGATATCATGTTTTTAAAATCATTCTCCCTGAACGTTTTGCTGCCAACATGTATATCAGAAATTGAAGCGACATATACGGGCGGTTTCCTTTCTTCATCTATCATTTTATATGGTATATCGGGCCTTATAACTTCATCGGCGAACATAACAATTTCATTTCCAGAGCTTGAAATTGAACCAATAACGCCTATGACTTCGTCCTCTATTATGAGTTCATTATTAAGACCTTTATTTTTCAATAAAAAAACATTGATACTGTCATCAATGTCTTCAAGCAATAATTTTTTATGGCCATTTTTAGTGGTGCTTACATCGCTCACCATTCCTACAATTTTAACCTTGCCAGGTGTTTTTTTTGCTGTTCTGATCTTGTATGAACCCCTCATCTCTGTTGATTGTACGATCATTTTCCTTATCTGCTCATAGCGATCAACAAACATTTCTCTGAAATCTTCAACAGAACTGTGTGATTTTATATCTGGCATATAAACCTCAAAATTTTTTTTCTCCCTGACAGGGTTCTTAATAAGATGCGTGATGTCCTTCTCGGTTAAATAGCCCTCTGAAAGTACCTTGTCGGAAATCATATCAGATAAAAATTCTCCCATGCTCCTTTTGAGTATCATATTGAGTGCATCGCTTGTAACCAGAATTCCATGACTCTGAAAGTATTCTAGTATTTTTTTTCTTTCCTCAAAAAGTTGCATCATTACATTAATACCTGCTCATTTAAATTTTAATCGGTAACAAAGATTATTGCATAGTCAATCCTGTTTCAAATTCCTCAAGATGAGTTGTATTTCACACAATAACATTTAAAGATAACTAATAATAAATAATTTTATATATTATTTAAGTCTTACTTCACAATGTTTAAAGAAAAATTTTCAGATATAAAGGAAGGATATACATTCGATGATGTTTTGCTGAAACCACTGAAGTCATCCATCGAACCGAGGGAATCGGATGTATCCAGCCAGTTCTCAAGAAATATCAAAATTAGGATACCAATAATAAGCTCACCAATGGATACAGTTACAGAAGATGAGATGGCTGTTGCAATGGCCAGATATGGGGCTCTTGGTGTCATTCACAGGAATATGGGGGCAAATGAACAGATTGAAATGGTTAAAAAGGTTAAAAAGGAGGAAACAATAATTATAAGAAATGTTATTTCTGTGGATCCAGAAACTCCTGTAAGCGTTTCAAAAACAATTATGCAAACTAAAAATATTGCCGGGTTGCCGGTTGTTTCTTCCGGTAAACTGGTGGGAATACTCACAAAAAGGGATCTAGAGTTTTCTGATTCTCGTGGAAAAATAAAGGACATCATGACTAAGGATGTAATGACGGCTAACGATGATGTTTCTCTGGATGAGGCCAAATACATACTTTATAAAAACAGAATAGAAAAATTGCCCCTCGTTGATAAAAATGGAAAATTGACAGGGCTTATTACTGCAAAAGATATCAAAACGCGAGAGAAATTTCCAAATGCTTCAAGGGACAAAAATGGTCAGCTGATGGTTGGTGCAGCAATAGGTGCCTATGACCTTGACCGCGCTATGAATCTTGAAAAAGCCGGTTCCGATTTTGTAATTGTTGATACTGCACATGCACATAATGAAAATGTTATCAGTTCCTTAAAAAAATTGAGGAAAGAGCTTTCCATAGACATTGTAGCAGGAAATATAGCTACAACAGAGGCCGCAGAAGATTTAATATCTGCAGGAGTGGATGGCCTGAGGGTTGGTATTGGACCAGGATCCATATGCACAACCAGAATAGTGGCTGGTATAGGAGTTCCACAGCTTACTGCAATCTCAGATGTATCGGAAATGGCACATGAACATGGCATTCCTGTCATAGCTGATGGTGGCATAAGATATTCCGGCGATATGGTAAAGGCATTTGCAGCCGGTGCCTCAACAGTAATGCTTGGATCTCTGCTGGCAGGAACTGAGGAAAGTCCGGGTGTTGAAATGATAATAAATGGAAGGAAATACAAATCATATCGTGGTATGGGTTCAATTGGTTCCATAATTGCAGGAAAATCCGACAGATATGGAAAACTGGGCACAAATGAGTTCATAGCAGAAGGTGTTGAGGGATCTGTTCCATACAGGGGAAAGGTGTCGGAAAATCTATTCCAGTTCGTTGGTGGTATAAAAACAGGGATGGGTTATATTGGTGCCCATAATCTGGATGAACTGCGTGAAAAAGCCGTATTTATAAAAATATCAAACAACGGTTTGAAAGAAAGCCATCCACACGATATCAGAATAGTTTCAGAACCCCCAAATTACCAGAATTTTAATATATATTAATTTTTAAATTTAATAATTTTTAATATATATTATTAATTATATCATGAGCCTGTGGAACAATATTCCCCATATTGAAACGGTGGAATTAAAAAAATTAACTTTTTGATCTACATTCACTGCCTTGAGAAATTCTACACCTCTCAAGGAGGTTAAATATCATAAAAAAATTGAGTTTATAATGAGCAGTGATAATTTGATTGGGATATCTGGTTATTCATCAAAAGATTCGGGATTTACTGGAGAAATAAAATATAATGCGGATAGTTTTATAGTAAATGAAATACCGGAAAGAATGCAAAAAAACCAAACTGGCAAATATACAATTCTTAAAATAAAATTGACAAATTGGGACACAAATAAATTTATTATCTATTTATCTGATTATTTACACATCAGCAATAAAAGAATAACATATGCAGGTACAAAGGACAAAACAGGAATAACAACTCAGTATTTCTGCATAAATCTTCCTGATGATTCAATAAATTTTAAAAATATAAATATAAAAGATGCTGAATTTCTGGATGTTTTTAAATCGGACCACATGCTAAAATTGGGCGATTTGAGGGGAAATGAGTTTATAATAAAAATTATGTCCAGTAAAAATAATAATGACAAAATATTAAGAATTTACAATGAAATAATGAATAATGGTGGGTTTCCAAACTTTTTTGGATACCAGAGATTTGGAAATATAAGGGTGAATACTCACAGAATAGGAAAATTGATAGTCACGGGAAAATATGAGGAAGCTGTCAAATTATACCTGTACGATTCCGAATTTGACCACGAAGATTACAGGATAAATTTTGATAAAACAGGTGATGCAAAAAAGGCTTTATCTGAATTTCCATCTTATTTAAGCTTTGAGAGATCGTTGCTTGGCTATATCCTGGAACATAAAACATATGCAAATGCATTCAGCATATTTCCAAAAAATTTATCAATGCTGTTTGTGCACGCATATCAATCGTATATTTTTAACAGAATACTGTCAGAAAGAATGAAAATTACGGATAATTTATTCCAAGTCATGGAAGGAGATTGTGCCCTTCCACTTGATGAATATTTTAATCCTGATAAAACGGAAATCATTCATGCTACTAAATACAATCTTGAAAAATTGAATGCACTGTCCCGCAACAATAAATTAAGGCCCGCAATTCCACTGATCGGATATAAATCCGAACTTTCATCAGGCGTAGAGGGTGAAATAGAGAATAGAATTCTTGAAAGTGAAAACATAAGTAGGAAAAATTTTTATATAAATGGGTTTAAAAATCTTAGTTCAAGTGGAGATTTCAGGATCATATCTGCAATGCCAAGAAATTTCAATATTGTTGATGAAAATACATTAAAATTTGAGCTGGGAAAGGGAATATACGCTGTTTCCTTTTTAAGGGAATTTATAAAAAAATAATAAATTAAATTAGGCCAACTTTTTGCAGTTCTTTCTTTACCTTAATTACGGCCTGCTCTATTTCGCTTTCTTCCTTGGCTCCGGTGCAAACAACCTTTCCAGATCCGAAAAGCAGGAGAACAACCTTTGGTTCTTCGACACGGTAAACAAGTCCCGGAAACTGTTCAGGCTCATACTCAACATTTTCCAATCCAAGGGACATTGCAATATCGGTCAAATTTAAATCTGATTCAAGGTCATAAACTGCAACAATATTCTGAACAATAATATCGGGATTGTCATAAACCTCTATATTCGCCTTTTTCATTTTGTCTATAATTATGTCTATTGTCTTTTTGACATTTTCAAGATTTTTGGCACCTGTGCAGTTTACCTTGCCACTTCTGAATATAAGAACAGCTGTTTTTGGGTCCTTCAACCTATAAATAAGACCTGGAAATTGTTCCGGCTCATATTCAGAGCCTTCAAGAGCCAATGCAATTTTACTCAAATCAAGATGTTCAGCCAGAGAAGTTGAAGCCACTATATTTTCAATCGTAATTTTTTCCATTTCACTCATATTAATCTATTAGTTTATATTTAAAGGGTATATAAAGCTTTTATAATTTCTTTAATTATAATAAGGGCATTTCAATTTTATTTCTTACAATTGGATTATGATTTTAAAATAATATCCTAATTTTAAAAACTATAAATCAGTACATATTTAGCTGTTCTCTTGCGTAATCGGACATCATTTCTGGATTCCACTGTGGCTCCCAGACAAGTTCCACATCTGCTGCTTCAACACCTTTGACATTTTCCACTTCTTTCTGAGCTTCAGATAAAATCCATGGCGTAACGGGGCATGTTGGAGCGGTCATTGTCATTTTAATATAAACCCTATCATTATCTATCTGTACATCATATACAAGACCGAGATTAACAATATCCATTCCAATTTCCGGATCTGAAACGGACTTCATTGCCTCAAGAATCTCCTCTTTAGTTACCATGTATAATTTATTGTAATTACCTATTTAAACATATTTATGTGTTTAATCTAATAATCTATTATATTATAAAGATCGGGTCTTAACCTAACCATAAATGCATTTCTTACTGCCTCAAATATAAGATCGTATCGTTTTATATTGTATTCAGTAATTATGCCTATTATTCCGTCCTTTTTTCCAATATCCTGTATGCCGTATAAACTCTCAATAGCCTGTGAAATATCAACACCAGATTTTACAAGCTCAATTATGTCTTCAGGTATTTCAAAACCACTGCTTGCACCGGTTGTTATCCTGCTATATTTATCAATTACAGAACAGTAATGAAAGTCATAGTAAACATCATTGATTTTATTGTAGAAAATTCCAGATTCAACACCAACAGAATAATCATTATCTTCAAGTCCCTGCATTGCCCTTTCTGTGGCAAACAGCATTGTGTCACTGCCAAAAGGCTGTTCCGATTGGATATTGTAATTTATATTTTTTATAAGATTAAAATTTTTCATTTGACTTTTTAGAAAATCATTTAGGACATCATATTTCAAATTGTTTTTCGTCGATATTGAAATCTTTATTGTGCTTTTTCTTTTGCCATTTCTTGTTATTTCATTATTAATGACCCTTGTTGAACTTATTGGAAAAAGGTCTTCTGCAAGAACGAATGGAACCTTAACTATATTTAAGGGTTTCATACCCGCATCCTTTCTTAATTGATTGATGTGGTCTGCTATTTTATATGTCTCTGGTGAAACTATTAGATTCGCTTCATTAATTCTAAGTGTTTCTCCGAATTTATCAATTAAAGGATGTATTTCAAAATTGTTCGTAAACTTTTTCATATAATTTTCAACATTTTTTTTTCTGTTTTCATATTTTATCGTTTTTGATTTGTTTTTATTGGCATAATCATCAGTGGTGATTCCTATGAGCACACGTTCACCAGTATCATAGGCTTTTTTAAGCATTAGCTCATGACCCTTATGAAAATAATTGAATGTACCCCCGACCAGTGTAAACATAAACTTTAATTAATAAATAATATTAAAATATCTGCTTTTTAATCACCAAATTTAAAAATAGTATATCCTTCCAGATGTGTTATTTACAATGGTAAAAAATAAAATATCAGTTTTTATTATTTCGAATTTCCTCATTTATGGTTTTTGCCAGCCTCTTCACACCTTCCTTTATATCATTATCAGAGGAATAGGTAAAGTTGAGCCTTATTGTATTTATTTCAGGATTATTCTGGTAGAATGCTGATCCGGTTATATATGCTATTCTGTTTTCAATTGCCCTTTTGAGCATTTTTTTGGTATCCATATTTTCCTTTAGCTTTAACCATAAAAACATTCCGCCATCCGGCCTAGACCATGTTGCATTTTGCATTTCTTCATCCAGTGATTCAAGCATTATATCCCTTTTTTTCCTGTAAAGTTCTATTGTTTTTGGAATCTGAGTGTATATAATGCCTTTTTTAATATATTCATATGCTATATATTGCGACAGTGAATCACTTGCCAGATCCAGTGATTGCTTTAGCAAATTAAATTTCTGCAAAACTTCAGGCTGTGATAATGTATACCCGGTTCTTAAACCTGGAGCCATCACCTTTGATAAAGTACCCAGATAAGTCACAATTCCATAATTATCTATGGCTTTTAACGATTGTATTTTTGATCCAGAATATCTAAGATCACCATAGGGATTATCTTCAATAACAGGTATTGAATTATCGTTTGCCACATCAAGAAGTTCCTTTCTTCTATCGAGGGTCATTGTATAACCAGCCGGATTCTGAAATGTTGGTATGGTGTATATGAATTTTGGCTTTTTGCCCTTGCTTTTAAGTTCCTTGATTTTATCATCCAGCAGGTCAACCTTCATTCCGTTTTCATCCAGTGGAATGGAAACTGAATTTACGCTATTCGCGTTCAAGGCGGCGATCATCCCCACATATGTTGGGCCTTCCGTAATAACGTAATCTCCCGGATTGGCAAAAATTTTTGCCAGAGCGTAAAGAGCCTGTTGTGACCCGGTTGTTACCATCATTTCATCGGTTTCAATATTAATATTTTCATCCTTTGATAAATAGGATTTCAATTGCTCCTTCAATAAGGGAAGGCCGTCAGTCTGCCCATACTGCAGGGCGGAGGAAGCATAATTTTTCATGATATCCTCAAGGATTTCCTGAATTTCGTGCGAGGGAAAAGATTCTGGATTTGGTAATCCGCCACCAAATGAGATCATTCCTGGCATCTGCGTGTATTTAAGTAAGTCCCTAATTTCAGACGATTTCACATTTTTTAAATTTTCAGAAAATTCAAAATTCATAAACATTCATATATAAGCGATATTTAAACATTTATTATACTGTATTAAAAATAAAAAAATGTTTTATAACAGTTTTCAATTAAACGCCTGATGATTCATAAAATAATCTGGAAAGTTACAGTGATCGGAATAAAAAACTCAGGAAAGAGTTCTTTGATATCTGCTGCCGCTTTTAAAACGAGTAGTCCTCTGTCCACCCGTGGATTTATCCGGAAGAAGGTAAATATTGAAATTGATGGAGAGGATTATGACATAGACCTTCTTTTTTTTGAAATGCCACTCGAAAATATTTCCGATAAAATGCTTTCAAAATCCACATTCATTTTATTAACCACGGACATAACAAATATGAAAAGCCTTATTGAAGCAGAAAATTTTATCAAAAATAATGTTGATAAGGAGGTATTTATAATTGCAATGAAGTCTGACTTGCGTTATAAATCTGAGTTCTGGTCACCAGAGCTTGATAAAATAAAAAAGAAATACAGTTTGGTGTATTATTTATATAACCCTGAAGAGGATTTTTGTCCGTTGTTAAATGATATTCTTAAAAATTCTCTTGGGAAAATTTATAATCAGAATAAGTGATGTAATCACATGGATATTTATTGCAAGAATCATAAATTTAGTTTGAAAAATACAACAACATCGCAGATAATCAACAAATATCATGTTGGAAAAATGATCGGGGGAAACTTCTTTTTAACACCCTATGAAGCATTATTTCTATACCTGAAAGGAAAAATATCCCCAGAAGAAAGTGATGAACTTGTATTCTTTTTCAATAGTGTTCTTGATGATGATATATACACATATCTTGCGTACGAAACCTTGAAGAACAGAGGGTATTACATAAAAAAAGTTGGCCATAAATTTTATTATAAAAAAATAAAAAATGAAAAGTATGGATCACCAATTATTTTAAAAAGGGAAACTGATAAAATTTCATTTAACGATCTGTATAATGAACTGCCAGCAATTTTTATAACTCTGGATGAGGAGCGTGGTGTGACATTTTTTTCAGGACAGAGTATTGATCCACATGGTACTATAATAAATGAAAACCTTGAAAACGTGAATGTAAATAAGGCCGGAAATGTTCATTATATTGATGGAAGTGCACCGCCATGGTTTGGAGAGCCATTTCATAATATAAAGCTACTGAATGAATTTGAGACTAATTACCTCACGCATTCAGTAAAATCCGATGAGGATGTTCTTTATCAGGACTTATTGCATAGAAATTTTATCGTTAAAAGTGGTTTTAAATATGGAGAACATTTTAGAATTTATACAAAATCAATGGACGAACATGCAGAATATCTTGTCACTTTCATCGAGGATGAAGAATGGTATAAAATAAGTAGAGCAATAAGGTTATCGATAAGCGTTAGAAAAAAAATATTATTTTCAGGATATTGTAACGGGGAATTAAGATATATAGAAATAAATAGATTGAAAGATGTTTAAATCTGTACTTCGAAATCATCAACCTTGGCTTTCATTTCATCATAGGCTTTTATATCGCCACGATCCTTAAGTATTTCCCTGGCAAGAATCCAATATATAACTGCCAATGACATTCTTCCCTTATTATTCGTTGGAAGTATAATATCAACAAAGTCCGTTTTATTATTGGCATCACATAATGCTATTATGGGTATTCCTATCCTAATGGCTTCCTTCATTGCCTGTGTATCTGCCAGAGGATCTGTTATAAGTATAACCTTTGCTGAGGAATATGATTTTAACATCGGATTTGTCAATGTACCTGGAATGAATCTTCCGATAATAGAATTTGAGCCCACAACTTCTGAAAATTTGGCAACAGGTCTGAATGCATACTGTCTCTGGGCAACAACAAGTATGTCCTCTGGATTAAATCTTGCTAGCATTTTACCTGCTTCTATAATTGCATGGTTTGTTTTTTTGATATTCAAAATATATAAACCGTCGTTTCGAATTTTAAATATATAGGGATCCATATCCTTTGATTTTACCTGTGTACCAATATGAACTCCAGATTTCTGGTATTCATCTTCTGGTATTAATAGCTCTTCTTCCATCATGAAACATCACATTATTTTCTATATAATTATAAATTATTATATAATTATTCCGTTTATGTATATGCCGGAAAATCCCTTTTGAAAATTCCAGATAATTTCTTTTCTGGGTATCCTGGAATTATAGGTAATAATCAATTTCTATGTATATGCTAATTATCGGATGCATCTATAATAGATTTGCGATTTATTGTTTGTTGTTGATAATTTATTTCTCAAATATTAATTTCCGGCAATCTTTCTAAATAGAGTTTATGGTTCTTTATTATGCTGTATACATGGGAGAGGAACCCCTTTCCTACTTTGATATAAGCCTGTTCACGTTTCTTTCCATTTTTATATTTCCCTGTTATATACCTTTATAAATTCAGTAGAATTACTGTTAACTATGGAGACTGCAGATTCGTATACAGTGTGAAAGATGTGGATTCCTTATCTTTGTAACACCCTTTGTTGTAATCTTTCCTGCTGAACCCCTTGTATCAGGCGATATTCCACCATAGGATTCCAGTTTAATATGTGAGTCAAGCTGTTCTATATCGCCTATTTCGGAAACAATAGCAGCAGATGAAGCTTTACCCATACCCCTTATGTCTGAGATGTTTTCAATATCCTGATTTTCCTTTGATCTTTTTTCTATCTCCTTGTTTACACCATCAAGGTGTTTTTTCTCATCAACAAGCCTCTGTATATTTGTTTTTATTCTGTAAAAATATGCATTCTCTGTGTCATGGGTGCCAACACTGTTCTCTGCTAACTTTAAAAGTTCATTGAATTATAGTCAAGTTTGAATATTTTTGTGACAGAATTCGTAAATTTCTCTGGCATAATTTAAACACCTCCTTGCATCTTCTATAGAATAATATTCATATGGTGACCCTTCCGTATAATAATCGGGATACCTTGATCCGATATATACCCTATCAAGTTCCTTTGATTTTTCTATCATCTCATTATTTATGTTAAATACATCAAGCTGTGACAACATTCTCGATATTGAACGCCCCCCGATTTCCCTATTTAATGAGTGGTAAAGTGCCTTAACAGCTTTTTCTGCACTCTGCTGGGCTGCAAAACATGCCCATTCATATTTTCCATTATTCATAGAGTCCTCTGATTCTTCCAGATCCCTTTTGGATTGATTAAGCCAATCAACAGGTCTTGACGGCATTGTATTATATTGATTAATATATTAATAATAATTTCTATGGATATTTTCTAAAAACACTTCATTCCAATTATGAATTTTAGATTCTGTGAACACCTCACAACATAACCATAAGTTTTCCATTTCAACAACAAAAATTACAGGAATATGTGAAATACTGTTTAGATATTCCAACATGCAGGCAGTGGCTTTCGTGCTTTAAATCATTTGTAAAATTTTTATTCCCATTCAATTGTTGCAGGTGGTTTATTTGTGATATCATAAACAACTCTGTTAACTTCTGGTATTTCATCCGTTATATCAGTTGATATTTTTTCAAGCAGTTCCCAGTCTGGTCTTGAGAATGTTCCTGTCATGCCATCCATTGTGTCAATGCATCTTATTGCTACTGTATTTCCATAAACTCTCTGGTCACCGTGAACTCCTGTTGTTTTTACTGGTAAAAGGACTGCAAAGTACTGCCATGGTTTATCATTCAGATATTTTTCAACAATATTCTTTTCAACAATATACGTTGCTTTCCTGAGCAGTTCCAATTTTTCTTCCGTAACCTCCCCAACAATTCTTATTGATAATCCTGGACCAGGAAATGGCATAACTTCGGGCAACCCCAGATATTTGGATATTTCCCTGACTTCGTCCTTGTACAGGTCCCTTAGTGGTTCTATCAGCTTTAATTTCATATTTTCTGGCAATCCTCCGACGTTATGGTGGCTTTTTATTACATCCCTTGACTGGCCACCGCTTTCAATCCAGTCTGGCGCAATTGTTCCCTGCAGTAAATATTCTGCACCGTATGTTTTTGCTTCTTCCTCAAATACATCAATAAATGTTTTGCCTATAATTTTTCTTTTCATTTCTGGGTCTGTTACTCCCTTTAAATTTGATAAAAACCTTTCCTTTGCATTTACTATCTTATAGTTCAATTTGAATTTAGTAAATATTTCTTTAACTTGTTCTGTTTCATTTAATCTCAATAAGCCAGTATCCACAAACAGAACGAGGATGTTTTCAGATGTCCCAGCAATTACGGATAACAATGTGCTGTCCTGCCCACCAGAGCATGCAAGAATTCCCCTTCCTTTTAACGTATTTTTTATTTCATTTTTTGCATCTTCAATAAATTTCTCAGGCTTAACCATAAAAGGTTATACATACCGTTTAATTAAAATTTTTTAAAATTTTAAGACTGACGCCTTTGCATGTATCTATATACTAAAGTCATTACAATCGTAACAAAAGTAGAAATAGAAATGCCATAAAGTAAGGACATATAAATGCTATAATGCAGGACGTATGATGTGCCTATTGTAAATATTATAAAATATACGAACCAGTATAGCAATCCTTTTTTTAAATTCCACTCAATCATTGATAACAGTATATTGAACTTTATATTAATATTGTTATTATCTATGAATGTTTCATGCTGCATAATTAAAATGAATCTGCATACTAATTATGCGGCAGATTTCAGGGAAATAATTATCAGAATAATGCATATGTATTCAAAACTATCTGAACTTAGCTTAGAAATTCATTTAAATGTTTAATTTCATTGTAAAACTAAATTAAAATAAAAAAATTCAAGTTTTCATTATTGCTCCGAGGAATATTAACAGCCCGATAATTACCCCAATTACAGATGCAACAACGTAGAATAATGTTGGTTCCAGCACCTGATATACAAAGGATATGTGTGCAATACTATTCGATCCAAATATCACAGATATACCTACAATTATTCCTGCTATAAGTAATATAGAGCCAACAAGCCTGCTTTTACTGCTGCCGAAATAGGCTGTCATTGCACCAAGTACAATTAAAGCCAGAGCCAACAACGCGCCAATAACCATTACAAAAGCATACCAATTCCAAATAAATACCATTTTACTTACACCTCATAATTTTATCTCCATTAACGTTTTTGTGTCAAGGACACCGTTTATTGTTCTTAAATCATTTATGACAAGATTGCCTATATCCTTCTCTGAATCTATTTTGGCAATCATGTCATACTGTCCAAGGAGTGGATGCACCTCAACAATATACTCTAGTTGGTAAATTTTATTGTACACCTCATGTTCTTTCCCCGGAATTATGCTAATAAGAACGAATGCAATAGACATTTAATCGTTAAACCTAAAATAACATATAAATTTTTCCAAGTTTAAGGTAGATAATTTATAAAATATTATTTTAAAGTTATAAACTTTTGATAAAATCATCAAAACTCAGAACTTTTTGTTCTACAGTTTTCATATTTTTAAGTGTTACACTGTTATTTTTTATTTCATCATTTCCAATTATTATTGAGTAATCGAAATCAGTGGCAGATTTTAACTGGGCGGGCAATTTCCTTCCAGTAAAATCTAACGAGGCAATTTTATTGGTTTTTCTTATTTTCTGGGCTATTGTTATGGGGTATTCCGGATTTACATCATTCAATACACATACATAATAGGATACTTTACGCATATTTCTTTCCCATAAATTCTGCCTTTTTAACAGCAATTCTATAACGGCATCTCCAAGTGCAAAACCAATGGCAGGAATATCTTCTCCAGACAATAATGTTGCAAGATTGTTATATCTTCCACCACCAAGAATGGCCCTGAGTTTTCCAGTAATATCGAATGCTTCAAAAACTATTCCGGTATAATAGGATAATCCTCTCACAACTGAAAAATCAAAATTTATCGTGCTTTGTGTATAGTATGATACATATTCGGATGTTTCCTGTATTCTCTTAATTCTATCTTCAATATTTTTGTAATTATTTAACAACTTCTTCAATTTTTTTGGCAAACTATTCATATCAAGCTTTTCTGATAAAAAGTCTATAATTTTATTTATATTTTCATCATTGGCGTCCAGTTTACGAAACATTTCAACAAACGAATCCCTACTTATTTTTCTATATTTGTCTATAATTGAAAAGGCATTGTTAATATCATTAATATTTAAATCTTTCAGTATATATTCCATTAAATATCTATCATTAATGTTTATTTCATATATGCCAGATAACCCGAGGCTATCAAGAATGCTCGTTGCAAGGCCAATGATCTCTGCATCAACCTTCGCTGAATCAATGCCAAACAGATCAGCATTAAATTGGTAATGCTCTCTAAAGCGCCCCTCCTGTGGCTCTTCATATCTCCAAACTTTTGGAAAAGAATACCACCTTACTGGTTTTGGCATACCCTTGCGTGCCGTTAATAATCTAACTGTAGAGGGAGTTGCTTCTGGTATCATTGTTACCTCTCTTCCTCCTTTGTCAACAAATGAAAATGTCTGATTAACAAGTTCAGAGCCAGATTTCAATTTATATAAGTCCAGATATTCAAGGCTTGGAAAGTCTATCCTTTTATATCCAAAATCCTCCGCAGTTTCAGTGATTCTTGTAAATATTGAATGCCTAATTTCCATATCCTCTGGATAGTGATCTCTGAAACCTTTTATCTTTTCTATTTTTATTTTATTATCCGAATCTGCCATACAACACCATTAATTTCCAAAATATTATATCGGTAAATCATCCCTTCTTGGGCCTTCGGTAATAACGTTATCTATTTTCTTCAACGTTTCTTCATCTATTTCATTGGTGGCATGCGCATAATGAAAGTGTATTCTTATTCTTGGATACAGATCATCTTTCTTCTCAGCATGGTGTTCAAATGAGCAGCCCCATCCTAAATCCTTACATTTGAAATAATATGTCATAGTTGGTAATGAATTATTAATATAAAAACCATTATCATTATCTTTGCAATTAACATAAATGAAGGATAAAAATATACTGATTACAGGTGGGGCTGGCTTTATTGGTTCAAATATGGTAGAAAAGCTTATAGAAACCAATAATATAACAGTAATTGACAATTTAAATAATCATGTTGGAGATAAATTCATTAAAAAATTTAATGCAAATAAAAATTTTAATTTTATCAATGACGATATCCTTAAAACTGATCTGGAAAAAATAAAGAATATTGATATTGTCATACATTTTTCCGCAAATTCTGATGTGAGATACGGTTCAGATGATCCGATGAAGGATTTTGACAACAATGTTGTTGTTACACAGAAGATTCTGGAATATATGAGAAAAATGGAAGTGAATGAGATTTTATTTGCATCGTCTTCAACTGTTTATGGTGAGGCAAAAATAATGCCAACTCCAGAAAATTATGGGCCTTATATGCCCATATCATCATATGGCGCCTCAAAAATGGCAAATGAGGGTTTTATCACTGCATATTCACATTATTACGGAATCAAAGGATCAATTTTCAGATTTGCTAATATTGTGGGTAAAAACTCCACACACGGGGTAATTTACGATTTTATCAATAAACTAAATAAAAACAAAAATGAACTGGAAATTCTAGGGGATGGTACTCAGGAAAAATCGTATATGCATGTTATTGACTGCGTTAATTCAATGATATTTATTCATGAAAAACTGGATAAAACTGACATAATAAATCTTGGAAATGAAGAAACAACATCGGTTAAAAAAATTGCAGACTATGTTGTAAATGGCCTGGGATTAAAAAATGTTGAATATAAATTTACTGGAGGAATAAACGGCAGAGGATGGGTTGGAGATGTGAAAAAAACATTCCTTGATATACAAAAGCTTAAAAATCTTGGCTGGAAAAGCAAATACACAAGTGATGAGGCCGTAAAAACTGCGGTAGAGGAAACAATTGATCAGTTGAATTAATAAATTTACCAGATATTTTATTTAATTAGCTTATTGGCAAATCTTAAATTTTTAATTATAATATAGTTTAAATGAATGAAAAAATAATGGTAAATTGTGCTTTACCCTATACAAATGGGCCGTTACATCTTGGGCATATAGCCGGAGCGTATCTGGGTGCCGATATATTTGTAAGATTCAATAGGTTGAACGGCAAAGATGTATTATTCATATCAGGAAGCGATGAGTATGGCACACCCATAACCATAACTGCGGAAAAAAATAATACAACACCGCAGGAAATAGCCAATAGATACCATAAAGAACATGAAGAAACATTCAGAAACATCGATATAGTTTTTGATAAATTTACCAGAACAACAGATCCAGAACATGTTAAGGACGTTGCAGAATTTTTTCTTAATCTTTATGATAAAGGGTACATAGAAAAAAGATACATGGTTTCTCCCTACTGTAAAAAATCTGCAAAATTCATGCCTGACAGGTATATTGAGGGGGTATGCCCATACTGTAATTATGATTCGGCAAGGGGCGATCAGTGCGATAACTGTGGCAGAACTCTTGATCCCATAGAACTAATAAACCCCATATGCAAAAGTACAGGAGAAACACCCGAATTCAGAGAAACTGAACATTTTTTTTTAATGCTTAATAAAATTCAAGATGGGCTTACAGAATATCTTGATACAAAGGATTTCTGGAAATCAAATGTCCTGAAATACACCAGAAATTTTGTGAGTGAGGGGCTCAAGCCCAGGGCCATTACAAGGGACCTTAACTGGGGCGTTCCAATACCCCTGGAAGGCTACGAGAATAAGAAAATATATGTGTGGTTTGAGGCTTTAATAGGATATATAACGGGAGCGAGAACATATTCAAAGGATATTGGCAGTGAAAATTCCTGGAAGGATTTCTGGTTAAATAAGGATATAAACTCATATTATTTTATTGGAAAGGACAATATACCATTCCATACAATAATATGGCCATCAATGCTTCTGATACACGGGCATTACAATATTCCATACAATGTTCCTGCAAATGAATATCTCAGATTTGAAGGAGAACAGTTTTCCAAGAGCCGCGGCATTGGATATACAGTCAATGATGTCCTAAAAATAGTTGACAAATCCTCATTGAGATATTATCTATCTTCTATTCTGCCGGAAACCGGTGATTCAGATTTTTCACTAAGGGAGTTTCAGGAGAAGGTTAACTCTGAACTTGTGGATAAATATGGAAATTATATATATAGAATGGAAAGTTTCATAGCAAAAAATGATATAAATATAAAAATACCTGAAAATCTTGATGCTGATGACCAACAAGTTCTGGATGAACTGAATGAAAAATTCCAGACTTATAGAGATGAAATATCCCGTGTTCATATAAAAAAGGGCATGCAAATCTGGCTGGAACTCACCATGCTCGCCAACAATTATTTCAACAGATCTGAGCCGTGGAAATTAATAAAAACTGATAGGGAACGATGCAATAATAAAATTTTTGTCTCTCTTAAAATTGCACAGTATCTCACACTTATGTTATATCCCTATGTTCCTTCTGGTGCAGAGAATGTGTGGAAAACCATGTTTTCTGAGAAAATAACTGGAAATTTCGATTATCTATTGTCAATAAACGAGTTCAAGATAAACAAGGGAGCGCCTCCATTCAATAAACTTGACTTTAAGGAACATATATAATTAATATTCTTATTTTTATTAACGCTGGAACTCCAGAGCCCCTACGTAAGTCCGATAAACCATTTTTTTTAATAAAGGATCGTGTATTTCATAGAAAAGATTGGGATGATAATGTGCATAACCTTCATGGTAACGTTTCTTTTTATGCATATATAAATTAGATCCCAATATTATTAAAAATGCAATATATAATAAGGGAATTGCAAATATATTTTTATTTGCAATTTTTTTATTCTGATAATTCATGATTAAAATATATGATTTTTATAAAATATCAATTATTAATACATTAAATTTTTAAGGATTTTAAAAGTTTATTTTTTATTTCTTTTTTGTTAATTCTTGAAGTGTAATTTTTCAATATTTTTTTGCTTGCATTTTCTTTTAAATAATCAAACAAATATTCTGGTATCTTTTCATTATAATAAATAAAATCAATTAATGTTTTTTCTATATCAGATACGGGAATATAAAAATCATAATATTTTATATATGTATAACCAAAAAACATTTCTCTTGAAATCCTTCTGGCAACATAATTTCTATCATCATAATTCATTAATCCTGTTCTAACATGCAATGGTGTTATTATTATCGGATTTGTTTGTTGTTCCCAGATTTTTAATATAGTCAACGCATCTTCTAAACCATAATAGAATGGGTTATATGAAAAACCGATTAAATTAATATCGTTATAAAAACTGTAATAACCGTATTTTCCTTTAATAAACTATATAAAAATATTTTATAATAATTATTATTGCTGTTATGGATTCATTTATAGGGTTTCCAGAATAATTTGTATTTAGTTACCCACACAATAGGGTGAAGAATCAATTTTGCTATATCGTAATGTTAAATATGATTAGATCCTCAATACTGAATGTCTGAATTTTAAGTCTCTTTGCATGAATGTTTCAAATTCCTGAATTAATTGCATTCATAATCTTAAAGTCATCTCTTAACAATACGCCCTCATTGAATGCATCAATAATCAATTTATTATTTTTGTTTTTCATTTTTATAACTTCATTTAATGTTAATGGTATGACTTCATAACCTGCCGGAAAATCAAGAATTTTCAATCTTTCAACGGGATTGCCAGTAAAACTGCCTATAATGATTAAGTCAACATCACTCCATAAATTGAAATCCCCTCTTGCATAAGATCCAATTAAAAAAACACTGCATTTAAAATTTAGGTTATTCGCATATTCCTTTGCATTTTTTATTACATTATTTCTTTCGGCTATTCTTTTTTCAATGATTTCCATCTTATTTCAACCTCATTTATTATGTTTTCAGTAGCATCAATTGCTTCTTCTGCATCATTATATGTATAATAATCAGATGGAATGCCATCGGGCCATGCATCTGTGTATCTTGTTGGGATGTAAAATTTATCAATTGTTTTAGCAACATTTATTATATCATTATCAAAATTAGCATTTTTTAATAATAATGAAATAGAATGACCAAATGTATTCGAACCGACTCCCCTTAAGTATGCTTTAACAGCATATTCTGCTGATTGCTGTGCCTTAAAACATGCCCAGTTATAAAATTCTGAATCTTTATCATTGATTGCCGATTTTAATGTGAATTTTGCATTCGCCATCCACCTATTGAATTCTTCACTGTCAAAGTAAGTGTCCATTTATTTACTATATTACTAGACATATATTAAAATATTTATTATTTATTGCAATTATTCTCACCTTTTAGGTTCAAATATTATATTATTTATCTTACCTGTTTTCAATATATAAAGACACAAGAATATTTTCCCGAAACGGTAATTTAATCTTAGCCACTTATGAATGGTACTAATTATCAAACAAACAACTATAATTACAAAAATTTTCCTATAATCATCAACTAAAAGTTGGAAATGTTATATATAGAAAGATTTATTTATAGTTATTTAATATAGGGTGAGTTTTGAATGATTTTTATGATGTTAACCAAATTTGAAAAGGCACGGATAATTGGTGCAAGAGCTTTGCAAATTGCTATGGGTGCACCGGTTATTATTGATGTTCCCCCTGATATGATAGACCCCATAGAAATAGCCATTTCCGAATTCAACAATGATGTACTTCCCATAACAATCAAGAGGAAAGATTGAAAATATAAATTTAATAAAAGCTGCATATATATTATACTATTTTTATTGAAATCGCTCACAAAAAATTAAATTCAACATTATGATGTGTGAATAATATGTTTACACGAAGAGGAGATTCTGGAGAAACTGACACAGGTTTGCGGATAAGGGTTGGAAAAGATTCCCCTATGGTTGACCTTCAGGGAACTCTTGACGAATTAAACTCATTTATAGGTTATGCTCTGATAAACTCCAGATGGGACGATATAAAAAATGACCTCATAAGAATACAAGATGATGTCTTTGTAGTTGGTGAGGACTTAACTGCTCAGAGTACACACAGAACAATT
The DNA here is from genome assembly GCA_021846395.1 of Thermoplasmata archaeon. Taxonomy (GTDB): domain Archaea; phylum Thermoplasmatota; class Thermoplasmata; order Thermoplasmatales; family Thermoplasmataceae; genus Acidiplasma. The sequence goes on along the minus strand of JAJZXB010000008.1, from coordinate 25,843 downwards.
AAGGAAGAAAATGTAAAATGGCTTGAAGAATCGGTAAAAAAATACAGGGAAGAAATAGGCAAAATACATCTATTTGTGATACCTGGGGGCGATATATCATCTGTATCCCTGCATCTTGCCAGATCCATTTCAAGAAGGACGGAAAGGCTTGCTGTTTTCGTTTCCAAAAAGATGCCGGTTAATAAATATGTTCTTATATATTTGAACAGACTATCTTCACTTTTATTCATGCATGCCCTTGCATCAAATAAAAGGCTGGGAATAACTGAAAGGATATGGGATATTAAGAGAGAATCCTAACTCAGAATGTCACTCAATTCGATTCTTTCAAATTTGCCAAAATAAGTTGTAAAATGTTTTAATAATTGATCTATTGCTTTTTCTCTTTCCATGTTTATATACGACATAACTTCGCTGTTCATTCCACAGGGATTTATCATTCTAAATCCATAAATTGACTGTTCACTTATATTCATTGCCACCCCATGATATGATATGTGATCCTTTACTGCAAGGCCCACTGAAGCCACCTTTCTCTTTCCATTTACAGTTTTTATCCATATGCCGGGCTCCTCATCAAGCATTGCCTGATATCCATTATTTTTAAGCATGTCTATATATGAATTCTCTATTTTTTCAAGAAATTTTCTTATTTCCCTCTTACCATCAATATTCACATCAAAAATAAAATATGCAACAAGTTGGCCCTCACCGTGATATGTTACATCTCCACCCCTGTCCGTTTTAATAACGTTGATGTTTTTGTAGTTTTTTGGGTCTGCCTTCCTGCCAATTGTGTAAACATTATTATGTTCAACAAAAACAATAGTGTCTGGTATTTTATTTTCTCCCCTTAAGTTTACAAGGTCATACTGCAGCTCCAGGCATCTGTTATAATCCATTTTTTTTAAATCTATATAATAATTATTCCTCACAGGCATCCTTTATCCCCTCGGAAATAGTTGGATGTGGATGTATTGTTAAAAACATATCCTTCATATTCAGCCCAGCTTCAACAGCTATTCCAATTTCGCTTATTATTTCCGACGACCTTGGGGCAGCTATGCCAGCGCCAGCTATTGTGCCATCATCATCATAAAATATTTTGAAGAAACCTTCATTCTGATTCATTGTCAATGATCTTGGGTTTGCCATAACCGGGACCTTTTTATATTTCTCAGTTGTTTTTCCTGTAAATGAAATTTCCGGATCAGTATATATAACAAGGGGCATGGATTTATAGTCAGAAACTACATTATTTCCACATATATTTTCGGAAGCTACATATGCATCATAGAACGCTTTATGTGCAAGCATTGGATCACCTGAAACATCCCCAATTGCATATATGTTACCCACATTTGTTCTCTTATGGTCATCAGTTTTAATGAACTTCCCGTCCATAACTATTCCCGCATTATCGATTCCAAGATTCTCTGTATTGGGAATTCTGCCAACTGACATCAAGACAATATCGGCTGTTAAATCATCATGATTCTCAATTTTTACAGTATAGGCACCTGATTTTTTAACCGAAATAACTTTTGATGAGGTTAGAATGTTTATACCGAGTTTTGTCAATTTTCTATCAACTGCTCTTGATAAGTCTTCCTCCACCTCAGGCAGAATGCGTTCCTTCATTTCAATTATATAAACTTCTGACCCGAGTTTTCTGAAAGCTGTTCCGATCTCCACACCAATGTAACCTCCACCAATTATCACCAATTTTTTTGGTATATTTTTAATATCAAGTATTTCCCTATTGTAATAAACATCATCAATTCCCTTAACTTTTACAGGTACAGAGCCAGTATCTATGATGATAAAGTGGGACGTATATTCCGAATTATTCACGGAAACTGTATTTTTATCAATAATCTTTCCCGTTCCGTATATTACATTTGCCCCCTTTGCCTTGCATGCCCTTTCTGCATTGCCAGTTATTTTGCCTATCATTGAGTTTTTCCATTTCTGCCATTCGTTCAAATCAAGATCATAGTTGATTTTCATGCCCGGCATGGTTTCAAGATAATTGATGCTTTCGCTCAATTCAATCAATGCTTTGGATGGTATGCACCCATAATTCAGGCATTCTCCACCAAATTTTTCCTTTTCAATTATCAGAACTTTCTTCTTTTTCCGGGCAAGGTAAAAGGCTGCAAGATATCCTCCTGCTCCAGCGCCTATAATTGTAACGTCATAATCCATTCAATCACCTATGAACATCATTGGGTGCTCAAGTATTTCCCTTACCTTCTGAAGGTAACGTGCAGCTTCAGCACCATCAATAAGCCTGTGGTCGCATGCCAGTGTAAGTAAAAGGCCGCCTTTTAGTTCCCCGTCAACAAAGTTTGACGTTCGCGAATTTACAGCCAGAATGGCAACCTCTGGATAATTGATAATTGGTGTTGACATTATACCGCCTATTGCGCCAATATTTGTAATTGAAAATGTTGAACCTTGAATATCGCCCAGAGTTAAATCATTGTTTCTTGCTTTTTCGGCAAGGTCCTTTATCTCCTTTGATATTGTTTTTATGTCTTTCCTGTCCGCATCCTTTATAACAACAACCGTTAACCCATATGGAGAATCAACCGCAACGCCTATGTTGTATGACTTTTTAATTGTATAGTTTTTATCGTTTTCATTATATATTGCATTCAGTTTTGGGAAATCCTTGAATGCTATGGTACATGCCTTCACAAAAAAGGATGTGAAGCTCAGATAGCTCTTTTTTGAGTAATGCTCAATTGTTCTGGTAATATTTTCTGTATCAACAAAGTCTGAAACCGTGAAATGTGGCATTATCTGCTTTGATTTGGTCATTTTGTCAAAAATTGCTTTCCTAATGCCAGTAATTTTGAATATTTCGTCTTCCTGTTTTGTTTCAACAGAGATGTTTGATTGTGGCTTTGCCTGCTTTAAATAGCTGTCAATGTCGTCCTTTGTTATCCTGTTGTCCTGGCCTGATGGCTTTACCATCACCAAATCAACATTATTGGATTTTGCATATGCCCTCACAGATGGGGTGGCCTTTACTGATGGTATTCTGCCGTCCGTAGGATGTTCCTGTGGGATGTGTGATTCAACAGCCCCCTTATTTGTGCTTTCATCTGTGCTAACATCATTGGATTCATCAGGTGAATCAATCTGGACTATTGGTTCGTCAATATTTATCGTTATTTCCTCCGGAACAAGTATCTTTGAAATTCTGCCTGAAACAGGTGATGGTATTTTCACTGTGATCTTATCCGTCATCACTTCTACCAATTCCTGATCTTTTTTTACCTGATCTCCCTCTTTAACTGACCATTTTACAATCTCTCCTTCCTGTATTCCTTCTCCTATTGGGGGTAACTTAACTGTATACATGATATCACCTGTACTGCATAATTTTATTAACTGCGCTCATCATTCTCTTCTCACTTGGCACATAATATTCCTCGAGGGCAAATGGTATCGGTATATCCAAACCTGCAACTCTCAATATGGGTGCCGATAAATAATCTATTGCCTTTTCTGCCAGAGTTGCTGATATTTCCGCACTGACACCAAACATTTTTGGCGATTCAGTTACTATTAAAGCTCTGGTTGTTTTTTGTACACTTTTCAATACTGTATCAACATCAAAAGGGTTTATGGTTCTTAAATCGATAACGTCCGCGTTGATGTTATTGTTTTTTACTGTGTTCATAACAAGGGGCACTGCAGGCCCATAGGTTATGATGGATAATTCATCCCCCTCGTGGAGTAATTTTGCTTTCCTTAAATCCACAGTATAATAGTCGTCAGGAATGTCCATTTTGCCTGCATAGTATAATCTTTTTGGTTCTAGAAATATTACCGGATCGTTCAACTCTATGGATGATAATAATAAACCCTTTGCATCATACGGGTTGGAGGGTGTAACAACAGTAAGGCCCTGGGTGGTTGCAAAATATTCCTCTCCACTCTGTGAGTGGTATGGACCTCCATGAACGCCACCTGCATATGGAGTTCTAAGTACCATAGGCAGTGTATAATCTCCATTTGTTCTGTATCTCAATTTTGCCATCTGGCTGATAATTTGATCCATTGCCGTATAAATAAAATCCTGAAATTGTATTTCCGGTATTGCCTTGAGGCCAGCCATGGACATTCCAATTCCGAATCCAACTATTCCAAGTTCCGATAATGGAGTGTCAAGGACCCTGTCCTTTCCATACTTTTTGAATAAGTTATCCGTGACCCTGAAAACTCCTCCATCCACTCCTACATCTTCTCCAAGCAATATTATTGAATCATCCTTTTCCATTGCGTTGTCAAGGGCACTGTTAATAGCCTTCACCATTGTCATCAATGTCACTGCAAATCACCCCTTTCTTCTGAGATATACCATGGCTCTTCCTCATAAAGATTGTCCAGTATTGTGCTTTTATCGGGTTTTGCCTCCTTCTCATATTTATTGATCAGTTTTGAAGTAAAATCATCAACTTCATCATTAATTTCCCTTATTTTGTCATCATCAAGAATGTTCATTTCCTTTAATATTCTCTGGCTTACAGTAACTGGATCCTTTTCGCTGCCTTCCGTCACCTCATTTTTTCTATATTTATTTGGGTCATCTGCTGTTGAGTGGGGACCCATTCTATAACTCATTGCCTCAATAAGTATGGGAGTATTTTTTGAATCCTCAAGTGCTTTTCTTGTATTTTTGTAAACTTCTATGAAATTTGTTCCGTCAATCCTGATGCCATTGAATCCATATGCTTCTGCCTTTCTGTATATCATGCCCTTAGTTTCTTCATATGCACTCTTCTGCCCAGATTCACTGGGATATGTTGGAATTGAAATAGCAAATCCGTTGTTTTCACAGAAAAATACCATAGGCAGGTTATAAACACCAGCAAAATTCATAGCCACTGGGAAATCTGGTGTTGAGGTTGCACCATCCCCAAATGTTGTAATAACGCTTCCTTCTATTTTTCTATATTTTCTTGCATAAGCTATTCCTGCTGCAGACATTAAATGTCCTGCAACAGTTGTTATCACAGCTCCGATATTGTATTTTTTCAGTGAGAAATGGTCTGGCATGTCTCTACCAAGCTCATTGTCGTTTGCTGTCGCAAATACCTGGGACATTATAGTATCTATTGGTATTCCCATCTGCAATAGCACGCCAAAATCCCTGTAGTACGGATATATAAAATCCTGTTTACGCAAAGCCAACCCAAGGCCAATATGCATTGCCTCATGCCCCATTAAGGGGATGTAGAATGGTAAAAAACCCTGCCTGCTTGCATTAAGCATTTTTTTATCCATAAATCTTTCAATAATTAAATTTTTATATGCATTCAACAATTTTTCATCACTAATATCAGTTTCCTCAATCATTCTTAGCACCTTTTTCAATTTTGCCTTTTATATATGCTTCAGCTGCTTTATACGATGTTCTCACCAGAGGGCCAGATGCCACATAATCAAACCCGTATTCATAGCCTTTTTCTTCAAAAAACCTAAATCTATCCATTGAACAATATTCAACCACTTCAAGCTGTTTCTTTGTAGGTCTAAGATACTGACCCACGGTTAAAATATTGACCCCAGAATTTCTCAGGTCCCTCATTGTTTCAAGAACCTCGTCATCGGTTTCTCCCAGGCCTATCATTATAGAGGATTTTGTTATTATATTGCTTTTCTTTTTAATATGTTTTAAAACATTCAAACTCTGATCGTATGTGGCTCTTGGATCCCTTACGCTATGCGTTAATCTTCTGACAGTTTCAATGTTATGTGCTATTACATCAGGTTTTGCCTCAATAATTCTGTCAATAAAATCTGGAATTCCACTGAAATCCGGAATTAAAACCTCTATTTTAATTTTTAGATCATACAGCCGTTTTATGACATTTGCAAATGCTTCTGAACCCTTATCAGGCAAATCATCTCTATCAACTGATGTTATAACCACATAATCAAGTTTCATAAGTTTAATTGAATCATATACTTTCTGTGGCTCATCCCTATCCAGAGGCAGCATATTGCCATGGGTAACCGCACAGAATCTGCACCCTCTTGAACAGTTTGAACCCAGAATCATGAATGTTGCTGTTCCGTTTCCCCAGCATTCACCTACATTCGGACAGTGAGCCTCTTCGCAAACAGTATATAGAGTTCTATTTCTTAATGTATTTTTTATAAATGTATATCGTTCTCCCGTGGGAAGGTTTACTTTGTACGGAACTCTCATCATTAAAAGAATAATTGTAGGGGTATATTTAAACTATACGTAAAAAACATAGATAATAATTTGTTAATCGCCTAATTTTCTAGATAATTAAAGGTTTTTATTGCATCGCTATTCTGTTTTGGGTCGTGCACTCTTAAAATGTCAACACCATTTTTGTTCAGGTATATAGATGTTGCTATTGTAGCCCCAAGACGTTCTTCAATCTTTGAGGAGGTAATATTTCCAAGAAAACCCTTTCTGGATGTGCCGAATAATGTTTCAAAACCAATAAAAAATGACCATGGTGATTTTATTATTTCAATATTTCCCGCAAAGTCCTTGGCGAATCCAACTCCAGGATCGAGTATAATATTTTCCGGTTTCACTCCAAATTTGACCATTTCACCTGTTTTTTTATAGAACGATTTATTTATCTCATAAAACATGTCATCGTAACTTGTAAATTGTTGCATGTTTTTGGGGACGCCACGCATATGCATTACAACGCATTTTAGGTTGTTTTCAACAGCCAGAGAGATCATTTTCTTATTTTCAAAACCTGAAATATCGTTAATATAATCAAGGTCATATTTCAACATTTTTTTTAGTGTTTCGGGGTTTCTTGTATCTATTGATACAGGTATATCTGTGGATGATTTTACATATTCGATAACCGGCTCCAGTCTTGCTATTTCCTTCTCTACAGGAACTGGCTCGCTTCCGGGCCTTGTGCTTTCACCTCCAATATCTATTATATCTGGTTTTTCATCTATTATTCTGTCAATATTTGAAAAATTACTCACTCTGGAACCACTGTAAAAAGAATCTGGTGTGGAATTCAGTATCCCCATTATTTTTGAATTTCTGTTTTTTAACTTATCAGCTATTTTTCTGGATAAATATTCTTCATAACCTTCCATAATTTTATTTTTTTCAAGGAATTCCTTAACAAAACTCTCATCAAATTCAGTTTCATACTCATAAATAACACGGTTTTCAATGATTTTTTTATTTCCTATATTTTCATTGAAGACTTCCAGTTTGGTTTTGTCATTTCGTGAGGGGAATATAAGATTCATGCATGTATATCTCATAATGGTTAAAAGTTTTTAATAACTTTATATAAATATAATTTTATTTAACAATAAACTGATTTGTGTTGATGAACAGGTATAAAATTTGTATTTTATGATAGAATGGCCAATGATGGAATCCTAATTATTTTTTTGAATAAATTGCTTCATTATGCTGGTTTTATCAACTGTTTCAAAATTTTCCTTCATTACAAATTTAGTCTGTGTATAAAATGTGCTATGTATAGAATTGTTCTTTTTGTTTTTAGTAATGTTTATATATTGCATTATTAATAATTATAATTGAATAACCTTATTATTTAAAATGTAATATGGTGTACAATATAAAGGTGGATCAATATGGCAACAAGCAGTATGGAAGTTCAGAAAATGAAGTATCGCTATTATGTAAAAATAGATGAACTTGCAAGGGCCATTAGTAATGGTTTGAGTTTGCAGCAGAAGAAAATGGGTTCAGAAGAGTCTGAATCTTCAGCAGAACATATTATTAATTTCTTTGGGTATAATACCCGTGTCATAGATAATATGCTTGAACCTGAAGATCGTGATGTCTTTTATACCATGGAAGATCTTGGGATTATGGAAACGGAAAGGGAGGAAACAACATTATTTGATGGGCGAGAATGGAGAATTCATTACTGGCTATTAAATGTCAACAGAATTGTTGAACTTTCAAACATGAATCTGTCAAATACATCCGATAAATCAAAATTTGATATTTATGATGAAATACCGGATGAATACTGGAGACCAAATTAAGAGATAAAGTATGCATATAGCCATTCTTGATGGTGATAGATGCCATCCAAAACGATGCAATCATGAATGTAGATATTACTGCCCTCCGGTAAGAAATGGGGCAAAAACAATAGAATTTGAAGATTTTGATTCCCAACCTGTAATTACCGAATCATTATGTATTGGTTGCGGAATATGTGTTAAACGATGCCCATTCAATGCAATAAAAATTGTGAGTATACCTGATGAACTGAACAAGAGTATAGTGCATCAGTATGGAATGGACTCATTCAGGTTATATTCCTTACCAATTTTATCCAGAGGTAGAGTTACTGCACTCCTTGGACAGAATGCCCTGGGAAAAACTACAACAATGAATATTTTATCAGGCGTCGTAATTCCAAATTTTGGAAACTTCAATTCAAAAATTGATAAGGATGATGTGATAAAAAGGTTTTCAAAGAGTGTTATGGGGCAATATTTCAAGGATTTATACGACGGTTCAAGCCGTGCTGTTTTAAAGAATCAGTATGTGGATTTAATACCGCGGGTTGTTAATGGAAAAGTTGGAGATATTCTCAGAGAAAATGATCATGGAAATATGGATACAATCGTTTCGGAACTTTCGATGGAAACCGTTATTAACAGGGATATAAAGAACCTATCAGGCGGAGAACTTCAAAAACTTGCCATTGCAATGACATTGATGAAGGATGCGGATATTTACCTGTTTGATGAGCCTTCATCTTATCTAGATGTAAATGAGCGTATAAGAATTTCAGAAATTATAAGAAAACTTTCAAGAAACAAAATTGTGATGGTTGTTGAGCATGACCTTGCTCTGCTAGATAAGATGGCCGATCAGATAAATCTTGTTTATGGGGGGCCAGGAGCATATGGTGTAGTTACTAAAGAAAAATCCACAAATAAAGCCATAAATGCCTTTTTATCCGGCTACTTAAAGGAAGAAAATGTGAGAATCAGGCAAAACTCAATAGATTTTAATGTCAAGTCAAGCAAGAGAACCAGTGTTGCCGCTAAAATAACATCATGGTCCGAAATGTCAAAACATTTTGATAACTTTGACCTTCATGTTGGAGAGGGGTACATCAACAGGGAAGAGGTTATTGGAGTACTTGGTCAAAATGCCCTTGGAAAAACCACATTCATAAAAATGCTTTCAGGTTCAATAAAGCCAGATTCTGGTTTTGTCGAAAATGAGTTGAAAATAGCGTACAAACCACAGTATATATCAACGGATTTTGAAGGCACCGTTTATGAGTTATTCTCAACAACATTAAAAGAAAAACTCCAGGAACCATTTATTAAAAATGAAGTAATAGCACCGCTTGACATAGAAGAACTTTACGAGAAAAACGTGGCAGACCTGTCAGGTGGTGAAATGCAGAGAACATCCATTGCCCTGACCCTATCAAAAGAAGCAGACATATATTTAATAGATGAGCCATCGGCACATCTTGATTCTTCATACAGAATGAATGTGGCGAAAATTATTCGAAGAGTCATAGAAAATAATAAAAAAAGTGCTATAGTCGCAGATCACGATATATATCTCATTGACCTCATATCAGATGCACTTATTGTTTTCAGTGGAAAACAGGGGATGGAGGGTAAAAGTGTTGGGCCCCTTGACATGCGCACTGGAATGAATGTATTCCTTAAAAATCTTGGAATAACTTTCAGAAGGGATGAAATAACAAAAAGACCTAGAATCAATAAGGAAGATAGTTCTCTTGACAGGGAACAGAAGCAAAATGGAGAATATTATTATACTTATTGATGAAATTTTTATTATATCCGCCGCTGGTTAAGGTTTAAATCATTTAATCATTTTATGTGCATATGAAATTTGAACAAAAAATAAAAATTGGAAAAACCGAATTAAAAAATAGGTTGGCAATGTCGCCGATGATATCAAACATTGCAAATCCAGATGGTACAACTAATGATAACCATATAAATTACCTTTCAGAACGTGCCCGGGGAGGATTTGGGTTGATAATTACTGAGTATACATATATTGACCAAATAAATGCAAAGGGCTCTCCCAATGAACTGGGCATCTTTCATATATCACAGGTTCCAAAATTATCAAGATTAACTGACTCAATACATAAAAATGGCTCAAAGGTATTTATTCAGCTTGTGCATGCTGGTGGAAAAGCAAATCCTGATCTGAACAGGGAGATTCCAATGGCCCCTTCGAAAACTGGTTATGGACATTTCCACCCGCGGGAGATGACTCTTGACGATATTAACAATATTATTGAAGAATTCATAAAATCTGCAAAACTGGCTAAACAGGCAAATTTTGATGGTGTAGAGCTTCACGGAGCACATGCTTATTTATTATCTGAATTTATTTCACCATATCTAAATAAAAGATCTGACAAATATGGTGGTTCACTGGAAAATCGTCTGAGGATTATCAATGAGATTTCATCCAATATTAAGGACTCAATGGACATAACTCTTGGCATAAGACTCAGCCTTTATGAGGATGAGCATGATGGTTATGGCTCTGATTATGGGTTGAAGGTTGGGGAATCAATAAACAATATTGATTATGTACATTATTCCGCAGGAAGATTTGAGCCGCCAGGTTCATCCGCATCATTTTATTCAAATCATGCACATATATATGACAAATATACAAGGAAGATCAATAAACCTGTAATACTTGTGGGATCCGCAACAAACATAAATGATGTTGAAAAAATGCTGGAAATGGTAGATATTGTTTCCGTAGGCAGAGGGGCCCTAGCGGATGCGCACTTTCCCCATAGAATTTCAGGCAATTTAAACAGACCATGTATTAGATGCAATCAGGCATGCAGAGATCTGGCATCATCAGAGGTAAGGTGTTCGGTAAATCCTGATCTTGGATATGAAACCTACATAAAGCATGAAAAATATAATGGTGATATCCCTATAAAAGGTGCAGGAATAAAGGGTCTTGAAGCTGCTTTTTACGCACATAGGCTTGGGTTTAACGTATCAATTTATGAAAACAACAACATTGGCGGCCAGATGAATGAAATTTATGATAAATATAAAAAAAGGGATTTTTTCACCTTAATTGATTATTATAAGAGGGTGTTTGACAGAACAGGAATCAAAATTATTCATGATTATGCACCTGAAGATGCCATAGACTGTTTACCAGATAAGACCTATCCGGATCTTGAGATAAGGGATATTTCCATTGATTCAAACGTTTTTAAATATCATGATTTGGCGTTGAAAATTGCCGAAACAAATAAGGTAAAAATGAGTTTGAGAAGCCTGGATTCCCTTGATAGATCAAGGAAGGACCCATATATGGAAATGGCAAAAAAACTTGGAATCGAATTTATTAAGCAGGGAGATTTTGATTTTTCACTCTATGATGGGGATCAGTATGACATTCGAAAGGCCATGTTAAGTGGCAGAAATGCGATAGATAGATTCATAACAGAAAAATTTCAGGATGAGTTTTAGTGATATGCCACCCTATTGCATAAAGGAGCTTCTCGCTCACAATCGTTAAAATTATTTAAAAATTTATTTTATATTTATTTTCCATTTAAAATTATACGCACATCAACGGCAAAAGCACCCTTTTCATTTACAATAACAGGATTGATATCCATTTCATTGATTTTAAGGTCCACAATCATTCTGGAAATGTTTGTTATGGCACGCACAACTGAAAAGTTATCATAATTCCTTTTTCTGGCTGACAGCATTTTTGATACTTTGCTTTCGTCCATCATGTACATTGCTTCATCTTCAGAAAGTGGTGCAAGTCCATAACTTAAATCCTTTAAAACCTCCATATAAATGCCGCCAACACCGGTTACAACGGTATACCCGAATACAGGATCGTTGATGCCGCCAATAAAAACCTCAGCACCGCTGATCTGTTCCTGTAATAATATTCTTTTATAATTGAGTTTTTCATAAGACTCTTTCAGATTTTCCTTCTGTACGTTCATGATAACACCATTCACATCGGTTTTATGAACTGGCTCATCAGTGGATATTTTCATCACGAGAGGATATCCAATTGAATCTGCCGCTTCTGCAAGATCCTTTTCATCTTCAACAATTTTCCATTTTGGTGTTTTGATTCCATAAATTTCCATCAATTTAAGGGCTTCAAAGTCTCTTATATATGATTTTTCCCCGGTTATTTCATATGCATCGTGTGGTGGTTCACTTATTCTCATTTTCTTATATGGTGTTGACCTAAGGGCAATATATCTAATTGATTTTACAGCGTCCTCGGGAAATCTGAATGAGGGTATATATGCGGAATCAAGTATTCTTGATGCAGAATCTTCATCACTGCCCATAACAACCCCTATAACGCTTTTGCCCTTGTACTTCATGATTGCTCTGGCAACATCCGTACATGTTACCATGGGCAATGACTGTACTATTACCAGTTTTGTACAGTCAAGATCTTTGACTATTTCAAGGGCATTGCGGTATCTTTCATAATCAGCATCTCCTGAAAGGTCAATTGGATTTCTTGCCACACTTTGCTTTGGCAGTACTGAAGAAAGAGATGCTTTGATTCTTTCAGGCAATTCGATTTCATTCATATTTCCAAGAGAAATTGCATCAGTGGTTAGAACTCCGTGCCCACCTGAATTTGTTATAATCAATATATCCCCTGAGACATTTTCCCCTGAATTTACAAGCCTTGCTATATTCAATAAATCCTCAAGATTATCGACAAATATACCCCCACAAGTTCTTACCGCTGCTTTGAAAATATCAATGGATCCTGCAACACTTCCTGTATGTGTTTTAATTGCGGCTGAACCCGTTTTTGAAACGCCGCCTTTTAAGAATATCATGGGTTTTTTATTCACAATTTTTGGAACCACGTTAAGAAATTTATTTCCATCTGAAACACCCTCAATATATGAAAATATTGTCCTAGTCTCAACATCATTTGATAAATATTCATATACATCTGATTCTGTAACATCCGACTGATTTCCCAGACTCACAAAATAGCTTATTCCTGTATTTGTTTTCTGGGCCCATTCAAGCATGTACACACCAAGGCCCCCACTCTGTGCTACCAGTGCGGAATTGCCCCTAACTGTATTTTCAAGCGCAAATGTGGCGTTGAAATTTGGTGTTATTAGGCCTATGGTGTTTGGGCCGAGTATTCTCAAATCGCTTTTTATGGATATGTCAACAATCTGTTTTTCAAGTTCAGCACCGTGCTCGTCGGTTTCCTTGAATCCGGAAGTTATGATTATGGCAGCTCCTGCATTTATTGATACTGCCTCTTCTATTATAGATGGAACAGCGTCTCTTGGAACAGCAATAACAACTAGATCAATTTTCTCATTTACACTTTTTAAATCCTTAAATGAGTTGTAATTTTCTATTTTTTCCGCCTTTGTATTTACTGGGAATATCTTTCCGCCGAATGTAGATGTAATATTTCTGAAAATTATATTTCCTATTTTGCCTTTATCCCTTGAAGCCCCAACAATTGCTATGCTCTTGGGTTTAAATAACTGCTCAATCATAAAATACAATAACGTTTCTAAATTTAAATATTTGTTTTGTGGCTGAAATTTCAGAATCATTGAATTAATAAAATAAATTAAATGTTTATTGGTAAATATTTGGCTTAAATAAATTTAAATAATTAAACTAAATTAAGAATTATGGTTCAGGACTTATTATATTTTTAATCGGTGTTACAAGTGATTTAAAGCATGAAAACCACTGGGCTTGTGATGTGGATGAAGTGCGAAAGTTTATATCGTTATACAGTATATATTTAGTGTACTTATGGGGCGCAGGGAATATACGCCTATGGACATTAAAGCCTATACATCCATGATGGGATGCCTGAACAATATTCCGCGTGAATGCAAGCTTTGTGGTTGATATGGGAAACTTCACGGCTTTAGCGTGTGGTGTTCACTGGCATACTTCCAGGATATATAACCGCAGGATTGACTGATGCAAGGATATGGTTTCCAAGTATTTTTGCACCTGCTTTCATGAGGGTACTGCATACAGTATTCTATGTGGCTTTTGGAATAACACTTGCCGGAGCTATACTGTCTTTATTAAGAGAACCATTGAAAAATGAAAAATTAGAAAAAGATAAAAAGTTGTTAATGATATGGTAGTAAAATTAAAGATGTGATTTCATGGATGATATAATTGAAATCTGGTCCCTTTTCGAAGATATAATATTAAAAAATGGTAGAAAAATAAAAGGGATTCTTGGTAAAATAGACTTAACAATAACTGATTACAAGGTTATGTATATGGTCAGAAATGGTGATGAACCGATGAAGAATATTGCATCTGAATTATCTCTTGCAAACGGGTGGGTAACAGATATTGTTGACCGTCTTGAAAAAAAAGGATATTTAATAAGAATACACGATGAAGGAGATAGGAGAGTTGTAAAGGTTAGGTTAACATCCTCTGGCGAAAATATATCAAATAAAATAAAGGAATTTATTAAAGAAACCATAGGAAATTCATTAAAGAGTTTGGATAATGATGAAATTGAATCTTTTAAAAAAATATTATCAAAAATTAATAATAAATTATTAAATGAAGGTTCTGAAAAATAAGTTATTCAAATGATATAATGGGTTTGATATAATTTTTACTTTTATTTTCAAATATCTTATTTGCCTGATCTGGCTTTAATTCCATATCTTCCATGGTGTCTGCATCAATGAGCCTTGATCCTATCATATGTATTGCCTTTTCCATTGTATTTGGATTTAAGAAATCCCCTATTATTGTTATTTCCTTTTTATAAATTTTATTCGCTTCTATTTTCATCTGTTCTTCCGGTGGATATACGGCGAATGCAAATATTTTTCCAGAATCAGATACGATATCAACTGTTTTTGACAGAATTTCAGCATTTCCTGTTGTCTCAACAACAAGACTGGCTCTGTTGACTATATCTGATTTCATCAATGAATAAATATTATCAAGAATTTTATCCGCACCAAATTTCTCAGCAAGTCTGTTTCTGAACAGATTTCTTCCCATTATATATATTGGGTAATAACCCATACCTTTGAGTATTTGTAGAAATGTTAAACCTATAAATCCAGTTCCAAGAATTACAGCTGAACCACCATTTTTTACGTCCGTATTCTCAAATGCATGAACTATGCATGAAATTGGTTCAGCTATTGCTGCCTGCTTGAATGTAATATTGTCCGGTATCTTGTAAACAACCTTTTCTGGAACCGTTACAAATTCACCAAACCCACCCGGGTAATTGATACCAACACTTTTCATGTTTTCACAAAAATTGACCTTTCCATTTTTGCAGTTATCACAATAACCACAGGTAATATTAGGATCCACAACAACCCTGTCACCTATATTTAAATTTTTTACATATTTCCCTGTTTTATTAACAACACCTGACAACTCATGTCCAAGAATTACGGGATATTTTATTGCATCGTGTTTTCCAGCATAGGCATGTAAATCAGTTCCGCATATTCCACAGGCCTTTACCTGTACCTGTACCTGATTTGCATTAGGTTCCATAATATCAACATTTTCATACTTCATATTTCCCGATGATTTAAGAACGTGGGCTTTCATGATATTTTTATGCAACGATGTTATTTTAAATTTCCCCTGTTTTGATGGAGATAAAAAGCTATAGTCTTGAAATAATGTTATATATATTATAAATATGGGTTTACATGCAACTCTTATTTCGTGAAAATCTTGCAAGAATAGGTAAATTTCAAACAAATCATGGTGAAATAGAAACCCCAACTGTCATGCCAGTAATAAATCCAAACCTGAATTTTTTAACTGAAAATGAATTAAAAGAGCTTGGGGCCCAGGCTGTTATAACTAATAGTTATATTATAAAAAGAACTGAATCGTTAAGCGAATATGCACTGAAATATGGTGTCCATAAGTTGATCAATTTCAGTGGCCCAATTATGACCGATTCTGGTACATTTCAGAGCTATGTCTATGGTGATATTGAGTACAATAACCAGGAGATAGTTGATTTTCAGAGAAAAATAGGAAGTGATATAATTACAATTTTAGACATATTCTCAAAACCTGAAGATAATTATGATACTTCAAAAAATGGTGTTGAGGAAACGTACAGGAGATTGGGGGAGATTGATATAGGCAAGGATCTTATCGCCGGCCCAATTCAGGGGTCTGTATATCCAGAACTCAGGCAACTTTCAGCAGAGTTGATGTCAGAAGCCCCATATTTACCTATAGGTGGTGTTGTACCATTGCTGGAATCATACAGGTATAAGGATCTTGTTAACGTAATAATAAATTCAAAATTGCATTCTGATTTTTCTAGACCTGTGCATTTATTTGGTGGTGGACACCCAATGTTTTTTGCAATGTCCATTTTGCTTGGAGTGGATATATTTGATTCAGCTTCCTATATCAAATACGCAAAAGATAATAGAATTCTCTATCAGGAAGGTACAAGATCCCTGAAAGATATACGTGATTTTCCTGAATGGAGCCCAATTTATGGCAAATATAAACCGGATGAACTTTTGCGTGAAAGTGATGGCATCAGAATAAAGGAACTTGCAAGACACAATTTAAAGGCAATTTTTATGGAAATAAATGAAATAAAGGAAAGAATATATGAAAACACACTTTATCAGTATGTTCATGAAAGGGCACATTCACATCCTTCCCTTTATAAAGCTTATATTGAAATAATGAACAATGTTGATGTGTTACCTTATCAAAGCTTATCCTCAAAATCCCCATTTTTCTTTTATGATGAACTATCCCTTAAAAATACATGGGTTCAAAGAATGGAATTATTTACAATGAACATAATAAAAAATAATAAAAGAACAATTTTACTGACTAAAAAACAATGGAAACCAGGTATTGCGATTTCGGACGGTGTTAAAAAATTATATGAGTCCGTTAATTATAATATTCTTGTTCCGTGGAATGGTATATATATACCAATAGAGCTTGAAAATACCTATCCAGTCGGCCAGATGGTATCATCAGATATAATTTCCAGGTCATATAGAGAGGATTATATCGATAAACTGAAAAACATTAACAGTGATGTGATATCTTACAATGATGATGAAAAGTATAATGATAAAATCAGGGATTTTGATCATGAGAAAATAAAAAGAATTTCAGATTTTCAGTTTGGCACTCACGAACTGTTTTCAGATAATGATACAATAATAAAGTCCAGGGCAACGGGTCATATCAGAAATATTATGAGGGGAAATAATTTAATAGCGACAATGAGAAATGATGGTTTTTTTACTCTTGGAATTGAGGGGGGTAAAATTTTGAAGGACCTAAAAAAATATCCGGAATTAAGAGTGGTGGTATCAAAGGAAAGTGGTGAATTTAATGCAAAAGGATATAATGTATTTTTTAAATTTATTGAAGATTTTGATAAAAAAATTATATCTGGAAATGATGTAATGGTTGTTGATTCTGATGATAATTTATACGCTGTTGGTAAGGCCACTGTTTCTGGGAAAGAGTTAAAATACTACAATGAGGGTGTTGCAGTAAAGGTTCATGCAGGTATAGAATAATAAAAATTAATTTATTCAAAAAAAAATTAGATAAATTTATTTTATGGTTAAGCATATAGTTAAGCATGGAGATAAAACCCTGGCTTCTCGCGATGGATTTGGATGGAACAGTGTGGGATAATTTGAATATTTCGGGAATAATGCCTCCGTATGAAAAAATAAATGATGATAAAATACGGGGAGAAAAAACAATTGTTACATTATATAGGGAAGCTGTAAATTTTATTCAATGGAGCAAGGAAAATGGAGCTATAATCACCAGCCTTAGCTGGAATAAAAAATTACACGCCAGTGAAGCACTTGAAAAATTTGGCATCTCTGACCTTTTTGATTACAATTCAACGGATGTTACTCCAGATAAGGACCAAAGATTGCTCCGACTTTTAAACAGTCTTTCAGAAAAAGGGATACATATTGATGTAAACAGAATAGTGTATATTGATGATCGTGACCTTCATATGGATAATATAAGAAAAAATATAGGTGATATAATTTTCATAAATATATGGAAAACAACTAAAGATTATGATGAGGCGAAGAAAATAATAATGGATAGAGTGCTGACTGAGCCAGAAATACAGTAGTTCTTTATAGATATATAATTACATAATAATTAATTTAAAAATAATGTTTTCGCATATATTGTTTAAAGTTTATGGAAAGACCTGAAAATATCAGGTATTTATCATCAAGTTCCTGGACAATGGACAGTGCATCTGCCATTGCGTTTTGCCTTATACCTTGCTCAAGCAACAACCATCTTGAAAATATATGGTCTTCCTCATAATTGTTATGGTCTTCAAGAGTTTTATAGAATAATGGCAGCCTTAGATTGAATAAATTATCGTTTCCATTATCTTTCCACTTTATAATATTTTTAGCAAGGGTTTCAATCAATTTATGATCATTTTTCACCCTTTCGACAATTTTTTTGAACTCTTCCTTATCATTCCAATCATTATCTACCATAATAGGAAAATAAATATTTTCTTCAATGTTTATGTGATCTGCAAGTAAAAATTCGGTGAAAGTTTTAAAATTATCAACTTTATTTAAAAATCCAGTATTCACAATTACCCTTATCTCTGAATGCTCAACCATTAAAAACTCAGATAAATCCATAAAGAATTATTGTTGTTTTTTTTATAAATATTTCTCTTTATATTGTGATTATAATAAATTTGCAACCATATATTAAATGGACCGACCGGGATTTGGACCCGGGCCCTCTTGCTTGCAAAGCAAGCGATCTACCGCTGATCTATCGGCCCTTTAGATAAATCTACATAAAAAAACGATTATTAAACATTTCGCTGTTTAATGAATTATACAAGTGTTGATTGAATATGTTTTTAATTGAATGGGTTGTTTAAATAGGGGAGAGAGAGGTGCATTTCCTATGGAAATAAAAAAAGGTATCCTATTCAAAATTGTTGTCCATTTTTTTTAATATTTTATTTCATAACAACCTCTATATATCTATATATTAATATATAATAATATAGTAATATTTAAATAAATAAAACTGAACGATGACACCTTGTTTTATTAATAAATAAATTGGTATTATCATTTTATTAATTTAATATTTTAAATAATTACTAAATTTATTATTTATAAAATAAATAAAACTGTTAATAAAAATATAAAAATTACAACAATTTTGGTTTGGATATATTTGCCTCTATTTGTTTCCCTCTTATATCTATAAAAACTGGTTCTTTGGTCTTAACAAATCTTCTATCTATATAACCAAGACCTATACCACAATTTAAAATTGGAGACAATGATCCACTTGTAATATTTCCAATTACTTCATTATCATGATAAATTTTAAATCCATTTCTCGGTATATTTTTTCCATTTAATTTAAATCCTCTAAATATTATGCTGTACTTATTTTTCGATTCCATTAATTTGGTTTTACCAATAAAATCATGTTCATAATTTATTATAAATGAAATTGAAGCTTCATACGGAGTTCTATCATCATTAAAATCCTGGCCTGATAATAGCATACCCTTTTCCATTCTCAAAGTATCTCTAGATCCAAGTCCACATGGTAAACCACCATACTTTGGCAGAATTCTTATTATTTTTTCCCACAGCTCTGCTGCGTATACATTAGGTATAATTAATTCCACACCCCTCTCCCCTGTATATCCAGTTCCTGAAACTATCATTTTTTTATCATCAATCAATAGATTATCATAATCTATTCTTTCAAGAAGAAACCTAAATTGCATTGGCATTTTTATATTCAATTCTTTTAAAATATCCTCAGTTTTAGGGCCCTGAACAGCAATATGCGATATTTTATCTGAATAATCAATAATTTCAACATCGTAATTTTTTTTATTCCCATCTATCCATTTAAAAATTTTATATATATTTGCTGCGTTAGGAATAAGAAAAAATTTATTCTCATCCACTCTCTCAATTATAGTATCATCAATCATTTTTCCATTATCATCAAGAAATGATGTGTATATACACTCATTTACTTTTAGATCTGATATCTTTGTTGGAAATAAATAATCAACAAATTCATTTGAATTTTTTCCAGAAATAACTATATCTCCCATATGTGATATATCAAATATTCCCACATTATTTCTTACAGAAAGATGTTCATCAACTATTTTTGTATACTCAAGCGGCATGTTCCATCCATGAAAATCTATCATTTTAGCATTCAGTTTTAGATGTTCATCATACAAAGATGTTCTACTAGGGGTACCTTTTTTTATTTCCATAGGAAATGCACCTCTCTCTCCCCTTTATATACTGATTGAATATCTTTATATATTATATGAAAAAATTTTTTTTTGCAAACCATATTATCACTTTTCACATATTAATATAATATTATTTAATTTTAACATTGAACGTAGAGTTAAAAATTATTTTTTAACTATATTAGTCTGCTTGCTTTTAATATCAGCAAGCCAGAGAGTTAAAAATCCAAATGCTATCAGCGGGGATACAAAGGATATAAGTCCCACATCAATCCATACACCGTAAATAATTCCCCAGAATATGTAAAATAAAACGCCACTGAATAGCAAAATGAAACCAGCGAGCCTGTATAAATTTATCATTGTAAAATATTCAAATATTTTCTTCATCGTTGTGTTATAATATAATACAACGATATATATTTTTTGAAATTAAAAATAATTATTAATTTACTATAATAAACACAAAATTATTTTATTAATGAAATATTTACCTATATGGCAAATTCTAGCACAAGCATTAAAATAGCACTTCAATCACTTTTATTTGTTATACTTGCCAATCTTATTTTTACCTCATATTCTCCAATGGAACCTATATTCAAAGCCAGGTATGGCCTAACATCAACTGAGCTTGGAATCATAACAAGTTTTATTTTTTTAGGCTCAATGACCATGGCACTTTTAACAGGTTTTTTTGTTGATAGAATTGGAAGAAAAAATTCCATAAAAATATCATTTTTAATACTGTCTACAGGTTCTATAATTATATCTATTTTCCATTCATACTATTTTATTATAATAGGATATTATATTCTTGGATTTGGGTATGGAATAATAACTCCTGCCACAAATAGTTTGATAATGAAAGCATATTATCCTGAACACTCAAGATTCATGGGAATAAAGCAATCTGGTGTGCCTGTTGGAGCTGCATTTTCAGCAATTATTTTACCTGTTATAGCCATAGAATTTTCCATAGAAATTTTATATTTTGCAATATTTATTCTTGGAATTATAATATTTATACTGATAAATCCAGACAAATTTATAAGTCAAAGAAAAACAAGGGAACCATACATCAAACAATTATGGTCAATGAAAAAAAATAAGCTCCTGATATACGTTAGTTTAAGTTCCATTTCACTATCACTTGGACAGCAAACGTTATTAACATATTTTGTTGTTTTTGCAAAATATAAAGGTTTCTCATTAATATCAGGAGAAATACTTCTGGCATGTGTTTTCATTGGTGCGGTTATTGGGAGGATAATGTGGCTACGTTTAAATGAAAAATTATTTAATAAAAACAGGGCCGTTATGCTATCTTTCATAATGTTTTTATCAGCAATGTCATTTTTATTTTTAATATTTTTTATTAAAATACTGTATCTGATGGTCATACTTTCAATTTTTTCAGGAGCATGTGCAATTGGATGGAATGGCATGTATGTTACATTAATTTCAGAAATGTCCAGTGAAGGGAATGTTGGGCTTTTCAGTGGATTTAGTATGATGATAATGACCTTCGGACCTATTTTCGGTGTTCCATTGCTGGGCATATTACTTGATTATACAAATTATTTCTATTTATGGCTCAGTATGTCATTGATAATGTTGATTGCCGCTATTTTTATATTTTTAATAAGGCATTCATTTGATAATAGCAGATTATCAATTTATAAAAATAGAACTTAAATTTTGCTTCCAGATGACGCAATATAGCTCTTTTCCACGTTGACCGCGAAATTGCCGATATTTCACAATTGAATAGAATTCATCTGTGCACTTTCAGGGATATGAGGATATCATATTATTATATCTCTCAAGAGGAATTTTTCCCCATCACTTTCTAATGAGATATACATGTTGGAGACCACACCTTCCGTGATATCTTCTCAAATGCCATTGTGTTTTTTACTTCTTTTAAATTATTGCACCTATAGTAAATTTGATTAGTATTGTGTAAATTGTATACTATGGTTAAAAAAATTCTCGTTTTGGGAGGCGGTATTGGAGGGATCGCAGTTGCCAACATCCTTGCAGATAAGTTGAAGGAAAGTGCAGATATTACGCTCATTGACAGAAAAAAATACTTTCAGTTTCCTCCGTCTTACCCGTGGCTGATGATTGGGAAGAGAAAACCGGAACAGGTTCAGAAAGAACTTACCATTCTTTCTAAGAAGGGAATTAATGTTATAAATGAGGATATCATCTCAATTGATACCTCCGGCAAGAAGGTAAGAACAGAAACCTCAGAATATTCTGGAGATTATATGGTCATATCCTTGGGCGCCCAATATAACATCGCTGCTATTCCGGGATTTTCGGATTATGCACACCATATATACGATCTTGATTCTGCCATTGCATTCAGAGACCTTGTAAAGAATTTCAAACATGGAACTATTGC
This sequence comes from Thermoplasmata archaeon, assembly GCA_021846395.1. GTDB lineage: Archaea > Thermoplasmatota > Thermoplasmata > Thermoplasmatales > Thermoplasmataceae > Acidiplasma. The sequence goes on along the minus strand of JAJZXB010000008.1, from coordinate 3,044 downwards.
CATAGGAATTTCGAGATTGCCGTTCAAGTGTCCAGCTGCACCGTATGAGACTGCTTTTCTTCTGGATGATTATTTCACAAAGGAGGGCGTAAGAGCCGAAATAAACATAGAGTTTTTCACTCCAGAACCCCTCCCTGTTCCGTCAGTTGGCCCGGACGTGGGAAACAGGGTTCTTGAACTTCTCAGGTCAAGGAATATAAATTATCATCCAAAGCTCAAGCTTGCAGAGATAACCGATAAGGAACTGATTTTTGATAATCAGGAGACATTGAACTATGATCTGCTTTTTGCCGTCCCCCCTCATGAAGCACCAAAACCTGTAGCAGATGCAGGTTTAACTGATGTAACAGGTTGGATCCCGGCTAACGGAAAGAACATGGAAACCAAAATCCCTGGTGTTTACGCTATAGGAGATGTAGCCTCCATTCAGACACCACACGGATACGTTCCATATCTTTCCAAGGCCGGTGTATTTGCGCATGCGCAGGCGGAAGTGGTCGCAAACAACATTGCAAATCTTGTTTTAGGAAAATCACAGGCGAAAGAGTGGGACGGAGAAGGAGGTTGTTTTATGGAGACTAGTATCGGGGAAGGTACATTTATGAAGGGTGAGTTTTATGCCCAGCCAAAGCCACGCATTGATTACCACGAACCCGGAAAAGTCTGGCACATGCAAAAGGTTGTCTTTGAGAAATATTGGATGAGGCACTGGTTCTAATGTATCCAAATATGAATAAATGCACATTGAAGGTGAAATAAGTGAATGAAACACTTTTTATTCTGAATGATCCACCATATGGTTCGGAAAAGATTTATAATGCACTTAGACTTGCACTGGCAATTGCAAAAAAACAGGATAGTGAGATGGTGCGTATTTTCCTTTTTGGCGATGCCGTAATATCTGCGAAAATGTCGCACAAAGTTGCTCAGGGATATTATAATCTGGAATCCATGTTGAAAGGTCTGGCAGCGCGTGGTGTAAAGATTAGTGCCTGTGGAACATGCATGGATGCCAGGGGTATGACTGACGGCGAAATAATTGATGGCATCACTAGAGGTTCGATGGAACAACTAAGTGACTGGACAATATGGGCTGATAAAGTTCTCGTCTTTTAATCATGCGGTACAAATTTTGGTCGGGAACATTCTAACCTCTATGAATTAACCGTGATGTGTGAAGTGAAAACAGAGGCTAACAGAAACGAAAGAGGCAATATAAAAATTGGGCCTCGACGAGATCATGGAGAAGTTTGAAAATTTCTTTGAAGAATTCAGTTAAAAACTGCCTAAAAAATTGGCATACAAACTAACTTTATTTATCATTTTGAAAAATATTTATTCATAAAATCATCATTATGCAAAGAGAAGCTTTTTATATTGAAGTGAAATGAATAGAATATGACCTGTAGATGTATGAATCATGGAAAAAAAGAAATGGGTATGAACCATGAGCATAAGGATTCTGATATGAACATGGGAATAAAAAACAATAGCTCTTCAGCTCTTGAAATCCTAAACGAACGGTATGCAAAAGGAGAGCTGGATAGGGAAGAATATTTAAAAATACGCGATGATATTATTAGGGGGTAATTTAAACGCCCAAATATAGGTATATATGCAAAAATTACAGCGGATCAGTATTGAGGTGAGAAAAGATATGTCAACCACGCAGGACAGACATTTTAATCCCTCAGTAATGCTTTTTCCTCTCAGAAGGTATATGTCCAGATCTCAGTATGACTTTATGAGTGCACATGTAAAGGAGGGTATGGCAGTTCTTGATCTGGGAAGCGGTCCGGGATTTTTCACATCCAAACTTTCTAAACTGGTTGGAAAGAAAGGCGAGGTATATGCAGTTGATGGAGATGAAGCTGCTATTGAAAGACTAAGGAAAAGAAACCTCTCGCTCAATATTACAAATGTCAGGACATATGTTTCATCTGCTGCATCAATTCCATTTGTAGAAAGTGAGTCAGTGGACATTGTTATGTCGAACGGGCTGTTGTGTTGTATGGTTGATCACAAGGGTGCAGTTAACGAGATTGCACGGGTCATGAAACCCAACGCAAAAGGCTATATCAGTGTGTCAAAGATGTTGAGGAAAGATAAGCTTGGTGTAACAAAAGAAGAATGGAACGGTATTCTGAGTTCGTTCGACCTCATTAAAAAAGGTTCATCAGCCATGATGGACTGGGCAATCTTTTCTAAATCTGGAGCGGATGAAAAATGAACCACAACAACACAGCAAGAAATCACTTTGGCAATATGGCAGAAGTTGCAGTTGTTCTAATCCTTATAGAACTCCTTCTGCTGGCTGTCCAGTTCATAATAGGGATGTGGATGAATCTTTTTGCCGTATTTCCATCAATCGGATCAACATTCTTCATGTATGGAATGATGCATGGAATGATGCGGGTGATGTTAGCTGTACCGGAATTAATGGTACATATGATGCTTGGAATATTAATTGGAATAGTGTCTTTGCTCATCTTAATGGCATTTGCCATGGGCAGAAACTACGTGCTTCTTCTGCTGAGTGTTATTGCGTCGTTATCTGTGCTCATTGCAGGCATCAGTGGCATAGAATTTATGTTTTCAGGTTTTGCCAATAACACCTTATCATTCATTATGTCCATGGGCTTCCTTTTTACTATTATTTCTTATTCCATAATTCTTTACATTATAGGGCGGGATAATCATTCTCAATTTTCCCATTAAGGCTTTTTTTTGATAGTTTTTCCATTCTTTCATACGTTATATACTAAGGCGTCATAATTTAATAACGTAATTATTTATTGTGTAATTGTATTCTACATGGAAATCATCCCTTTTCCGGTTAACCTTTGAAAGTTCACCATCAGCAACAATCCTTCCATTTTCATATTTATTTTTATCCAGTCTTAATGGTGCGTTGCATAATTTTTCAATCCGGTTCAACTCAGTTTCAACATTGGTCTTATATATTCCTTACACGCTTTAAAAACTAAAAAGATCACCACATTTCTTTATATGGTATTTGTACTTGCAACATTATGCCGTGAGCC
>JAJZXB010000007.1 GCA_021846395.1 Thermoplasmata archaeon | reverse complement strand
ATGGGGATAGTACAACACCTGTGGATGGAGTCAGAACACAATCTTTTGTACAAACAAGAAAAGTCCCTGTCTAAAGAACAACTGGAATATATGAAAGGGCTTTATAATCATTTATCTGGTGTTCTCCAAGAAATAGAGAGTATTCTTTTCCTTGCATGGGATTAACGGGGAGTTTTGGAGGTGCATCTCCTGCATCGTAATTTCCGTGATTATAAAAGTAATCTAATTCACCCCGCGCTTTTTCATCTGGTTTGTTTAAAAAATTAAACGGGTTTGACTGAATTCAATTAGAAATTGGTATCCATTTAATTACCTAACTTTTTAACTTATAAAATTATGATAAATTTACAATAATGATGCATAATATCATAATAGATGTGTAAATATATATTGGAAACTACTTTGTGGAAACATTAAAATATATTTTATAGATAATTTGTGATCATGCAACATACCAGCCTTATATGCGAGATAGCTATCTATTAGGATAAAATGTTTTGTTTAACTTTCTTTTCTTGCACACAGTTTCCATGAAAATTTTATACAGGTGCAAAATTTGCATCTTTAATAAGCTTATTATTATTTTTAATTATTGATGGTTGGTGGAAAATTATGAAAGAAGCAGGAAGAGTGATTACAGAGCTTATTGATGTAAGTGAAGATTTTCCAATATTAAAACGGCAGATTAATAATCACAGGTTGGTATATCTGGATTCGGCAGCAACATCACAGAAGCCGAAAAGTGTCATCGATTGCATTACGAAATATTATGAAATGTCCAATGCCAATGTATTGCGCAGTGTCCACACTCTGGCTGAGGAAGCCACAGAGGAATTTGAAGGGGCCAGGAAAAAGGTTGCGAGGTTTATTCATGCCCGATATCCACAGGAGATTATTTTTACCAGAGGCTGTACAGAAAGTTTAAATGTGGTTGCCCGGGCATGGGGAGATAAATTTTTAAAAGCAGGGGATGAGATTGTTCTGTCACCGGTTGAACACCATTCCAATTTAATTCCGTGGCAACAGCTCGCCAGAAGAGTGGGGGCACATTTGCGTTTCATAGAGCTCGAGAAGAATGGCACCATCACTGTTGATGCTGCAAAAGCCCAGATTAATTCCAAAACAAAGATAGTGGCATTATCCGCAGTTTCAAATGTTCTTGGAACCATAAATCCCATAGCTGATATTGCCATACTTGCACATGAAGCGGGTGCGATTATTGTGGTTGATGGTGCACAGTCAGTGCCACATCAAACCACGGATGTCCAGAAATTGGGTATTGATTTTCTGGCATTTTCGGGACATAAAATGCTGGGGCCTACCGGAATAGGCATTCTATGGGGTAAAAAAGAATTGCTAAATGCAATGGATCCCCTAATATTTGGGGGGGAAATGATTGAGTATGTTGATCGTGAAAATGCTACATGGGCTGAACTTCCTGAGAAATTTGAAGGTGGAACGCCGAATATTGAGGGCGCAATAGGCCTGGGTGAAGCCATCGACTATCTGGAAAAGATTGGAATGCCCAGAATTGAAAAACACAGTCAAGCTCTATCAGAAGATGCCTATAGGAGGCTATCCAATATTCCGGGTGTAACCGTGTACGGTCCTTCTTCACCACGAACTGGCCTTGTTTCCTTTAACATATCTGGAATTCATCCCCATGACGTTGCACAGGTACTGGATTCACAGGGCATTGCTATTCGTGCAGGACATCACTGTGCCCAGCCACTTATGCAGTGGCTTGATGTTATAGCAACTGCCAGGGCCAGTTTTTATTTATACAATAGCAGTAGTGATGTGGATTTGCTTGTGAATGCCATTGAACTTACAAAGAGGTATTTTAAATTATGAATCTTGATGATATTTACAGCGAAACAATCATGGATCATAGCCAGTCTCCAAGAAATTATGGGCATCTGGACCAGCCAGCAAAAATTGCAGGGCTGCGCAATCCAACATGTGGCGATCAAATCATACTGGAACTGACGATCGAGGGAGATGTAATTACAGATATACGTTTCAGTGGGAAAGGATGTTCAATAAGCATCGCTTCTGCATCCATGCTTACACAGGCCATCAGAGGAAAAAAAATCAGAGATGCCCTGACCTTTTCATCCAATTTCAAAGCTTCAATTACAGGTGGAAATTCGAATGTTGACCTTGGAGAAATGGAAGCTTTGCGCGGTGTATCACAATTCCCAAATAGGGTCAAATGTGCCTCACTTTCCATTAATGCTCTGGAGAAAGCAATTAATGAATATTCAGATGGTATTTAATAATGTTACCAAGAAAAAATTAATAAAGCAATAAATTCTATTGAAAAATGATAACATATGGATAAAATAGAATTTAAAGAGGATAAATGGATAGTTCCGGATAATCCTGTGATTTTATATACAGATGGTGATGGCATAGGGCCGGAAATTATGGAAGCAACAAGAAGAGTTGTTGATGCTGCTGTTTCCAAAGCTTATAAAAATAAAAAAATAAACTGGAAAGAAGTACTGGTTGGCGATAAAGCTCTTGAACAGACAGGGGATCGCTTTCCTGAGGAATCAATAAAGAACATACTTGATTACCGTATTCTTTTAAAGGCCCCTTTAGGAACGCCAATAGGTACGGGATTCAAATCAATTAATGTCAGGATTAGACAGATGCTGGATCTTTATTCCAATATAAGGCCTGTTAAATTCATGGACGGACTTGAAAGCCCACTTGCACACCCGGAACTTGTTAATTTAACCATATTCAGGGAGAATACAGATGATCTCTATCTTGGTTATGAATGGAAATATGATTCAGAGGAAGCCCAGGAAATTAAAAAATTTTTCATGGATAAATTTGACCTTGACCTTGGAAAGGATACAGGTATAGGACTTAAACCAATGAATAAATTAAAAACACAGAGAATTACAAGGGCTGCAATGAAATTTGCAATTGAAGAAAATAAAACCAAAGTCACAATTATGCACAAGGGAAATGTGATGAAATATACGGAAGGAGCATTCAGGGAATGGGCATATGAAACAGCGATAAATGAATTTGGTGATTATGTCGCCCAGGATGGTTCAAAAAGGATACTTATTAATGATATGATTGCTGATAATATGTTCCAGCAGATTATTACAAGGCCTAATGAGTATCAGGTGATTCTGGCGCCAAACGTTGATGGTGATTACATATCAGATGCTGCTGGTGCGCTTATAGGAAATATAGGAACCCTTGGTGGTGCCAATGTGGGAGACAATGCTGCAATGTTTGAAGCCATTCATGGTACAGCACCAAAATATACAGGTAAAAACGTGGCAGACCCTCTCGGTTTATTAAGAGGGGCACAGTTAATGTTGAAATATATGAAATGGAAGGAAGCAGATGACTTAATAGAAAAGGCTGTTGCAAAGGCAGTAAAGGATAAAACAGTTACTGCAGATATAGCGAAATTTTTCAATGTAACACCTTTAGGCACATCTGAATATTCATATAAACTTGTAGAAAATATAAAATCTTTTTAAATATTTTTATTTAAATGTTTTTTCTATATAATCAATAATTTCCTCATCCAGTACAGTATTGGAATATTTTATATTCTGCATTACATGATCCTTATTTGATGCTCTCGGAATGGGAAAAACGTTCGAATTTCTGCTGAAAAGGTAGGATAATGATATATTGGCATTCGGTACATCACCGATCATGTTTCTTATATAATCAAAATAACCATTCAGTTTCTCATTGCCTAAAGTTTTTCCATGTGCAATGGGGAAATAAGCCATTAAAGCTATATTATTTTTTTTGCAAAATTCAAGTATTTCATTTTCCACGTTTCTATGAAGGATATTATAATTTAATTGTACGGAGGTTAGTTTATGTTTATTCAGATGTTCTACCGTATAGTTCAGAAGCTTTAAATTGAAATTGCTTACACCGATATTTTTGATTTTGCCCTGATCAACAAGGTCTTCCATTTTTTTTAATGTTTTTTTAAGGTCAACTGCATAATTGGGATAATGAATCTGGTATAGATCTATATAATCTGTATTTAAATTTTTTAAACTGCGATTCAATGCTTTTTCCATCGATTTTGGAGATAGATGGGTGGGCATCACCTTTGTTGCAATAAATAACTCATCCCTTTTATAATCTTTAATGGCTTCTGCGATTAACTTTTCGGTCTTATAAAATTCTGCAGTGTCAATTAAATTTATGCCGTTTTCTATCCCACTTTTTATTGCGTCTATTTTTGCTGCCTTACCAGAATATATGCCAATGTAGGTTTTGAAAATCCATCGCATATCATAATATGTACCCATACCTATGGTCGAACATTTAAAGCCGGAATTCCCAAAGTATCGATAAATCATAAGTTAATACATATTCTTATAATATATAAATTATTTATCCCATTAAAACTTATTGCCAGAAAAATAACATTAAATATATTTTATTAATTCAACATCGATACTTATGAATCTATATGAATATATGGGAAAGGAAATATTTAAAAAGTATAGCATACCTGTTCCAGATGGGTATAAAATAGACAGAGTAACAGATTTAAAGCAATATGAATTTCCTGTTGCTGTTAAATCCCAGGTATTATCAGGCAAAAGAGGAAAAGCAGGAGGAATAAAATTTGCCAAAAGTGGAGATGAATTAAAACAGGAATCAGAAGAACTTTTAAGCTCAAAAATTAATGGTCTGCAGGTTGAGGCTTTGCTTATAGAGAAAATGTTGAATATTAAGAAAGAACTTTATTTGAGTATAACACTGGATAGGTCATCAAAAGCACCGATTATAATCATGTCAACTGAGGGAGGAATGGATATTGAAAGTGTTCCTGAGGATAAAATACACAAAATTGTTGTAGATCCTTTAATAGGATATTCCGACTATATATCCAGAGAGGCTGCTGAATTTCTTGAACTAAGTGGCGATCTAAAAAAACAATTTTCCCCAATATTGTCCAATCTTTATAATGCTTTTATGGGAGAAGATGCGCTTTTAATGGAAATAAATCCCCTGATAATAGATAAAACTGACAATATTATTGCAGGCGATTCAAAGGTCACAATTGATGATAACGCTTTATTCAGGCATAAAAATCTGATTATTGATGATCCCGAAAAAACAGCCCTTGAAAATGAGGCATCTTCCAAAAGTTTCACATTCATAGAAATGGGTGGCCATATAGGAGTTATAGCAAATGGAGCAGGACTGACGATGGCAACACTGGATGCCCTTACATTGCATAAATTAGAACCAAGGAATTTTCTGGATCTTGGCGGTACAGACAATATTGAAATTGTGGAAGAGGCTTTTTCCTTTGTTTTGAGAGCTAAACCAGAAATATTATTCGTGAATATATTTGGTGGTGTTACAAAGGCTGATACGGTTGCCAATGGTATAGTATCATCAAAAAAGAAATTCAATATAAAGGAGCCAATTGTTGTGAGGCTAAGTGGAATACATGAAGAGGAAGGAAGGAAAATTCTTATGGACAATGGAATAAAGGCATTTTCCGATATGAACAGCGCAATTAGTGAATTGGCAAAAATGAAAGGGGTGGAATAAATGGTTGTAGTAAATGGCAATACAAAAGTTATAGTACAGGGCATGACCGGTCATCAGGGAGCATTTCATTCAGGTGAAATGATAAAATTTGGAACTAAAGTTATTGCAGGTGTTTCTCCGGGGAAATCGGGAACAAAAGTACATGGGGTGGATATATATGAAACCGTTTATGATACATTAGACATGCATCCTGATGCTTCTATGATATCAGTTCCAGCTCCATTTATAAAAGATGCAGCAATGGAGGCTATAGATAATGGGATAAAACTCATATATATATTAACGGAACATGTGCCTGTTCAGGATACAATGGAAATAGTGGCGGAAGCAAGAAGGAAAAATGTATTCATGATAGGGCCAAACAGCCCCGGCATAACTGTTCCTGGTGAATGCAAGATAGGAATTATGCCAAATCATATTTTCAGAAAGGGAGATATAGCAATAGCTTCCAGAAGTGGAACACTGACATATGAAATAGTTAAGGCCGTGACGGATGCAGGCTTTGGAGAAAGCACAGTAATTGGCCTGGGCGGTGACCCAATAATAGGAACAACATTCTCTGACGTCATCAAGATTTATAATGAGGATCCAGCAACGAAGAAGATAATCCTTGTTGGCGAGATTGGCGGTAGTGAGGAAGAGAAAGCTGCTGCATATATTAAGGAACATGTTAAAAAACCGGTTGTTGGATATATTACTGGAAGAAGCGCTCCTCCAGGAAAGAAAATGGGGCATGCAGGTGCAATAATAGAAAAGGGAACTGGAACAGCAGATTCCAAGATAAAAGCCTTTGAAAGTGCTGGAATAAAAGTTGCGGATTACCCCGATGATATACCGAAAATGTTAAAATAAATAGTTAATAATATTTATTTATTAAAATTTTATATAATTTTTTGAAATTATAATTCAGTAAAACCTTTATATAGTATTTTTAAATAATTATCTATGAATCCATCGGTAGAACTTAAAAAAATGGAGGAATATGTAATGGAAAATTCGTCATTCAAGCTATATACAAATGGTGAAAAAGCAGAGCTACATTTTGTACCAAACACACCAGAAGCGGAGGGACACTTTCCAGATGGGATGCCAGTGGAGCATATAATGTATGGAGATCTTAATGACGGTTTGATAATTTTTAATAAATTTATTACGGTAAGTAATTTTGGACAAACAGAAACCAAAATTTTAGACGATGATCCGATAATGGAATGGTTAAAATATATATAAAATTATTAATTTCGTTATAACATTTTCATTTTTATCTATGCAAATACTGATATTTATAAATTAACACTTATAATCCGATAAAAAAGTTTTTAAATAAATTATGCCTATATGTCTCGATAAAAATGCAGGAAACTGACATAAATCTTCTTGTGGGAGGTCCACAGGGCGGAGGTATAGATAGTTCTGCCAATATGATTAATATGGCATTCTCTTTGGCGGGGTATAATATTTTTGGGGTTCGTGAATTCCACTCAAATATTAAGGGTAGGCACAGTTATATTCACCTAAGAATTAAACACGAACGCCCAGGCTCATTAAAATATCCAGTTGATATCATGGTTGCACTTGACCCTGATACATTGTTTGAGCACATGTTTGATGTTTCCAAAGGATCAAAAATTGTTTATGACTCTGCCTTTGAAAAATTTGAATTAAAGCAGGCAAGGATGATTACATCCGACACGATGAGCAGAATCAAATCTGAACTTGAAAATAGAAAATTGCCAATGAATATTAATGGTGTTATTCAATATTTCAAATCAATTGGTGTTATTCTTGTTTCTCTTCCTTTTGATAAAATAATCAATACAAATGTACCGGAAGGCCCGGCTACAAGATATTACAATACGCTAGGTGCCGGTGCAACAATGGCCATTATAGGGCTTGATATGGAACATGCAAATGATGGAATAAGGTATGCTTTCAGAAAGAAACCTGCAGTTATTGAATCAAATTTAAAGGTTGTAAAGGGTGGATATGACTTTATTCAGGAAATTGGTCTTGAAACAGATAAACTTGAGACATATCCTATTAAACCCAGAATGCTTTTAAATGGAAATGATTCTGTATCAATTGGAAAATTAATGGGAGGTTTGAGGTTCCAGACATATTACCCCATCACACCTGCCAGCGATGAGAGCAATTTGCTTGAAAATCATGAAGAGATGAAATTTTTAAATGGTGAGGCTGAGAAGCTTAAAACTGCGGGTCTTGTTGTTGTCCAAACTGAGGATGAAATTTCAGCCATAAATATGGCAAATGGAGCTGCCTTAACTGGAGCAAGAAGTTCCACTGCCACATCAGGGCCGGGATTTTCACTTATGGCCGAAGGTATTTCATATGCAGGGATGACTGAAATTCCAGTTGTTGTGACTCTTTATATGCGTGGAGGCCCATCAACAGGTCTCCCAACAAGGAACGGTCAGTCTGATCTTTTATTTGCAATCAATACAGGACATGGTGAATTTCCAAAAATGGTTATTTCCTCTGGGGATATGGAAGAATGCATATATGACGCAATGAAATCCCTCAACTATGCACAGAAATACCAGATGCCGGTAATACATATAATTGATAAAACACTGGCTAATACAATGGATCTTGTTCCAGATATAGATTTAAAGAGGATAAAAGTAGTTAAATATGAGGAAAACAAAAACCATGAGGATTACAAGAGATTCTCGCTGGATACAGACACGGGCATATCACCATACGGTGTATTTGGAAAGGATATATACTGGATCACAGGCGATGAACATAATGAATATGGCCATATAACTGAAGATGTATCAATGAGAGATAAGATGATGGAGAAAAGAAAGAGGAAAATTGAGACAGCTGATAGGGAAATACCGTTGAAAGATAAGGTTGAGCTATATGGTGAGGAGAATGCTGATTTGACATATATTACATGGGGAAGTCAAAAAACATTATTGCTTGACGCAATAAAGGAGCTTAAAAAAGATGGCATAACTGCCAATCTTCTATATTTAAAAATGTTTGTTCCCTTTGCATCTGATTATATTGAAAAGGTATTGAAGAGTGCAAATACTGTAATAGATGTTGAAAGCAACATGAATGCTCAGGCTGCTCAGGTAATAAGAATGAATACAGGAATTAAAATTGAAAATTCCATATTAAAATATAATGGAAGGCATATGACCCTTGATGAGGTTATAAAGTCAACCAAAAAAATAATGGAGAATAAAAATAAAATAGAGGTGCTTGAAAATGGAGCATAATTTTAAAAGCGATTTAACAATTGATTGGTGTCCAGGATGTTTACTTCCGGATAATACTATAATAGGTAACCCTTCTGCAAAGGCCATACAGGAATTTACGGTGGGTGAAAAGGTACTTGGCAATGACGGAAATTTTCATAGTATAAGTGAGGTAATGACACATATTCATAAGGGCAAAATTTATAGACTTAAAACAGTTTATTTCGGAGAAACCACACTTACAAATGAACACCCTGTTCTTATTGTTAGAAAAGAAAATATAAAAAATAAAAATATAATAACGGAGTGGGTAGAAACTGAGAATTTGAATGTCGGAGACTATGTGGCTTATCCAATTCTTAAAGTTGTTAAGGACATTGATCATTTACCATTGAAATATGAAAAAAAGGAGAAAGATACAGGAGGCAAAGATTTACCCGAAAATATTAAAGTTGATAATAATTTTTTAAGATTGGCAGGGTATTATATAGCTGAAGGGAACGTACACAATAGAGAGGTTAATTTAACATTTGGATCATCAGAGATGGATCTTGCAGAAGATGCAAAGTATTTATTTAATATGGTATTTGGGCTAAATGCAACAATTAAAGAGAGAGAAAATAAAAGGTCTATTGAAGTTCATGTAAGTTCTTCTTATTTAACACAAGTCTTTTCAGATTGGTTTGGTGATGGTGCATCTAATAAAAGAATTTTACATGATTTGCTATTATTACCAATAGAAAAACAAAAGGACCTTTTAATTGGGTTGTGGAGAGGAGATGGTTTTGTTAATAATGAAACAAAAAAGGCAGGATATAAAACAATATCTTTAATCCTTAAAGAGCAGATAAAAATGTTACTTCTAAGATACGGTATAATACCTTATGTTTATGAAAATAAGGCATATGATAATCATAAAAAATCCTATTCCATAGAAGTCAAGAATATACACTACAATGCTTTAACGGATGTACTTGGAGAGAAAATAGATTCCGCAAACAGTGAAGAAAACCATCACGCTTTATATTTTATGGATAATGATTACATATACCTAAAAATAAGAAGCCTTAATTATTTCGATTATAATGGTCCTGTATATAATTTCAAAGTGGAAGAAGTAAATTCTTATGTAAGTAATTCCGCTACTTTGCATAACTGCGGAGACTTTGGCGTATTGACTGGCATCACAAAGGCTCTTGGAAATATGAAACTTGATCCGGAGAAAGTTGTGGCAATTTCAGGTATAGGGTGCTCAGGAAAGACACCACATTATTTGAACATAGCAGGTGCACATACATTACATGGAAGATCAATTCCATATGCAGTTGGTGTTAAACTTGCAAACCCAAATCTCAAGGTACTTGTTATGGGAGGAGATGGCGATATGCTTGGCATTGGAGCGGGACATTTTGTAGCTGAAGGCAGAAGAAATTCTGGCGTTGTTGTAATACTGTACAATAACTCTGTATACGGCTTAACAAAGGGGCAGGCAGCTCCCACCATGCCACTTGGTGAAAAGGTAAAAAGCATACCGAGGCCAAATATACTGTCAAAGATAAACCCAATTCCACTGGCCATGACATCCGGTTATTCATTTGTAGCAAGAGGTTTTTCATCGGAGATAAACCATCTTTCAGAGCTAATTCAAAGGGCAATAAACCATGAGGGGTCATCATTGATAGAGGTTTTACAGCCATGCCCCACTTACAATGATGTTAACACGCTTGACTGGTACAGACAGAGAGTTTATAAGCTTGAAGAAGACAAATCCTGGAATCCTGTTGTAAATAATAAGGAGGAAGAGGAGGAAAAGTTTGACAGAGGTTATCAGATGTCTTTAAAATGGGGAGATCATATACCAATAGGAATAATGTATGAGAATAATACAGTACCAAGCTTTACAAAAAGGCTGTCAGGTATTGTGAAGGACTATCTAAAATATCCGCCATCCGAACAGGATGTTTCTGACTCAGAAGGCTATTCAATTCTTGATCCCTTTGAAACATTCAATGAGATGAAAATTGATTAAAAAAATATTATTTCTTATTACTTTTTGTTTTCTTTATCTTTTAACTCTTTTAAATATTTTTGAATATACTGTAAATCGATATTAATGGTATTATCTGTTTCCTGAAGCCATAAAATTCCTCCTGCCGAATCTATGAGTTTTCCTGCAAATTTCATATTTCCAACAAGACTCTTCCAGTTGAATGGAATTTTTGATATAACTGAAAGATACATGGCATTATTTGATTTTCTCACATGCAGTTTGCCATTAAAAATGTCATCGATTTTATAAAAAATTTCTGTTGCAAATGGTTTTTCACCAGGTTTGCGTGAAACTTCTTTCTCATCCGTAATTTCAACATCTTTCAATAAACTTTTCAGATCATTCATGCGAATCCCCTTTCCCTGAGATATTTTGCCGTTAATTTTCCTATACCCAGTTCCTCGGGAGAATGGCCAAATGCAAGCCCTATTAACTGTGTTATATATACTATTGGCATTGTCCAGTCCTGCTTAAACTGATCCTTTATTTTCAACTGGGTAACATCAAGCTGTAAATGGCATAATGAACACGGATGGACCATCATATCAGCACCATTATTTCTGGCATCTGACAGTATATTGTTTGCCATTTTTAAGCCAACTGGGGGGTTGCTTCCCATAAGTGGAAATCCGCAACACGAAGCTTTTAGTGGGAATGAAACCGGTGTGGCACCTGTAGCCGCAACGAGATCCATTACACTGTGAGGGTCATGGGCTGATTCAAATCCCATAACATTACTTGGCCTCAATAACTGGCATCCATAATATGTGCCTATTTTTATATCTTTAAGAGGCTTTTTTACATGTTTCTGTATATTTTCTATGCCAACATCCTTGATTAAAACCCATATAAAATGCTCTGAGTCCACTCCACCATCATATTCTATGTGTGCCTTCTCAAGTTTTTTATCAACGTTTTCCTTTAGATCTGGATCATTGTCGTATTTGTCCACCGCTATTTTGTGACTATTAAGGCATACACTGCAGGGGGTTGCCATTTTATCATAACCCATCTCCTTAACCTTGGTCAGATTTCTAAGATTAAGTGATGTGTGTATTTCTTCATTTTTATCATCCATGAAACCTCCGCCACAACAGTTCCAATCATCAACCTCCATCAATTGAAGGTCGAGATCCTTTGCAATTAATTGCGTGGCTATATCTACATCTTTTGCTATTCCATGGGATGCACATCCCGGATAATACGCAACTTTCATTTTTTATCACCCATTATTTTTTTAATTTCGTCCATATTTTTTACATCTGTATCCTTTGCCATGGCATATTTTATCTTACCTTCTTTCATCATATACATCATGTCCTTCATTGCCGCAACATAACCAAATGTCTTTAAGTATAACTTTGACTCCTTTATTTTGCCAGATTCCCCAATGGATTCGGCTATTGTACTGTCATGCTTTCTGGCCATGGTAATAAGTTCAGTTGTCCCTGGGAATTCATCAACATATGCCTTTGTTTTCTTTATGGCTATTACTGGCTGAACATCCTGCGGACATACTTCATAACACATATAGCAAGAAGTGCATCTCCAGGCACTGTCCATAAGTATGCCTATCCTTTCTTCTTTTTTAGTATCTCTCCCGTCGGCCATAAATCTGTATCCCTTTGCATGTGCTGCAGGCCCCAAAAATTTTTCATCCTCCTTTACTGAGGGGCAAGCTGAAACGCAAAGCCCGCACCATATGCATTCTTCGAATTTCCAAACTTCCTTCTGTTCCGAAGGAGTCATTCTTTCGTCATTTTCCCCAGATATTACTGTTTGATCAGCGTATAATCTCGGTTCAACCTTGTACATCCTATCATAAAATGTATCCATATCTGGAATTAAATCTCTGACTTCCTGGTAATAATCCATTGATTCAAGGTTTACCTCATTTTTTTCATTTATAGCAGTGAACGCCATGGTTTTGCAAGCCAATCTTGGTTCCCCATTGATTTTCATTGAACAGCTCCCGCACACAGCCATATGGCAGGATGCTCTGTAAGACAGGGTTGGATCCTGCTCAGTCTTTATTTTTCTGAGCACCTCAGTCATCTGAGTGTATCTATCTGCCTGTACCTTGTAGGATTTCCAGTATTCCCCCTTCTCCTTATCATATTTTTTCACATTAACGGTTATTTCTTTCTCTTCAACCATATTAATACACCCTCGGTTCAGGTTTCCATTTAGTAACAATTACTGGCTTATATTTTATTTCCACCGCATCACCATTTAAATATGCGATCGAATGCTTCATCCAGTTATCATCATCTCTAGTTGGATAATCATCACGGAAATGTGCCCCTCTTGTCTCAGTTCTGTTCAAAGCCGCAGTAGCCATTACAATCGAACAGTCTATCATGTTTCTTGTCTCAAGAGCATTGAAAACTTCAGTATTATAATTGGTTGTTTTATCCGTGACATACATGTTTATGGATCTTTTCCTGATACTGTTTATCTGTTTAACAGCTTCAGTTAATTTTTTCTCATCTCTGAATATGCCCACATTTTCCCACATAACATCCCTCAGTTCATTCAACAGTGTGCCAAAATGCTCTCCTGTTTCTCTTTTAATATATGAATAGGCATTGTCAACTATTGTGTCAACTCCATCTGATGATTCTACATTTTTATGCTTCTTCAGAAAATCCACCATTGTTTTTCCAGTTTCCTTTCCATAAACAAGAGTTTCAAGGAGAGAATTTGATCCCAATCTGTTTGCACCGTGAACCGATACACAAGCTGCTTCTCCAGCTGCAAATAAACCATTTAAATCGGAATTTACTCCTGTAATATCCACATCAATTCCACCCATAAAATAATGTTGTGCAGGCCTTACTGGAATCATTTCCTTTGTTGCATCAACATTTGCAAAGGTTTTTGCAGCATCGTATGCAAGTGTTAGCCTTTCAAGTATATATTCTCTGCCAAGATGTGTCAGGTCTAGTCCCAGATATCCTCCCTCAAAGCCCCTTCCTTCACGCATTTCAATTGTCATTGATCTGGATACAATATCTCTGGGAGCCAGGTCAAATTTATGCGGTGCATATTTTGCCATGAATCTCTCTCCCTTATTATTCTTCAATATGCCTCCTTCTGCCCTGGCGGCTTCACTAATCAGTATATCGGATGGGTAAAGGCCTGTTGGATGGAACTGGACAAATTCTGGATCCTTCAGAGGCACACCTGACCTCAGGGCAATTCCATAGCCATCCCCTGTGTTTATGTAACTGTTTGTTGTATGCTGGTATATCATTCCAAGGCCACCGGATGCTATCAGCAAAGCTCTCGATTTAAGAAATATAGGATCCATGGTTTTCATCTCCATTGCCACAAGACCGTTGACGTTATTTCCATCTTTAACTATATCAAGAACATAATATTCATTATAAAAATCAATGTTGTCAAAGCCAGTTGCATGCTGAAATAATGTATGCAGTAATGCCATTCCAGTCTTATCGGCAACAAATCTTGTTCTGGGATATGTTTGCCCCCCAAAATATCTCAGTGCTATTCTTCCATCTGGCTGCCTGTTAAATGGTGCACCCCACGTATCCAGTATATGGACAATTTCCCCAGAATCCCGTGACAGTAATTCAGCGGCATTCTGGTCAACCAGATAATCTCCGCCCTTTACCTCATCATAGGACATGAACTCCGGATCATCATTTGGATCGGAATTTCCATCTACATAAGCGGCTATTCCTCCCTCGGCAGCCGCAGAATGAGACCTTGTTGGAAATACTTTTGATACCACTGCCACCTTAAAACCCGCGTCTGCCACATTATTGGCCGCCATTAAGCCTGCCAGACCACCACCCAGAACTACTGCATCATATTCTTTTTTCTCCATCTTAAAATCACCAAGTTTCTATATATTGTATTTTTTGTAATAAGTAAATTAAATATAATATTTTCCTTTGGAAAAAATATATTTGCATTACATATCCATTAATGTTTTGGGATAAATATATGAATTCTGTGGAACAGCAAAATTACATGACCTATCTAATCAACTCTCAAATAGATATATTAATTTAAATGCTTGAAGGATTAGCCTGCAATTTTGCCTTTTGCAACAACAGGTTGGCATATTCTTTATAAATTACACTATCAATTGAAATACTTTATGGACAATCAAAAAATATTTAATTTTAATAATAATATCAAGGTATGGCAAATAAAAAAATATCTGTTATTGGCGCAGGAGCAGTTGGTGCTAGTGTAGCCCAGGTGCTTGCTATAAAAGACCTTGGTGATATATACATATTTGATATAGTTGAGGATATAGCCGCTGGAAAGGCACTTGATATACAGGAAGGAGCTCCACACTGGGGTTTCAATTCAAAACTTAAAGGATTCTGCACAAAGGATGAAAAGGAATATGAAAATATGAAGGGTTCAGACGTGATAATAGTTACAGCTGGATTGGCAAGAAAACCCGGAATGAGCAGAGATGATCTTCTCATTAAGAATGTTGGGATCATGAAGGATGTGGGAGAAAAAATTAAAAAATACTCACCAGACTCAATAATAATTACCGTAACAAATCCCGCCGATATTATGGCATATGTCATACAGAAAGCGTCCGGAATAGATCCATCAAGAATAATAGGCCTCGGAGGATCCCTGGATAGCACAAGATTCAGAACATTTTTGGCAGAGGAGCTTGATGTTGCGGTACAGGATGTAAATGCCTTTGTAATTGGTGGGCATGGAGATGACATGGTTCCTTTCATAAGATACTCAAATGTATCAGGCATACCAATATCAGACCTTCTGAGTGAGGAAAAAATTGAGGAAATTGTGAAAAGAACAAGGTTCGGAGGTGGAGAGATTGTTAACTTTTATAAGACCGGCAGTGCCTTTTATGCACCTTCCATATCAATAACTGTAATGGCAGAATCTATTTTAAAGAACCAGAAAAGAGTTATACCATGTGCTGCATATTTAACAGGAAAACATGCAGAACACTATGGAATAAGCAATATGTTTATAGGAGTGCCGATAAAAATTTGCGAGAATGGTGTTGAGGAAATATACGACCTTAAAATGAATGAGGGGGACAAAAAACTCTGGGAAAACAGTGTAAATTCCGTCAAAAATAATTGCAAAATAGCTGATGATTTCCTTGCTGGTAAACTAAACTGAAAAAATTTATTTTTTTAATATTTTTATAGTTTCTTTATAGTTTCAATTTAAAAAAAATTTGTTTTAAAATTATAAAAATAAATAATTATCTATCTGCCAATGGAATGAAATCTCTTTTATCAAATCCAGTATATATTGCTCTTGGCCTTATAAGCCTCTCTTCTTCCTCTACATATTCAGATATGTGTGCTACCCATCCAAGCACCCTTGAAAACCCAAATAATGTTGTGAACATATATATTGGAAACCCTATTTCGTTAAAAACTAGGCCGGAATAATAATCTGTATTGGGATAAATGCCCTTTGAACCATAGGTTTTAACGCCCATTTCTTCCAAGTTTTTTGCAATTTCAAGGTTCTTTTTCTGTTCTTCAGTTTCAACCAGTTTTTCAGCTATTCCCTTAAATATTTTCATCCTTGGGTCGTAGGTTTTGTATACCCTGTGACCAAACCCCATTAATCTTTTGTTGTTTTTTAATATATTTTCATTAAACCAGTTTTCAACATTTTCCGGTTTTCCTATTTCAATCAATTGATGATATGCCGCTTCGGCAGCTCCACCATGTAATGGTCCCTTCAGTGCAGCTATTGCCGCTGTTATGCATGAATACATATCGGATAGTGTTGAAGAGGCAACAAGGGCAGTTGTTGTTGATGCGGGTACCTCATGGTCAATGTATATTATCAAAGCGGAATTCATTGCGTCTATCTTCTCCTGGGTTATATTGTCAAAACAGTTCCTGAGAAATGCTTCCGCATAACCATATTTTCTATCAGGATTTTTTAGTTCAAGGCCAATTTTATGCCTGTATATGTTTGATATAATTCCAAGATCCTCGCCCATAATCTTAGCAGCCTGCTTTCGGTCATCTTCCTGGTTCCATTTATAATCTCCCGATGACATTGATGCAAATGCAGTTTCCATCATTGTTAAGGTATCACTTTCTCTTGGAAGGGCAGCAATTAAATCAAGAACATGCTCTGGCAATTTGTAATGGTCCCTTAAATCATCAACAAATGATTTTAGCTGTCCACTGTTGGGAAGTTCCCCATATATCATAAGATATGATACCTCTTCAAACGTGCAGTTTTTAACCAGATCGTTTACATCATAACCACGATATCTCAAAATCCCTTTATTTCCATCAATATATGTTAATTTAGTATATTTTATAAACACGTCTTCCAATCCCAAATTTACCGTATCCAAATTAATTACCCCCTATATTCCATATTTTTGACAATTGCACAGGCATTCCAAACATTTTCTGGAAACATTTCATTTTATCCATCCCTGTTTTTTTGCAATTTACTGTTTTACTGTCATTTTCAATTGAAGAATAACGGGTTTTGAAATATTTTGCTGGGAATTTATATATTGTCGAATTATTTTTCGAATTTAAAGATTGCCCATCCATTACTCTCCTGCACTCTAATGACATATTATTTGATTATACTATCAAATTTAAACATTATGATTAGTAAATAAGTATTCATGATAAAGTATAGGATATTAAGGCATTTACTTAAAATAATTAAAATTTTTGAATTTTCGACAATGGTATAATTTAATATTTATCAATAAATAATTTTTTAATTAATAATTTATTATGTTAATTGATCTTATTCTGCATTCATCCAGTTTATAATGGCATCGGAATCTTCAATGAGATCGTAATAATCTCTGTTGCCATAATTTATGTAAAAATACAGTTTACCGCTCTTTATAAAATGTTCATTGTTTGTTGATAATCCTGCATCAAGTAGGTAGACTCCAGCCATAAGCTTGCCAATATCATTGAGCAACTCTTTTGCATAAAATTCAGGATTATTTTTTCTCATGTTATTTATTTTTCCTTTAATTATTTCCAGGGAATTATCCATAATTGAACTAATTTCCTCATCAAAGCCTTTCTTCTTATTGGCCATGTCATTCATCAACATTTCAAGAGTATCCTTCTTAAACAAACTTTCCATTGCATCAATCGCCTGAATATTTGAAGTGCCTTCCCATATGGACGTAACAATGGAATCCCGATGAAATTTAGCCATTGGAAACTCCTCAAAAAAGCCTATGCCACCCATCATTTCCATTGCATATTCAGTTATATAATTGGCTGTTGATGAAGCCATATTCTTTGAAATATGCGATAATATTCTTGCATAATTATAGGAATCATCATAGGGGGGCTTTGAGTTTATTGATTTTTCAAATGAACTGGCAGCAGCAAAGGAAAGGATGGTTGCGGCCTCCAGATTTATCTCATTTTCGATAAAATCCCGCCTCATTAAGGGGTGCTTTATAAGTTTCTTCCCAAAGGCTTCCCTGATATTTGCATATTTATATGCTTCCCATAATGCTTTTCTTGCAATGCCAGTAGCAGCAATTGCATCATCAATCCTTGATATGGTGAGTATTTCCATTGCAATGTATATTCCATTTTTTATATCGCCAAGAATATAACCGATGGAATTGTTCATTTCCACTTCTCCAGTTGGCACAGCAACAGTTCCCATTTTATTTTTTAACCTTCTTATATTGTAATTCAAAGTGTCGTTAAAATAAGCAGGAACGAAATATACGGATATGTATTTGGCCCCGTTCTGTTTTAAATCTGTTTTGGCTGTTACTATTGAAGCATCTGCTATGCCTGCATCACTTGCAAAATATTTATCCCTGCCGTTCAATGTGTAATGCCCATCTGTGGGAACTGCAAGAGTATTGTTGTTTCCAATGTCACTGCCACCCTGTAATTCACTGTAAAAAGTTGCACCATACCATGGGTTTTTCACATCAATAAATTTATTCAAATACTGTGCCTTCAATTGTTCACTGCCATATTTAAAAAGGCCATAGAGCGTTTGCTCAGTTAAGGTAAATGTACAGAAAATGCCGGAATCAGAAATAACATAGCCTGATAAAAAATGGTTTATCAGGGAAATTTTATCATTTTTTATTGAATTCCGTATAATTCCAAAATTCTGCAATTTGCTTAACATTTCCCTATGATGTGGAGATAACCTGACATAATCTATTCTCTTTCCGGTTATTGACCATGTTTGAAGCTCTGGTTTTGCATAGTGGTCTATATAGTCGAGTCCTTCAATTAGTTCGGTGGATACGTAATTGCCAAGGTTATGCATTTCATTATCAACATTAAAATCAAAATAATCAATTATGTTTTTTAGTACACAATCATCGGAAAAATAATTAACACCATAGCTTAAGTATATTTCCTTGAATAAATCTTTCATAGAATTACAGGATATATGAATATTTAAATTTACTTTTTTAAACAATTCTATTTCATAATAATGCTTTTACCCTGTGATATCATCAATATTCGAATATTTTTTGACCTGAGCCTATTTATTAACCCCCGGTCATTTGTCAGAACAAAGCACTTCATAGATATGGCCATGTTCAAAATGCAGTCATCCCCAATTCCATTTGATTCTATAATATCAAAATTCTTGCTGTATTCAAGTGCGGCACTGGCATACCAGAAGGTTTTGCTCAGGCCAACAAGTTCGTCTATGACGCATTTCGGAACGATGATTTTAAAGGTCATTGGAATACTGAGCAATGCTGTTCTAATATCTATTTTATTTTTTATGGAATACATCAAAGAATTGGTATCGAGCAATAATTTCTGGTTCATTTTACGACTTCAGCTATGGCAATATTTCTCTTTATTTTTTTAATCAAAACCTTCACATTCTGGCCTTTTTTAACATTAGGTATGTATATTGTGTATTCACCATACCTTGCATGACCCTCTCCAGATCGCCCAATTTCGGTAACAGTAACGTTGTATGTCTTATTTTCCGAAAGTTCTGTTTCCTCTTCCTTGATTTCTCTAGTTGCTCTGATGGGGTGCTGTGCCCCACATGCCTTACAAACAAGAAGATATGTTCTCCCTGTCTTCTCTATGGCCGTATCCGGTGAGTTGCATTCATAGCACAGTACATATGTTGCCATGTACTCATCCATTTTTTCCTTTATTTCTGATTCCTTTATTTTTCTGTTTATAATTAGTCTTCTCTGGGATATATTTGCACCAATTCCAAATTCCTTTGTCATATACTTTACAATATCCTGGGGATTTCTGTTCAACATATCAGCTATATCAATAAAATTTCTGATAATCGTTGATTTGCCCTCGTAAATTATATCTGGAATGGGTACCTTTAATCGCTCCTCAAACTTATTTTTTTGAGATAGCACACCGGAGGCATCCTTTAAAAGTTTATCATAATCGAATGACATGATATTGTAATACATTTCATGCTTATTAACATTATTTTATTCGTAATTATATTTATAAAATGTACAATATTTTATTTTGTAGCCTATTTTTACTTTTGTTAATATTATACTTTTAAAATATAGTAAAATAAGTATTTATTTTAATTTAATTAATTAAATAAATAAAATAAAAACATACATATAAATAAATTTGTACATACATCGAAAAAATTATATACTACCATCCCTTAATATTATTAATGAAAGAAAAAACTGAAAAGCTTACACTTCGAATTTCTAAAGAGGAACTCGAAGAAATTGACACTTTTCTTGCATCAAACCTTAATTATACAAACCGTTCTGAATTTATAAGAATGGCAGTACTTGAATACATATCTAACCTGAGAATTGGAATCATAACAAAAAATAGCAACAATATACATGTGAATCCTGTAATTGAAAAAACATTGATAAAGGCCGTAAATTCAGGATACTTTAAAAATCTTGACGCCGCATATGAAGAAATCATTCATGAAGCATGGAGAAACAATCTGATATCAAATTTAATCATAGGAAGAAATGATGAAATACAAAGAATAGAAAAATCTATTGAAGGTGAAGAAAAATATGATAAAATATGAAAATGAAATGTTAAAAGATACAGTTATGTCATTAAGCGGTAATTATTTTACTTTTATTTCCGTCGGTGGAGAATTTTATAATGAATTCAATGGAAACTTATCTGACATTTCCTCTTTCTATTCACTAGAAAACAGGGTTAATAAAATCCATGTGAATGAATTTACAAATTATAAGTTCGTTGATAAAGATAAGGACGGCACTGTTTCAATAGAAAAATGCACTGAAGGGGCTAAGTACAGATTTATAAGAATTGCATCGTTTAACAAAATACCTGAGAGGATGCTTGATATATTCAATCCTGCAATAATATATGTCTTTATTGACAATAAATATGATGTTCTGAGAGATTTATACAGATATCTGGATAAAAAAGATGTGCCATATTTAAAAATTGTACATGAAAAGTATTACCGTCATAAGAATAGGAAATTTATTACAGTGAATAAACTAATGAATTATATATATGAAAATTATTTTCCATGAGAGTTAAAATATATTGAATTTATATTTCTTTTTTAAATATATTATATATTAACCTTATTTTTCTTTATTATAGATATATAAACATCCTCTAGATTGTCAAATTGTTCAACGTATTTTACCTTTATGCCCTGGTTAATTAAATCTTCTATGATCTCATAATTTTCATAATCATTGTATTTCTCCACTATAATTTCATTTCCATTAATTGCATAGTTTTTAATTTTGCCGCTTACAATTGAGCGTTCAGGTGAATCAAGGGTTATTTTGAGCAAAAATTTGTTATCGGCCATATTTGAATCGTGTTCAATAATGCCGTTATTAATTATTATAGTACGATCACATATTTCCCTTGCTTCATAGATCAAATGTGTGCTCAACAGTATTAATTTTGTTTTTGCAAGGTTGCTGATCAGGGTTCGTATATCTTTCATGCCCTTTGGGTCAAGGCCAAATGTTGGCTCGTCAAGAATTATGATTTCAGGGTCACCTATCATTGCAACGGCCAGTGCCAGTCTCTGTTTCATACCACGGGAATAACTTCCAGTTTTTCTATCAATAAATGTCGATATTTGGGTGGTATTAATTATATCGCCTATTTTATTTTTAAAATCTTCCTTGCCTATACCTTTAATTTTTCTGGTAAAATCAAGTATTTCATTTCCGGTTAAATAAGTGTAAAATTCTGGCTGTTCTATTAATGAACCAACAAAATTTAATCCCTTTTCAGGGTTTTCGGACACGTTAATTCCATTTATCTGAACCCCCCCGTGTGTTGGCTTAATAATATTTGTTATGAGTTTCAGCATTGTGGTTTTACCTGCACCGTTTGGACCCAAAAGACCCACACATCCTTGTCCCTTAATATTCAGATTAATATTGTTCAACGCGGTTATTTTGCCATATTTTTTGGTTAAGGAGTTCATAAAAATTTCCATTATGATACCTCCTTTCTTTCAAATAGGATCAGACCTATGGCAAATGATGCTATGAAATAAATTATCATAATTAATGCGGAAAATATTATATCTGCAAATGGCACTGGAGATAAACTTGGCGTGGAAAAAAAGTTCTCGGTATTTATATTCATATATGCCCTTTCTATAACGCTTGCGGCGTCACTTAAAATATATAATGGATCTATCCTGTACAGCAATTCAATTATAAATGAACCTACATAAAAAACGATATAATAAATTAAAAGTACAGTTATATATGCATAGGTGTTCTTATTAAAAATAGCACTAATCATGAATGTTATTGATGTCATTGCCAGAATAAACAGGATCAACAGTATAAATGAATAATAAAAGTAAATTGTGGGCAGAGAATGAAATAAATACGATAAAGTTCCCACTTCCGCAATTAGGTATATCATCATTATAATGACCGATACAGTACATGCTGCAAGAAATTTGCCCATATATAATTTATACCTGTTTATTGGCAATGGAAATATGAAATATGCTGTTTTATTTTCAATTTCACTTGAAATAGCTGGAGAGCCAAAGAATACTGCCGCAAATACTGGGACATATAATAATACGAGAGTCCATAAAAAATAAAATAGTGCTTCTTTTATTTGAATGGGTATGCTTGATGATCCAAAAAATTTTGGAAGATTGTTGACATATTTAAATGAAAAATATATCATCATTATGCTTATAATGCTTATAAGAAACAACATCAAATAAAAGCTCCTTGATCTGTAATAATTTTTAACGTATTGAATATATACAGTACCGAATTTTGACATTTATGAAGAATTACGTTTTTATATTTAACGTTTTAAAAACTGCCCCTGTTCGATTGGGCGTTATATTGTATTTTAATGTTAAAACATTATTATGGGCACTTATTTGGGGGTGGCTCAAATTTGAAGATAAATTGCCAAATGCTGAATAATTTGCATTGGCAAGTGCCGTTTTCAGTAATTTTAACTCCATTGGCATAATCTGTCTGCTAAAGTAAATATTTACCAGAGAATGATTCTGGGTAACATTTACTGTGAGGAATTTGGCTGAAATAGCCGGGCCAGATAAACCAGTTAAATTATAATAAATCGATTCATTATCATTTAAATTTAAATATGCCTGCAGTTTCATAGCACCGTGATTTTTCATATGTGCAGATATTGATTCATTTATTGCATTTTCCTGGCCCAAAACCACATATTTATTTGAAATTGTATATACAAAGACATTGGTTGTATTATTTACCAGTAATGATCCTAAATTAATATTAGCTGTATTTTTAAGTATGGCTCTTAAATTTACATTTTTCACCTCATAAACTTCCATTTTATCATAAATCAGAGTTTTTACCGTGACGTTTTGTGAAAGGTTGCCAGAAGTTCCATTTCCAGCAGGTGCAAAAATTGTGGAGTTATTGCTGGGGACTATATTATACGATATATTGGCTATTACACCGTATGAATTGTTATCATTATATATATAAAATAAAGAGTTGTTTTTGTGGACGGTAGCCACCATACCGGAATTTCCGGGTATATAATCAAAGGGGTTATTATTTGCAGGAGAATTGATTTTTTGGTAATACCCATAAGCAATAGATGCAGTTGGAACTATCAATGCAACTGCCATAAAGATTATAATTAATTTTAAGAGGAGGGGTTTCATATATTAATAATATTAAAACCAAATACATATATTTTGTTAAAAATTTCATTTATATTAATAAAATTTTATTTTTATAAAAAAATATATTTTACTCTTCGGATCCTGCCGCAATAAGCTTATATCCCAGAGCATTAGCAAACTGGGCATCCAGTGGTTTAACTGGGATTAAAGTTGATGGAGCAAGAACTTCAAGTTCCTTGCCAAGTAATGCAGAACCCCCACCAACCGGTACCAGTGCACTTATTCTATCAAGCTCTTCCCTCAGGTTGTCCCTTAGTTTATCAAGAATTCTTGATGTTAGCGATGTTAATATGGGTCCTGAAACTTTAGGGCCGCCAACTTCACGCTGCTTGAAAAATACAGGTTCCGAAAGAGCATCAAGTGCAACATCAGAAGGTATAATGAAACCTGTTTCCTTGGATATTGCCTTTCCAATTTCTGAAACAGCATCTCCAACTCCAAGCTCGATGGTGAATGACATTGGTACTATCGGCTCCATATTTTTTAAATTTAATGTGATAACTTCAGTTGTTCTTGAACCTATATCAACAATAACACCGTAACCATACTGTTTTTTTATTATTCCCTGATCAAGCAGATATAAGGCAGCTGCGACTCCCTGCGGCCTCATTATCAATTTTGATATATGAAATTTTTTGGTTTTGCCGGATAAATCCTTAACAGTTATGGTTTTTCCTTCAAGTGCTTCAGTGGCTATGGGAACATAGCTTTCAAAATAACCAAGTGGTATGCCACTTCCCAGAACAATATTTTTAGCTTCAGCATTTCCACCTCCACCTTTACCAGCATCACTTAGCCATAATGCTGCACCCAATAGGGGAAGTGAGTCAGGATCGGATAATCTATTATCACCTAATGGTTCTCTAATATGTGATCCTATGGCGTTATCCCCATAAGTAAAGGTTTCACCACCATTAACACTTAATACCGGTATATTCCCTCCTAAACCCCATTCTCTGGCATCTTGAGGAGACCATCTTGAGGGAAATTTCTCCTTTTTGTTAGTTTCTCCAACTATTTTTGTATCTCCATATCCGAGATCAATGCCTATTGTTATCATATAACAATTACCTCCATTAAATACATAAAAATAGATATTAGTATTATATTTAAATCTTGTTATATATTATTATATTTGTAGCACCCTAAAATTGGATTATCTATATATCCACTATATTTTTTAATAAGTTTACACTTCTTTTCAAAAAATGTTATATGGAATATTGGTTGTGTATTTTTTACTGTATATATAGTAGCATATTATTTCTTCCATATATTGTAGAATAGTTTTAACATATAAATAATGCCAATTCATCCTCTATTTATCATTTATCTGGTTGTTGTTTATTGCATGATACCGTCTTTAATGGATAATAATAAAATACTCAATTATCCTGACAAGCCATCTTTCCACTTGAAAATACTTCTGAACTCTGGTTTTACAATAACTATAATTTTTGTTTAATTTCCACAATCTCTTACAATATTTTTATTGAGCTATCTCCTATTTTCTATTTCATTTTTCAATCTGTCAAATCCAGAAATGGATACTGAATTTTGAAATAAGTTAAATACAAAATAACAATACACAACATAGTAGAGCTCCGGTGGTGTAGCCAGGTCAAGCATTAGGGACTCTCAATCCCCCGACTCGGGTCCAAATCCCGGCCGGAGCATCCTCTTATATATTCAATGCCTAAATAAAGGATTTATTTCATTCTGCCAGCTGTCTCGGGTATTGGGTACTTTTAATTATAATCTGTTAGCTACAGACACAAAAATCTTTAAAAATTCCGTTTTTTATTAACGCCTGCATATTTGATACTATGTGAATCACGAAACTTCGTATATGGACTTTTAAAATGATATTTTAGAAATTTCTAAATAAATGAATAATTTAATATATATAAACTGTATATAATTTTATGAAGGTTTTGATATCGTATGATGGGTCGGATGGAGCTAGACAAGCCTTGAAATTTGGATTATCCTTGAAATGCAAAGTAGAGGAATATAAAATTGTATATGTTATACCCACAATAGTTGGCATAAGTGCAAGCTTCGATTCCTATATACCTGAATCTGTGTATGAAGGGCAGGATAAAACTGCTGATGAAATCCTTGAAAAAGCTAAAAAATTCCTTGTAAAAGAAGATGTGAACTATGAACTGATAAAACTTAATTCAAATGGTCAAGAAATTGCAAGGTTAATTCTCGATGAAGCATTGCATGATAATGTCGACTTAATAATTACAGGTACCCGAAAATTGCATGGCATAAGCAAATTATTGCTTGGTTCCGTAAGTTCAGGAATAATCGCCCATGCAGAAGTGCCAGTTACCGTTGTACCTCCATAATTAAATAATTTTATATATATTATAAAGATATGGATGGGATTAATGTGGGAAGCATAAGGCCATCAAATATAAAAAGAATTTCCGAGGAATTGATAGAGAAAAACAAGGGTTTGTTTAATATGGATTTTTTGCACAACAAAGAAATATTGAGACAGTTTATTGATAAATCAGTGACTAAAAAAACCGTGAATTCACTTGCGGGATATATAACAAGATACAATATTAAAATGAAATCCAAAGAAAAGAATGAACTTGAACAGCTTGGACTGGCATAATTATTTTTTTTCTTCTGGCAGTTTTTCCTTTCTCCATTTATTCATTCCACCATCAAGGTGATATAGGTTTTTATATCCCATTTTTATAAGTCTGTTGGCTGTTGCCCTACTTCTATGTCCTGTTTTACATATTAGTATAATTTTTCCATCAGTGCCAAAATTTTTTATTATTTCCCCTTCACTGCCGAGTTTATAATTTATGGCATTTTTTATATGCCCCCTCCTGAATTCAAATGGAGTTCTAACATCTATCAATGCATGATCTTCTACCATCTTCATAAGTTCATCGGGACTGATTGAAATCAATTCTGAGGGATTTTTAAAATATTCTGAACCTCGGAAGATATCCTTTAAACTCATTTTATACCACCACCTTTTTATCATCGTATATGCCAACAAAAATAGGTGATTCGTTTATAATCCATTTTCTTGCCATTACCTCCCTTAATTTTTCTGTCACATGTGACCATTTACTTAAATCTTCAACCTCATACAGTACGACAAATTCCTGATCACCAAGACCAAATGAATATGTTGTGTACGATAGTATGCCTGAGCTCTCTCCATCATTTCTGGCTGTGCCAATATGACCAGCCAGTATCTTCCTTCTTTCGTCATAATTAATCAGGTACCATTCTTTATCCTTGCTCATTGGATAGGCAACAAAATATTTTTTTGGATCGGTTTTCAGTGTATCCTCCAGATTTTTGCCTTCCTTCATATATGGAGAATGCTCGTACAGTGATAGCATGCTGTAAACTGTCATTCCATAAATACCAATTATCGAATTGAATCCTTCCTTGAATTTTTCAAGATCCGCAGGATCATATGCTGAAAGCCAGAACAGCAGATCATTATCGTGCCTGATTGATTTGTAATATTTCAAGCTTATAATATTTTTTTTGTAATTATTGATAAATTCAATTGATTTCACGTTTAAAACTTCCTTTTCTTCATGCGGTAATGACCAGAAATGCCCATTCAGTTTATATGCCAGAACATATGTGTAAATTGCCATATTTTTTTATAAGGCATTTTAATAATATAAAGTTTTCAATCAAGTGTTTTTTGATTGTTATTTATTATGCTGTATTTTTTAATATCAAATTCATTATATATGAGCTCCTTTAGCAGCTTTATAATCAATGGAGTGCTTTCTTTTTCTACAGGCTCAACAATCTGGTTGCTCTGCGGTATTTTAATATTTACCTCTTCAAGTTTTTTGATATAATCATTTCTCAAGGGTGGCATAACAGGTTTATAATCATTTTTATTCAACTGGTTTACATTGCATTTTTCAATTTCCCGCAAAAATATTGGCCGATCAAAAAGGTAATGAAGCATAATCAGTGAGTGCAACCCTGAATTCTCGCTATCAATTTTCTTTGCCGTCTTTCCAACTACCGAATATATATCCTGGTCACTACCATAATATGAAAATATTCTTGCCGGCTTAATTTCTCTTTCCCGCAGAATTCCCAGTTCAACCATTGCATCAAGATAGCCAGTCAGAACAAGCCTGTGCATATTAATTCCTTTCTGTTCAAGTGATTTCTGTATTCCGGTAATTGATTTTTCTTCACCATTAATTTCTTCAAGTATTAATTTATATTTCTTCTTGTTATCCATTCCCTTATTTTCAAAATTGTTAATCGTATAGACCACCCTCTATATATTTAATCATGTTTTCAGATTCATTTATTACTTTCATGCAAATTTTCCCGGACATGCCGGTGAATTTAGTTGGATCCATTGCATTGACCAGCATATCATGACTCAGTATACTGCCAATGCCATTTTCAATTAAAGCTTCCATTAAATTAATATTTTTTTGATATGCAAGCATTGAAGATTTTCTGACAAACTCATGGGCTTCCTGTCTTGGCATTCCATTTTTTGCTAATGCTACTGTAACACTTTCTGACATAATAAATTGATCATTCATTGCCCTTTTTAACATTTCATCTTTATTTATATAAAGTGAGGAAAACAAATCAATAGTTTTATTCAATACATCATCGATAAGTATTGATTCATATGGTATTGTGAATCTTTCAAGGGCACTGTTTGTCAAATCCCTTTCATGCCACTGTATTGACGCTTCATATTCAGGGATGATGAATGACCTTATTAGCCTGCAAAGGCTGACTATGTTTTCGGAATTTATTGGATTTCTTTTACTGGGCATTGAGCTTGAGCCGACCTGCATTTTTGCATTGAAATATTCTGAAATTTCGTTTATTTCCGGCCTCTGCAGATTTCTTATTTCAGTTGCAAATTTTTCCAGTGAAGTTGATATATTATTTATTATTGATAAATATTCAATAAAGCGATCGCGGCCAACAATTTGTGTTGTGGCAAGCTCACTATTTATACCTAGTATTTCACATGTTTTTTTCTGGACGTCCATTGCATACTCGCCAAGTGCAGCTCCCGTACCCACAGGCCCGGATATCTTTCCAGTAACTATTCTGCTTTTTGCAGAGTTTAATCTGTCTATATGCCTTGTTATTTCAGACAGGTATACGGAGAATTTAAGGCCAAGAGTTATGGGGCTTGCGTGTTGTGCGTGTGTCCTGCCAACCATAATTGTATCCATATGTTTTTTTATAAGTTCTGACAGCAACTTACTTAACAGGATCAGGTCCCTTATTATTAAGCTAACTGCATTCCCTATCTGCACGGCGGTGGCGGAATCATTGATATCATTTGACGTAACACCGAAATGAACGTAATTCTTTCCTTCCCTGCATCTTTCAGTAAGTGCCTCAACCATTGACATGACATCGTGCTTTATCTCACTCTCAATTTCTTTTACCCTGCTTAATTTTACTTCATTCCCCTCGACAACCCTTCTGATATCGAGGTACGCATTTTCAGGGATGATTTTATAATATGCCTCAGCCTGGGCAAGAGCTGATTCAACATTGAGCATAATTTTTAATCTATTATCCTCTGAAAATATTGACTTTAATTCTTCTCTACCATAACGGTAATCAAGTGGCGAAACAATCATAAAACAATATTACTCATAGGTTTAAAATTTTTTGTAATGATTCCACATCCCTATATAAATAAGAACTGTAACAAAAAATAATGGTGAAAAATATTTGTGCTCTTTTTTATAATGTTATGGTACATTTGGCTGAAATATCTGGTTTGTCTGATTTCACTGCCTAAAGGTAGAAAACCTCCCCCTCCCTGGAGTTAAACTTTCTGAATCCTGCTCATTTTTTATTTCAGGGACAAATCAAGCTTTCCTGATTTTATTTCGTCCAGAAATCGGTTATATCGGTCATCAACCCCCTTTTCATCCATTCCGCACTCTATCAATTCCATGTATATTTCATAATTTTCCTTAGACTCGTCTATTTTATTCTCATAAACCTTTATATGCCCGCATGATTGGTCGTTGAAATTCAATCTGTACACCAGCTCAAGTGTCATATTAAGATCTTTATAATACTGTAATTTTTTAATATAATCTCCCATATTTCCATATCTCCTTGATTAATTATAAATTTTTTGTTAAATTATCATATATATTTATCAAGGCCATGTTCCCATAAATTTCTCAAAATTTCCTTGTTTTCACTGATTATAGTTTTCCCCATATCCTTTATTATTATGTTGTTTTTCAATGTTTTTCCTATTTTTATCAGGGGAATCCCATTGAAAATTTTAAGAAAGTGTTCTTCCATATTTGAATCAACTTCTATCAACATAGCCGTTCCAAGTTCTGAAAATAGCTTTGTGCTTGTATTGCCCTCAAGGCTTGAAACATCTGCATCAATACCAAGGTCATTCCCAAATGACATCTCAAGAATTGACATTAAAAGACCGCCCTGCGATATGTCGTGCATTGACATTATAGCATTGTAACCATCGTGTATTTTGCCCATGATTTCCTTCAAAAGTTCATAGTCAGCTTTCGTTAAGGAGCTAAATTTTGATTTAAAAACCTCTGCATACTCACTGCCTGCCAGCGAATCAATGAGTTCCCCAACAAGATATACAGGATCATTTTCCCGTTTAAATTCGGGCGTTTTTATTTTCCTGACATCGTCTATTGTGCCAATCATGAGAATATTTGGTGTAGGTTTTATTTCTCTCATTTCAGTTTCGTTATAAAAACTCACATTTCCAGAAACCAGCGGAAGATTCATTTTTTTGCAAAAATCAGAGATAGCGTGGACGCTTTCAATAAAATTGTACATTGTTTCAGGGACTTCTGGATTTCCAAAATTCATTGCATCGACCACGCCATTGGGAATGCTGCCCGTGCATATTGTATTCTTATATGCCTCCATTAAAACCTCTATGGTTCCTTCATATGGGTCGATATCAACGGACTTTTCTCGAGACCCGGATGTCACTGAAATGCCAATTGGTGAATTTTCAATGGCCTTGAAAACTGAAGCATCTGAATGGGTTTCATGGTTTGGAAAACCTATAAATGGCCTGTTGATTGTATTACCCCTTACAGTGAAATCATATTGCCTGACAATGTTAAATCTTGAACAGATATTTGGCCTTTGAATGAACTCATGAATGAAATCCCGGTAATTCTCAGGTTCCCTAACTACTGTTTCAACTTTGGTCTGCTTCTTTGGCTTAAAGTCTCTCTTATAAATAGGCCCTGATGTTAAAAATGCCAGATTCATATCCATTATTTTTTTATTTTTGTATTTTATTACTAAATTTTCATTACTTACTGTCTTGCCAATAACAGAAAATTCAATTCCCCACTTATTGAATATGTCCTCAGCTTTTTTCAGGTTCTGTTCACTCAGGGCGAGAAGCATTCTTTCTTGTGATTCACTGACCCATATTTCCCAGGATTTCATATTTTTATCTTTCAGAAGAACCCTGTCCAGATCAATTTCGGCAGACACTCCTCCGGCATAGAGTATTTCGCTTACTGCGCTGGAGAATCCGCCGCCGCCAAGATCTTTCATGCCGTCTATGATTCCCATATCATTAATTTCCAGTACGGCGTGAATCAATGGCTCCTTTATAATTGGATTCCCAAGCTGGACTGCATTTTTGTTTTCCTCATTGCTTTTATCAAGTATTTTGGATGCAAAATTTACACCGTGAATGCCATCTCTTCCTGTTCTACCACCACATACAATAAGCAAATCACCTACCTTATTCACAAAACTCCTGACAATTTTATCTTTTTTTACAATCCCTATACAGCCTGCGTTGACCAGCGGAATTGTGTTGTATGATTCATCAAAATCTACAGATCCTGCTATTGTTGGAATGCCGACCCTGTTACCGTAATCTCTGATCCCCGCAATAACCCTGTTCATTATAAATCGCTCGGTTAAAATCCCACTGGAATTTTCAGGATTGCCAAAATACAGGGAGTCTATAAGTACAGCGGGCTGTGCACCCATGCATAAAACATCCCGGATAATGCCACCAACTCCAGTGGCTGCTCCACCGTATGGTTCCACAGCACTTGGATGGTTGTGGCTTTCCATCTTGACAACATAGGCATAATCCTCATTAATTGAAACAACTGCAGCATCATCTTCCATGGTTAATATTGTATAATCAGATTTTAAATCTGAAAAATATTTTTTTAAATAAATTTTTGAACTTTTATAGCATGAATGTTCACTCCATGCCTGGGCTACAGCCTGTATTTCAATTTCTTCAGGGTTTCTGCCAAAATGTATAAAATATTCTCTCAGTGATTGCATCTCGCTTAATGTCAAGCCCAGGTCAATACCTGCACCCTTCAGTTGTTCATCATCAAATCCAATTATATCATACATCTAATCACTTATCTTTTCAATTTTATATTCCTGAATTACTGGATTGGTCAATATTTTTTCAGAAATTGTGTTTATTTCTTCAAATGAATCATGTTCATCAAGTGAAGTTTCAAATTCATAAACCCTGTATGTTTTAACCCTGTTTATGTTTCCATAGCCCAAAAGTGATAAATTTCTCTGTATGCTAAGAGCTTCCGGATCTTCTACATTTTCCAAGTATTTTACTTCAACACGAATTCTCATAAAAGGGAATGTATAATATAAAATTAAATTTATCTATAATTATTTGAGAATATATATTTGTACTTTCCTTGCTATTTGAATTATTGGCCTTATAAGCAATTGTGAACTGCCGATTATAAATAGATATACACCAAGTGTGGCATCATGGTGCGGCAAAAACAATATACTCCCGATTACAAATTCAAAACCCACTGCAATGTCATTGGCTATTGCCAGCCAGTCGTAGAAACGTTGAATCTTTTCCTTTCTTATAGTTTTATATTCATTTTTTATTAATGCCTGATTGATTTTTTTGTCGTTTAAAAAGATATCCAGATGCATCATTATTGCAGAAATATAGTCGTTTGATATTAATTTTAAAAGTCCTGAAAGATAGCCCGCATCAATATTCTCAACTGATTTTGAGTACCCGTAATTGCCTGAAATACCATCCTTTATCAGTATTACAATCCGAATAAACCAGCTGTATTGAAGGTATTCCTCAAAATTTTTTAGATCGAACTGTACCTCTTTCAACGTTTTTTGTGAGTAAACCGCAAAGGCATTGGAATAATAAAAGTCATTAGATGTTATTAATGGTACAGCAACCTTGAAATATGGGCTTTCCTGGGAAGGGTTGCTCATTGTGATATTTAGATTTAATGATTCAATAATTAAGCTGGCTATTTTCCTGTAAAGGTATATTATTCTCATCAATCCGCCTATCTGCTTGTCCTTTGAAAAAAAATTGATTGCTTTTTCAAATAATTTTTCCTTTTCCTGTCTTCCAATATTATATCCAACGTCATTTAAATTTATTACTTCCAGCAGGTTATCGTCAGAATATGTGCTTATTATATCATTTTTTTTTAAATTTTCAAGTATGCCTTCGCCGAAAAGGTAAACAACAGTTTCCTTGATATCTTTCCATTTCAGTTCAAGGCCATATTGGCTTCTTTGAAGGGTATATAAAAAATATAGGGCGGATGGGATATTGTTGTCGTTTTCCATTATACTTCATGGAAATATGTTTAAAATAATTATTGATGGTATTTCATAAAACCTCAATTCTAACCCTTTCAGTTTGGCAATAAAAACGTGAAATGATTGTATTTTTCCTATTATATATTAGATAAAATAAGATTACTGATTCGATTATTATACTTTTTTTAATATGCCTTTTTTCTCCTCTATAAAGGGAGTTTCTCGCTCATTAAAGTTAAATAATTTATTATACAATAAGTTAATAGAGAGATAATGGTAGATAACGGTGAATTAATGCTTAAAAATATATTTTCGTATTTGCTTGACTCCGTATCATATATCATTGATAAAAAAAGTAATATTGCAGAAGCTGACACAATTCGTTACAATATTGAGAATACAAAAAATGAAATGGAAAATATAAAAAGTGATATAAGAAATATTATGGAAACATATGATAAAAAATTTGACCATAAAAATTTTCAAACCTATTCCGAAAGAATAAATGAAAACGCCGCCACAAATCTTGATCTTTTTTTTGCAGGGTTACGAGCAGAGATGCTAATGGACAATGAAAAAATAGATGCCAGAATAAAAAATGATGATGCAAATGCCACTAAAAATGTGTGTGAATTTTTAAGACAGACCACCTCTATTATAAAGAAAAAAAGTATAAGAGTGAGCAATAATAAGGGTATTATCCATTTAATTTTAGATTATACATGCATGCTTGATATAGAATATGCATTTTCAATTGAATTGATTGAGGGTGAATTTTTTAAGGCTCCTTATTTTTCATCACTGGGATATGGCGCTGAAATTCCAATAAAAATTGAAAGGGATAAAATTTATAATGAAGATATTGGCAGGTACAGCCTGGAAAATGTGGAAATTGAAGGCAATAAAATGACGGTATTATTTGCAGGTGATGATAATGGGCATCGTATTTCTTTTGAATCCGTGGATTTTCAGATCACAGCCATAAAATTTGACAATGGGATCGAACAAGTGGATATAGTGTCCAATCCTGACCTTTATGAAAATCTTAATCGTGAGTCAACTATAAATGCCCTTAAAAAACTATATAAAATTGTAATGGAAGTTGAGGACAATAAAGGTGAACTTCTGCATTTAACATTTCAGGGTAAAGATATATTGAGGGAAATGAACGTGGATGATTTCATGGAGGGGCTTCTTTCAACAGATTATGTGAAAAATCTGGTAAAAAATGTTCCGGATACATCCGACAATGCAGATCAGATAACAAGAAGTTTCATCATAAATAGAATAAACACACTTGAAAATGAGTCAGAAAGATACAAAAAAATATTATTTAGTTGATTTTCTGAACAGATGGGTAAAATCAGGACTGTATAAAAATGATTTTTTATCTGAATAGGCTGATACATTTCCACCCACAAGTATAAGAGCCTGCCTGTTTATTCTGTTTTCAAATAATGATTTTTCAATGTTGCCAATAGTTGTTAAAATAATCTTTTCATCAGGCCACGAAATTTTATAAGCAATTATTGCTGAATCGTTTTCACTGTATCCCGCTTTAAGTAGTTTTTTTACCACATTTTTTGAATTAGATGCACTCAAAAATATTGCTATAGATGTTTTATGCGCGGCCAGCATAGAAAGGTCTTCATTTTCAAATATCTCCGTTCTTCTTGGTACTCTGGTAATTATAATTGTCTGTGTCGTGCCCGGAGATGTTAGCTCAATTCCAATTTTTGCAGAGGCAGCGAATAAAGAGGGTATTCCGGGAACTATATCAAAATCCAGATTGTTTTTTTTATAAAATGAGATTTCATCATTTATTGCACCATAAATTGCCGGATCTCCACTATGTATTCTTGCTATATCCATACCCTTCATGTAATAATCATACACCATTCCATTAATTTCATCAATATTCAAATCAGAGGTTCGAATAATCACCTTAGCCTTTGAATCGATCAATATATCCTGATTAACGAGTGAATCTGCAAATAGAATTACATCTGCACTGTCAATAATTCTTTTGGCCCTTATTGTCAGCAATTCGGGATCTCCCGGGCCAGCCCCAACGATGTGTATCATTTTATCAATACTGTAAATTAATTATCCTTATAATATTTCCCCAATGAACAAATTGCCAACTCTCTGGCATCCACCCAGTATAAAGAATGCAGGCTTCCTGAGCCATATACAATGAACTGTGCCCTCCTGCCATGTTAGCATTTATCCGTCCGATGTTAGTGAAACTACAATTTCCATGGGATATGCCACTGTGTCTCTATCCAGAAAGATCGAAGTTGAACAGCTTTCCACCAAACTACAACTACATTTATAAAAGAATAAATGGCGATAATATTTCCATTTTAATTGTTTAATCAATGAAATATAAAAAGAATGACCATATAATCCTGAACTTCATCCATATCCCTGTATATTTTCTGATTTTCTCCTGTAACATTTCCGATTATATAGTAATTGTATCTTCCTTCTGATAAAATCCTTTTTAG
Organism: Thermoplasmata archaeon; assembly: GCA_021846395.1. Taxonomy (GTDB): domain Archaea; phylum Thermoplasmatota; class Thermoplasmata; order Thermoplasmatales; family Thermoplasmataceae; genus Acidiplasma. The sequence goes on along the minus strand of JAJZXB010000007.1, from coordinate 59,196 downwards.
AGTGTTTTTTGCCTTTTTCACCTTTATAATTGCAACATTCCTGAATGAATCTATCATTCTCTTCATGTAATTATAATCATTAATGGCGGGTAAAATTAGCAGGGGCTCATTTTTTGTTGCCAGACTGATCTTTAACTCTGCCGATCCACCATTAACAGAACTTATACCGGGTATAACTGTAAAGTTGAAATCAATATATGGTACAATGTCAAGAAACGTGCTGTAAAGCATAGGCTCTCCCTCAACCGCATAAACGACATTAAAGCCATCTTTCAGCTTTTCACTTATCATACTGGCATATTTTTTAAAATCTGTTTTTGATTCCATACTGTTAATGTTGAAATTTAAAGGAAATAGCTTTTTCTGGTCTATGCTGTAAAATTTTAGGATATTTTCGGCCATCTTCAAAGAGGTTTCAGGATAGAATATAATATCAGCCGATAAAAGCATTTTATATCCCTTCATGGTAATGAGCTCGGGGTCTCCCGGGCCAAGTCCAACAACATTCAGCAAATTCATTTAATCACCTTTATTATATATATCTGATGCAGTGGAACCAGCATTATACTGTTTTCTATATTTTTATTCCGTGAAATATTTGCCTGTATAATTTCTGTTGATTTCCCAATTTTTTTAAAAAAGTTTACAGACCTCACAAAATTATCCATTGTTGCAGTATTTATTACCAGTCTCCCACCATGCCTCAACCTTTTAAAGGATGTGTCAAGTATATCTTCAATTTTGCCCGAACTTCCCCCAATGAATATAGCGTCTGGATCCGGAAGGCCCTTCAATATTTCCGGAGCCTGACCATATATAACATCCAAATCACAGTGAAATTTTTTCATGTTTAAGATTATATTTTCATATGATTTTGCATTTTTTTCAATTGAAAATATTCTGCCATGCCTGTTGAAAGCACATGCCTGAATAGATATTGACCCTGAACCAGAACCTATGTCCCATACTGTGTCATTTTCCTGTATTTCCATCTCTGAAACAGAGATATCACGTATTTCCTTTTTTGTTATGTTATTGTTAATTTTAATGAATTCCTCATCACTGTAATTATTCCTTATGAAATCTTTTCTTCTTAAATAGATGATATTGAGCTCAGAAAAAGATTCATTCACTGCGTCCATTATTTCAATTGACTTTATCTTCTGATTCCAGTAACCCAGATTTTCAAAAACATGCATACTGTAATTCAATATGTTGAAATCTGCCAGATATCGGGCAATAGTTGAGGGTGTATTGGTGTTATCAGTAAATATGATTACCCTGTTCCTGTTAAAAATCTTCTGGGCAAGTCCCTTAATTGGCCTACCGTGCAGGCTAACCACATATAAATCTTCATAGCTTTCATTGATGAGTGACATTGCATATTGAACTGAGCTAATATGCGGCATAATTTTAACATTGTCTTTCCCAAATTTATTAACAACGTATTTTCCAATTCCATAAAACAGTGGATCCCCTGAAGCTATAATCAAGACTTTTTTATTCTGGGATAGCAATTTCTCAATATGTTCAGCGGATTCATTTAAATGTCCTATAATGAATTTTTCCCTGTGAATGCCAGTTATCAATTCCATATTTCTGCGTCCGGCAAATATTATATCACTGTTTTCCATTTCCTTGATTTCTGGGTCACTGAATCCATATCCCGGAAATGAGCCGATAATGACTATTCTTTGCAAATTAATCCCCCCTTATATTTGATAAAAAGTCAGATATATCCTTAATGTAAAATGTGCTGTTATATTCATTGCCTTGATGGCCGTATATGAAAATTTTTTTGAACTTTAACAAGCTTTCAATCTGGCCGATCATTTTGTAGGATTCATCAGCGAAAATTAAGTAATCTGACTGTTCAATTAAATCGATTATGTAATCATTTATTTCTATGCATTTGCGGGTCATCATATTGATGCTGTCCTGATGGCCGTCAATTCCAACTAAAATATCATCATCCTTGACTGTGTAATTTGATAAATCAGCATGCGAAAATATACCATATTTTTCAAGGCATTCAGGTTTATCTGTGATAATGTCGCCTGGATTTCTCAGATCAATATGATTCTCCCTTAAAAAATTGAAAAAATGTTTCAAATATCTGTGGTTGATTACAATGTTTCTGCCAGATATGGTTTTTTTATCGATTTTATTATAATAAATATCTGAATAACGTATATTCAGAACGCTAAAATTACTGTTCAAAAAATCATCATCTATCTTTTCAATTTCATAAAATATTAAAATTTTTTTGAAATTTCTATTTTTTACTCCAAATTTCCCATAGTATTCAACAACCTTGCCGATAATGAGCAATGCAGGATATTCATTATATTCATAGTTTATTTTTTCAAGTGTGCCGGTATAAACCTTCTGATGTGGATATGTGCCATTTTCCACCACTGCCATGGACGTATTTTTATCAAACCCCATTAAAATTAATTTATTTCTTATCATATCCAGGTGCTTTGATCCCATGAAAATTACAAGTGTGTATGTGTCCTTTAGCTTATTCTCCAGAACTGGAATGTTTAAATTTTCAACATTGTGCCCTGTGGCTACTATAATGCCATGGCTAACTTCCCTGTGTGTTAGCGGTATTCCAGCGTATTCAGGAACACCTGTTAATGAGGATATCCCCGGGATAAGCTCATATTCTATCTTGTGGGCGAATAATACTTCCGCTTCCTCACCGCCCCTGCCAAATAGAAATGGGTCTCCCCCCTTCAATCTTGCAACCAGATTGAATTTACTTGCACTGTCAATAAGGACCTTATTTATTTGATTCTGCCTTACGGTTGACTTATATGGCCTTTTTCCCACATAGATACGTTTGCATCCACTTTTTAATTCATTCATGATTTCGGGATTTATCAGATGATCATAAACCACCACATCTGCTTTTTTCAGTATCTCAATGGCCATTGAGGTCAATAGGCCGGAATTGCCAGGTCCTGTACCGATTAAATAAACTTTGCCCATTAAAGGATAATATCTTTACCATATTTGTTTTTATGTTTGATTGACCATATAAAAATATATGGCGTCAAAATTTGGTTAGATTTTGATCAAGTTCATCCATGATTCGAGTTAAACATAACGTCATAAGTTATTGCATATCATTTAAATACCACTCTGCATTATTTGTGCCCTGAAGAAACTTACAATTTCTGAAGAAAAGAAAGATGAAATTATAAAAGAGATAAAACGCAGTGATGAATCAAAATATGACCACAGGTTGCAGGATTACTTTTAGTAGCAAATGGTATGAGTCCATATAAAGCATCTAAGATTATTGGAGATAGCCCGAAGAGTATAGGGAACTGGGTAAATATGTTCCTAAAAGAATGCTTCAACAGACTGAAAGAACCGGTAAAGCAAGGAAGGCCTCCAAGGCTATCAAACATAATGTACAATATTGCAGAGGACCTCAGAAGGAATCCTGTAGAATTTGGCTATTCACAGAACCTGTGGGATGGAAAACTTCTCAGCTACCATCTTAAGGCTATATATGGAATTAATCTTGGAACAAGGCAATGCCAGAGGGTATTCAGAAAGCTTGGATTCAGGTTGAGGAAACCAAGGCCAGAAATAGCAAAAGGAAATTCTGAAGATAAGAGGAATTTTTAAAAAATAAGGGAATTGTTAAGATCAGGAAGATCTCTTGTATTTTTAGATGATTGTATCTACCAGAGGATATTGATCCCTTTGTTTTTCAGGAACCAAATAGAAAGGGGATAAGCGTATTTGGTGTTGCAAATATAGGAAATGGAGACCTTATAACGGGGATAACAGATAAATACAATGCAATGACCTTTCTTGAATTCCTTTCAACAATAAATGTAAAATTTCCCAACAGCATCATTGTAACGGGTTATGAATTCTTGATCGATATGGAGATTCTTTTCATTCCTCCTTATTCTCCTGAGCTAAACCCCATTGAAAGGGTTTGGAAACTTGTAAAGAAACACGCCACGCACAATATATATTTTCAGCAGTTGAATGACCTCAGGAATGCATTGGTAAAAGAATTTGGCAAATACAACAAAAAACGAAGAACTTAAAAAGTTATACGTATTAACTTAAGGTAAGGTGATAAAAATTGAAGATATATAAAAATTGGATTTCTATAACCCTTACTTCTCTTATTTTGGCAATGGGTTCAGTAATGACTTTATATATGAATTTAAATTTATTTTATTTTTGTATTATAACAATGGTATCATTATATCCTCGTTTTATTTTTGCATCAAACCAGGTTTTGAATAGTAGTAAAAATTTAAACCTTATTTATATTGTAATAATATTCGGTTTTCTTCTTTGGTTTACATCCCGTGGTATTTTAGCAGGATATTGGAAGAATATTCTTCCTCCTAACATTGAATCAATAATTGTTGAACTGTTTTATGCTCCAATAATCATTATAAGCATATATTACCATATTAAATATAAAACGATTATTTCCAATATGCGCCTTTAATAACAAACAAAAGGCCTATTATTCATATATTTCCATTTCTTCGATAGTGTCATTTATCCTGTGTATATTTAAAGATACCTCCCTTGGAACATTTCCTGTATTTCGTAATTGCATTTAAAATATCCCCTTATTACCCTTTTAGACCAATTATTGTTTACTTCTATTGACCTTAAATATGTTATTTTCTCAGTGCTTTCCACAGAAGGGAATGAATCTATTACTTTTGTTCTTCTCCTTAACTCCTTATTCAGCCTTTCAATTATATTTGTTGATTTTATAGACCTCCTTATCGGTTCAGGATAATCAAAGTATTTCAACAGTGCACCCTGGTGGTTATAGAGTGTTTCAATTATTCCAGGATATTTATTACTGTATGTACCTTTAAAATCATCCATTCTTTTTATTGCTGTTTCCTTATTGTCTGAAAAGAATATATGGTTCAAACCCTTTTCAATAGCATCCCTGTCATTTGCCCTTACCTTAGATCTAATGTATCTTCCAATATGTATTGTGCATAACTGGAAATCAGCCTTTGGGTATGCAAGTTTAACCTCCTCTTCTATCCCCTTCAGGCCATCTGCTATGTACAATAATACTTCTTCAGCACCCCTGTTATAAAGGTCTTCCAATATATCCCTGTACTGGTAATGTGTTTCCTTTGGGTTTATATAGAAACCAAGTATTTCATAATAGCCATTTTCATCCACACCTAAAGCAAAGATTACTGCCTCCTTTTCCACAGTGCCCCTTCTTATATTGATAAACAATGCATCCAGATATATTGCTATATACCTTTTATTCAATTTCCTGTTCTTCCATTTCTCTATCTCTGGCTTCATTATATCTGTTATTTTTGATACTGATGACCTGCTTAAATTGTAGTTGTACACTTCATCAATAAAGGACTCTATCTTCCTTGTTGACATTCCCTTGGAATATAATGATATTACCATATCTTCTATTCCTGTATTCCTTATATATGGCTGGAATAGTTTTGTATGGAAATTATTATTCCTTTCCCTGGGCATTTTCAGTTCATCTATATTTCCATACTTTGTATTGATATCCCTTTCATAGTACCCATTCTTTATACCTGTATTTTCTTCTAAATATGCATCTATCTCTGCTTTTACCAGTGTTTCTATGAAATATTTTATGTATTCCTTTACCTTTGCATCCATTATGCTGCTAAAGCCATCTATTATTTCCGATATGTTTTTATCTGTGTTTTCCATATTTTATTGCCTCCGATCCTATGGAGGCATTTTTAAATGTATTATTTAGATTTTTATTTATATTTACACAACATTTATGACACTATGTTTCTTCAGATGTTTCATTGAATTGTTTTTTCAGAATATCATATATCTTTTTCATTGCAAATTGTTATTGAACCATAAAATAATAAGCCTGAAAGTAACAAATATTTATGTATACGAAACACGTACATGTTTAGGCCTTTGAATAGGAACCAATATTAAGGTTATTACTAACAATTCCTAAAATGGGAGGCCACCATTAAGACTACATAACATTATGTTCCCTCCACAAGAAAAACATGGCAAAAGCAATAGAGAACGCCTTTAAAAATTACAGGAAATCACTGTAAAACCGGGTAGAAATAACATTATTGCAAATTAAATATTACATTGACCTTGCAATGTTAAGCAATTTTAATGCGCCTTCCTCAGTTAGCTTTGCAGTTAAATATTTTTCACTCAATAATTTAAGTCCATCATTTGTACCATTAATCATAACTGTTATTATCTTCAGGTCAATTTTGGAAATCGTTCTTTCAATCACCGCGGGGTTAACCTTATCTTCACCATCTGTGATGATTATAACTGTATTGGTTTTCTGAGACATGTCGTGAATCTGTATATCCTCAATTGCCCTGACCAGAGCACATTCTATGCAGGTTCCCTTATTGGCTTCAACTGTTAAAATATTATTCACTATATCATATGGCTCATTCACCAGTTCATGTGGTTTATTATCAAAAAACCTGAAAAAATATTTCCTATTTTTTGACATTGCGAGCTTGAATAATGCAAGAGCTACAGATCTTGACCATACCATTTTATCGGACTCGTACATGCTTCCGCTTTTATCAAGCAAAACGTAATATGACCCCTCAGTTAAAAGAACCCTTTCCTTTCCGGTAAAGCCATTTATTATTTTTGAATAAAATATTTCATCAGGCAATGCAAGTTCCCTGGATAAAATATTTGATATATTTTTTGTTTTATAATAACCCCCTAGCTCACCAATGTTTGAATGCATTCTCATTTTCTTAGAAAATTTTGGCATTATATCAAATAATTTATTTGACATTGAAAGTATTTTATCCGCATTCTGCACGTTCATGATTCTATCGGACAGATCAATCAACCTGTCAAGATCCACGCCATCATGGGTTGGCATCTTCCCACATGGCCTGTTTGCTTTTATGAGTTTTTCCAGCTGATCTGTTTTTTTTGTTTTTTTCTCCGATTCCGACATTGCCCTGCCAATCATTTCTTCCATGGTATTCTGCCCCATACTTTCATTCTTATTTTTATTTTTTTTAAGCTCCTCTTTAAATTGTTTGACAAAATTTATGCTGTAAACCATGGAAATTCTATCATTTAAATGGGAATGCGCCCTCATTTTGCTGAATTCTTCTGTCTGTACATAATTATTCAATTGAGTTCTTACATTTTCAAGGAAAGCATCATCATTTTTATTCACATTTACTGATGCAATATTTGAATAATAAAGAAAATACAGGTCTGCTGCAGATGTTTTAATATCCTCTCCGATTTTGTTATTTAAATCAAGTTCACCAGAATATCTAACTATCCTTTCACGCGTTGTTTTATATAATTTGCCATCTGTATTTATTCCTGTTAAATTGCTTTTTAACCTTTTTCCAGATGATCCGGATATCATATTGATCACTTTCCCTTTAGCTTTTCATATTTTGAAGCGGCAAAGTCCATTGTTGAATCTATTCTGTTAATAATTTCTCTGTGGTAGGGATTGTTGTCAGGCCCAATGTCTATTTTTATTTCCTCAAGTTTTTTGATAAATATTTCCAGCAGATTCAGCTTATCAAGTACTTCATTGTACGGTGAATTTTTGTGAATTGAATCTTCTGTTCCCGAAATTAATGATCTAATTTCCTCTATTATTGTATTAGCCTTCTGAATGATTTCAGATTTATTTTCAAGCTTTGAATCAATAATTGCCGCCTCTATTTTTGGGATGTCATCTTCCGAATCTGCACTGTACCTCATTGCCATGGCTATGTCATTTCCAGTAACCCTGGTGGAATTCATTAGAATGCTAAAAGCGGATGCAACCTTCAACAACTTTATCTTTCTTCTGTCACTCAATGTTACATTATTTTCTTCAAGCTGGAAAAGGGCATCCGTGTATTTCTCCAGTATATCTGGATTATTTTTTTTCATTGTTGAAAGCCTGTTTATGGCCTCTCTCTGGAGATTTATTATATCCTCTACATCAAGTATGGGCATTACTTCATTATTATCACCCATCAGCTCAATTCCCCGATCAAGAAGGTCGCCCACAAGGGATTTTTCAATATAGGTGTGAAATATCTTTACTGGGTATCTATCATACAATGCCATATCCTCCTCATCATTTGATATTTCATTGCTTGCGGAATATATTCCCAGAATATCCAGAGAGAGCATCTGATTGCCGTTTGGCAGCCGCCTGTTCAGCATTATATCTAGCAGCGTATTTCTTATGGCAGAACTTGCCTTAAAAACCTCATCCAGAAAGATAATATTTGCATCCGGTAGTTTGCCCCTTGTGATATTCTTGTATTCTCCAGCTTTCAGGGCGCTTATGTCTATTGGACCCAGAAGCTCTTCAGGCTCTGTGAATTTTGTCAGCAGATAATAGAAATATTTTGCATTGACAAGCCTGCTCAGTGTATCAATAATAGAGGTTTTTGCTGTTCCTGGTGGGCCAATTAACAATGTTGGTTCGCTTGCTATCAACCCTGCAAGAACGCCGTTAATCACCTCATCCCTTCCAACAAAGTTGTTTGACATAAACTGCTTTACTTCAGTTATTTTATCCGTATACATCATTGTGTATAATGATTAAAACAGTGTAATATAAATATTTCGGAAAAAAACAGAGTATTATAATGGGGAAAAATTATAAAATTATAATTTGTTATTTGAATTATCGGAATTCCCAGGATCTTTAGGTTCATCTTCGGGCAAATTGTTTGCATTAGGCCCACGCTTTTTTGGCTTATAACTGAATGGAATAAGGGCGGTTCCAAGTATAACGAAAAATATTAAGTAGTAAAAATAATATTTTTCGAAGTTTAGAAGCAGGGGATTTCCGTGGAAACCAATGTTTATTAGAACTGTTTTTCCTGTTTCGTTAAACGATCCTGTTTGATTTTTTATGCTATATCCAAATTCACCAGATACCCTATAATTGTAAGTGCCATTGTACTCATAAAAAATAATTTTATTGCTGTATGTCGAAAGGGTAAGGTTGTTTATGGTTATCTCCCAGAAGGTATCTTTAAAAAGGCCGTTTTCGTTAAATATTGCTGGATATATCGGAGTAATGCTGGATGAGTTTGTGCTTCCCTTCTTAACAGAAAAGCTGGTAGAGTATATTAGCTGGTTATATGATGAATACAGGGATACATTATATGTTCCCGGCAAAAGGGCCAGGTTAATTTTATCGTTTTTAAAGCTGTACCGTTCATTGTTAACTATGGCGTATCCGGATATAATGTAATCCGCAGTTAAATTATAAAAGGATAAATTATTTTTATTGTATAGCTGATATAGCCTTCCGCTTCCATTTACTATGTGTGCCCCTGGGAAACTGGTATCGGGAGTTACATTTAAATTGCTGATTGTTTCCTTAGTAGAAGAACCAAAGTCATATGCATTTAAGACTGCCTGATAGTTATGCCCATTCCAGTATTGAAGTTGCATTGTCAGGTTTGAGGATATGGCTCTTGTACTTGCTCCATTTCCAGGGCCCCCCAGTATCAATTCGGCATCGCATATATTGTGTTGAGGGTTGTAGTGTTTCCCCTGTACAACAAAATTTCTATCCTTTACTGAATTGTGTGCAAAGGTAAAATTGATGTTGTCATATTTTGCCCATCCATTTCCAGAATTGTAATACATATAAACATGTGGGTAACCATTTACCATAGCTGAGGTCTCCCTGAGTGCAATATATTTTGAATTCAAAACACTGTTCAGTTGATACTCATAAAATCCTACCCCATTATATTTCGATACGGACCCATTTCCCGTTATGCTGTTTGGGTAAATCGTCGGGCTACGGCTGTTAGACTGGTTCCAAACATTATCAAGTATTGATATTGATGGGGTGCTGTGAGCTGTATTCAATACTGCCACATTCTGTATCCAGTAAACATATGTTTTACCAGCATATGTAAAGTTAAGATGCAGGTTCAGCTGTATTGAAGCCTCCCTTTTTTCTGAACTGGATAAGGAGGAGTTGTATGTTTTGAAAGCAGTAATGTTTACAATGCCGGTAAATGATGTTGTATTCATTAAGTAGGTAGTGTTGTTTGGGCCTATACCAAAATCTCCAATTCCCATGGGTGCGGGTTCTTTACTATAGGCCACATATGGATTGACTTTCTTCCCTGAATTAACGTTTATGGGATTGGCTGGAAAAACTCCGACTTTATGGCCTATGAAAGCATTATCGGGATTGGAAACAAAAACAAATGAAAAAATCATTATCAAAATTATGAGGATTGTTAATATTTTTATCTTCACATTTACTATAATGAAATCTATTATTAAATTATTTTGCTGCATTGTTTTTTATTGAACTGTACCCCTCTTCAAATATCATGTTTATCCTGTTTATTGCATCGTCAATTTTATTGATATCATCATAAGTTATTTTTGCTGTAAATGTATTTGTTCCACCTGATTTTGTTATGAGAAAAACAGTGAAATTCAAATCGCCCTTATTTGAGTTTACATAGTCTATAATCCTATCTGATGGCACATCGGAGTTCAGAGTTATGTTCAGGGGATATATTTTGTTGCCGCTTATGTTTTCATACACAGCATTGTTTCCCATCAAAGCTATGTTTGACTTAATATTCCAGTATGACCTGTCCACAAGCATATTCACGTCTGATAATTTTTTATTTAATTCTGTTACATCTTTAAATTTCATCAATACAAGAAATACATTTGTTGTACCTAATTTTTCGTATAAATAAATGTCATTTTCCTTCCCAAAATCAGTGCTTTTAAAGGCATCTATTAATTTATCGGATGGAACATCGGCGAATGTTGTTACTGTTACGGGGTATGTGTATGCGTCTGATTCATTTCTGAATTCTGTTATTACGCTATTGCCAAGTAATTGGGAGTTTGGTATGTGAATGATATTGTTATCCTTGGTCAGCATTTTTGAAAACAGTGTTTTTATATCGATAATTTTGCCAGTTGTATTTATACTCCATGCCCATGAATTGATATTTATGACCTCTCCATATTTCAATGTTTTTGATGATGTTACAAATACGCTTGATAACACATTTGAAGCCACACTTTGAACTGCGAGACCAAGAACTACCCCGCCAATAGCGCTTCCGGCCAAAATGCCAGTTATGTTGAAGTGGAATATGGATAGTACAATGGCTATTAAAATTATATACATTACAATTCTTATAATCAATGATATGCCGTATAACTCCCTTTTTGTTGTGGAAATCCTGAACTCTATATACTTCAATATTGATCTTGTAACCATTAAACCTATTACAAGTGTAATTAATGCAATTGCTCCTTCCATTATGTATATTTCATAGTGCTTATAATGTGGAAAAAAAGCTGATATGAAATAATTAAGTAAAAATGCAATTGCAAATACCAGAATAATGCCGGCAATTATCTCTGAAGCTATTTTTAAAAGCTCAAAATGTGTTTTATTCCTTTCATGTTCCATTATTTCCCTCCTTTTCTATTCTATCAAATCCAGTATATGGTATCAATACCTTTGGTATTTCTATGTATCCCTCTCTCTGATAATTTTCCATTATTGCTACCAAAATACGCGTGGTTGCAATTGCCGTGCTGTTCAATGTATGCACAAACTCGTTTTTGGATCCTGCCCTGTATTTTATGTTAAGAGACCTTGCCTGATAATCGGTATCGTTTGATGCAGAAACTATTTCCCTGAATTTTCCCTGTGATGGATACCATGCCTCAATATCATATTTTTTTGCAGCAAGGTTTCCAAGTTCACCGGAACAGACATTTACAACTCTGTAGGGTATTTCAAGGCTTTTGTATATATCCTCAGAATTTTTAACAAGTTCATCAAAATAATCCCATGATAAGTCTGGCTTGCAAAATATGAATTGTTCAATCTTATTGAACTGGTGCACTCTGAATATGCCTTTTGTATCCTTTCCGTGTGCTCCTGCTTCCTTCCTGAAACATGATGACACTCCTCCAATTCTCAAAGGTAGCTCATCTTCATTCATTATTTCTCCTGAAAGCATTGAGGCTATTGGATGTTCTGCAGTGGCAATTAAATAAAGATCATCCCCTTCAATTTTATATAAAGTATCCTTAAATGTTTCAATATCGGTTGCTCCAGCCATAGATGCATAGTTTATCATAAATGGTGGTTCCACAATAGAAAAATTTCTCTGGGATAAAAAATCAACGGCATAGGTGGTCAATGCAAGCTCAAGCTTGAACAATCTATTTTTTATAAAATAAAATCTTGAGCCGGCGATTTTGCTTGCGCGGTCAAGATCTACCAGATCCAGATCATTCATTAAATCTACATGGCTTAATGGCCTGTTCTCAAGAATTTCATAATTTTCCGAATTGCCGCTATTTTCCCTGAAATAGCCCATATCCTCTCTAAACACTCTTGCTGTTCCAGAATATCTAACAAGTTTATTATTTTCATCTCCCTTGCACACGGGGACATCCCTGTAAAGAAGATTTGGTATAAGTCGGATTATTTTGTCCCTTTCAGTTTCTATTTCATTTTGGTCTGTAGATAATTCTTCTATCTTTTTATTTAGCTGTACGACATTATTTTTCAATTGCTCAACATCGTTGCCTTTCTTTATATTCTTTGAAATTTCCATGGTTATTGTATTCTTATCATGTTTTATTTCATTGATTTTTTTAAGGTTTGACCTCCATCTATCATCAAGAACAAAAAATTCATCAAGATACTTTAAATCAAAACCTCTTGCCTTGCAGGAATCGTAAAAAATTTTTTTGTTTGACCTCAATAATTTTATATCTATCATTGTCCATCCTTTCTAATCTTTTATCTCTGAATAGTATTTTATTTTTATGTTATAATACCTATTTGAATTTAATTCCTTTATATACGTTATTTGATTAACAGCCTGATCCTGCCTATATACTGGATCGCCTCACCCACATAGGTTAAATTTAATATATTTAATTTAATAAAGCTATATGGATGATATATTTCTTGATAAAAATGAGAATCCTTTTGATATTCCTGAAAGTATAAAATATCAATTGCTGGAATATATTAAAAATACAGCAATGAATCGTTATCCAGAAAAAGGCCTTCCTCACCTGCTTGAAAAAATTGGGAATTTTCTTGGGCTAAATGGAGAAAATATAATCGCTGGCAATGGAAGTGATGAACTGTTAAATCTAATTATAGGAAATGCAAAGGGAGATATTGTTATAAATACCCCAACGTTTGAAATGTATTCATTCTATGCAAAAAATTTTGATTACAATACAATAAATATACCGCTTAATGATGATTTTTCCATAGATACCGACTCCATATTATCAAAGAAAAATGCAAAATTGATAATTCTGTGCTCACCAAATAACCCGACAGGAAACATTATAAAAAGGTCTGATATTGAGAAAGTACTAAGCATGAACATACCCACAATTCTTGATTGTGCATATTTGGATTTTTCAGGGGAGGATTATATAGATTTAATCGATGATTATGATAACCTAATTATTTTAAGAACGTTTTCCAAAGCGTTCAGCATGGCCGGTTTCAGAGTTGGATATGGCATTGCAAATGAAAGCATGGCCAAAAAATTGAGGGGAAAGCAGTCTCCGTTTTATCTCAATTTGCTTTCATCAAAAATGGCAGAGATCATGCTTGATAATTACTCAATCGTACAGGAACATGTGAAATATATAATAGATGAAAGGGAAAGAGTATACAGGAATATAAAGGACCTGTCCTATCCAAGCCATGCAAATTTCCTTCTTTTGAAAGAGGATATTTATGACTATATGAGAAAAAATGGTGTATACGTCAGAAAATTGCCCTTTATGGAGAATAAATCAAGGTTAACAATAGGTAAAAGGGAGGAGAATGATATTGCCATAAAGCTTATTGAAGACTATATCCAGAGCCGGGAATGATTTATTGTATCTGAAAATTCAGTGGTAAAAGATCAGCATTTGGTGAAGAGCATTGAAGATTCTACTGGAAATGGGCCCAGCCTATATATTTCTTAAGGGGCAGAAAGTTTAAATTTAAGCCTGCGAGCACCGGCCTATCACATGAAAATGTGAATCATGCAGTTTAGGATGGAACTACATGTTCTTTGGGCAAAGGAGGGTGTAATTTGATACGGAACTGTAACGAGCAAAAAGATATTATATTGTTATATATTTTATACTTATGGTTGAAGTTCTTCGAGAGAGAATTATGAAAATGAAAGATATGGTTTTTGAAAATTTAATGGATTCACTTTTGCCCTTTCCCATGGACACAAAATTATTCTCATCATGGACATCCTCCCTTTCAAAAAATAAGAAAACGGTCATATACACTTCATATATGTATCAGATATCTGGAATTTTGAAAAAATATGAAAAATTATTTCCCAAAATTTACAGAATAAATATGCCGAAGAAATTAATTAGCCTGTCTAAATATATGATAAGGCCGGGTGACAGTGAATTGAAAAGGGCATTTAACATTATAAACAATATTTCAAATTTATTAAAAAAAAGCAATGTTGATTTTGGCTATCTATATGAAAATGAGCCGTATTCAGGAGCCATATTGCTTGAATCAGGTTTTCTGTATGAATTCAAAAAATATGGAGAGAAATTAAGGGATTTTTTCCATGAAAAGGGGATTGAGGAATTGATTACAATTGATCCCCACACAACAAATGCCTTGAAGAGACTGAAGGAACTTATAAATTTTGATATAAATGTGGTAAACTATCTTGAACTTGTGAATTTTGAAGGATCTGGTGAATATGTTATTCATGACTCATGCCTGTATTCAAGGGCAATGAATATGTATACAACAGTGAGAAAAAAGATAGATGAATCTGGCATAAAACTCGACGAAAATTACCTTGTAACGAGCAAGGAAATGGGCATATGCTGTGGAGGGCCACTTTCCCTGGTTTCAAATAAGGACAGTGATGATATATCCAAAATGAGGGCAGAAAGCCTTTTAACCGTGAATGAGAATGTTCTTGTTATGTGCCCATTGTGTTATGAGAATCTTTCACAGCACATAAGCAGCATAAAGGACCTTGCAGAGGTAATTTCTTAAAGGTGATTGAATGGATTATGATTGGAATGTTTCATTGAACAGGGCAATACTTAACAATGCTCCGAAGGTAGATAAAATTTTAAGGGAAAACCCGTATATAAACGACATTGCCAGGGATTTAAGAGAGAGAAAGCTTGAGGTATTGAGTGATATTGATACGTATATAAAAAGGACAGAGGAAAGCGTTAAGAAAAATGGTGGAATTTTTCACATTGCAAGAGATTCCGCTGAGGCCATGAATATTGTCCGAGAAATTATCGGGGAGAGAACAAAGATTGTACTTTCAAAATCCAACGTACTTTATGAAATTAAACTTAGAGAAGAACTTTCAAAGGAGGGGATGGATGTGTGGGAAACGGATCTTGGAGAATATCTTGTTCAGATAAACAATGATATGCCTTCACATCTGGTCGCACCTGCAGTACATTTATCAAAAAAAAGGATATCTGAAATTTTGAATGAAAACCTTGACAGTACAATAAATGAATATACATCCACAGAGGAAATGGTTAAAAAAGTAAGGGACTTTTTAATAACAAAGTACTTATCAGCTGAGGTCGGCATAACCGGTGCAAATGCCGTTTCTGCAGATACCGGTTCCATACTGCTAATAGAAAATGAGGGAAATATAAGAATGGACACAGTTCTTCCTTCTACACATATAGCAATAACTGGCATTGACAAAATTGTCCCAACATTAAAGGATGCATTCAACGAGGTTATAGTTCAGGCAGCAAATGCAGGTTTCTATCCTCCAACATACGTCAACTTAACATCAGGGCCAAGTGCTACTGGCGATATTGAATTGCAAAAAGTTACGCCGGCAACTGGGCCAAAGGAATTTCATGTAATACTCATAGATAATGGGAGGAGGGAAGCAATGAACTCCGATTTAAAGGAATCATTGCTGTGCATTAGATGTGGCCGATGTTATTTTTCATGCCCTGCATACAGGCTGTATGGAAAGGAATTCGGCACCAGCCCATATACAGGCCCCACTGGAATAATGTGGTCTGCTATTGTCTATAAACAGTACGACAAATCAGAGATGTGCATGCATTCAGGAGGTTGCAGTGTGGTCTGCCCAATGCAGATCCCCATACCAAAAATAATAGAGAAAATTAAATTTAAATATACTGGATGATGAAAATTTTTACATTAATCCGAAAAAATTTATTAAACTTCATAGAATAAACACCCCATGAACATTGAGAATTATGATATTAAATTGAATGTGGATTTTAAAAATAAAAAATATTCGGGCACTGAAATTATTAAGATCATGGATCCAGTAAAAAATCTGGAATTTGATTTGAATGAAATAGATATCATTAAAACCAAAATTGATAATGCTGATGTAAACTTTAAGGTGGAAAATGAGAAATTAAAAATAAATTATGGAGGCAGCAAAAATGAAATAAGAGTATATATTGAATTTTCAACAACAAATGATAATGGGCTTAGGGGATTTTATATAGCAGGAACCAGAGATGATTATATACTTTCAACCCAGTTTGAGGAATCAGATGCCAGAAGGGCATTCCCATGTCTGGACAATCCCTCATACAAGGCAACGTTTGACCTTCGGGTTTCCATTGATAAGGATTTAAATGCAATTTCCAATATGCCGATAAAGCATGAGGAATTTGAAAAAAATAAAAAAATAGTTTCATTTGAACAGACACCCGTAATGTCCACCTATTTGCTCTATATAGGTGTTGGTAAATTTGATGAAATGTCAACAATTTTTGGGAACAAGAGGATATATCTGGCAGCCAAAAGTGGCACGCTCAATTCAACCGAATTTCCACTGGAAATAACAAAAAAATCCCTTGATTATTTGCAGAATTATACAAACATTGAATATATGCTGCCAAAACTTCATTTGATTGCGGTGCCAGAATTTGCGGCAGGTGCCATGGAAAACTGGGGTGCAATAACCTTCAGAGAGATTCTTCTTAGCATAAACGATTCCTCAACAGCAAGAAGCTACAGAAGGGTAGCAGAAGTTGTAACGCATGAACTTGTGCATCAGTGGTTTGGTGATCTGGTAACAATGAAATGGTGGAATGATCTGTGGCTAAATGAAAGCTTTGCCACATTCTTTGCATTTAAAACAGTAAATAAGACAATGCCAGAATGGGATTTTTATGGAGATTTTCTTCTGGATCAGACTGATGGTGCATATACAATGGATTCACTCGTTAATTCGCACCCAATAAACACAAAAGTTGATGATTTAAGCGTTTCACAGCTATCGTATGAAATAAGATATGGCAAGGGGTCCAATGTATTGAGAATGATAGAGGCATACGTGGGCAATAATAAATTCATGGAATCGTTAAGAAATTATCTAAAGAACTTTTCATATTCAAATGCAGAAGGCTCGGATCTCTGGAATTCCATAGAAGGCGTGTCAAGGAAAAATATTCCCGAAATAATGGGTCAGTGGGTATCATCTACCGGTTATCCATATATTGAGGCAAAGCTTGAAGAGGATAAATTGAAACTTACCCAGCACAGATTTTTATTTTTAAATGGTGATGACGCAATTTGGAAAATTCCAGTATTTTTAAATAAGGCCAGCCAGGATGATGCCATATTGATGCAGGACAGGTCAATTGACCTTGAAGGCGATATAATTTCCCTGAACCATAACCATTTCGGATTTTACAGGGTTCTATATGACCGGTATCTTTTTGAGATTATATCAAGAAACCTTGACAGAATAACTTTATATGAAAAATGGGGCATGATAAATGACCTTTATGCATTCTTGCTTTCTGGAAAAATTGACCTGACTGAATATGTAAGAAGGCTTGAGATATTTTATCGTTTAAATGACACAATTATAATAGAAGAAATATCCAAACAGCTATTCAATCTGTACAACCTTACAGACAATCAGTATTATAAGGACTTGGCATCGTTTTATATTAAGGATAAGAAGGAATACATAGAAAATAATAAAATTGAAGATACAAATTACAGGGTTGTATTATCCTCGCTTTACACAAGACTTTCTTACATTGATAAAGATTTCAGGAATAAAATTGTCTCAAAATACAGTGATTACAAAATGATTGACCCTGATTTCAGGCAGCCCTACTTAATATCTCGGGCTTTAATTGGCAATGATGTTGAATTTCTTTCAAAAATAATTACAGAATCAAAAAACGATGAGGATAAAACAAAGGCAATTGTTGCCCTTGGAAGCATAACCGGTGGCAGTAACTACAGTAAAATTATGGATTTAATTGAATCTGGAAATTTGAAAAAACAGGATGCTGATACAGTTTTTATTTCCATGGCAAATAACCCCAACTCAAGAAAGTACATCCTTGATAATATTGAGAATATTGTAAATACAATGTTCAAACTGAAATTGAGCAATTTGAGAATAAATCGCTGTGTGCAGAATATGATAGGAAATGCTGGCATTGTGGATCCCGAAAAAATGCGGGAAAAGGCAAGAGTGCTGACGGCAGAACAGATATACGGCGGAGTCAAAAAAGGCCTTGAATTTCTTGATGTTTATGAAAAACTGTTGAACAGGGTATAAAACATTATATATTTTTAAAGTGAAAGGATGTAGCCTGCATCTCCAAATTCCCTTTTGGCAACGTCCCTGTACGTTTTATCGCCCTCAATATTCCTGACACTGAAAAACTTACCGCTTTTTTTAACCGTAAAATACGTTTTTATAGAATTATCCACAAATAGATAAAATGAGCTTGATGATCTGTATCTTGCCTTGAGAAAATCGCTGAAGAATAAAAATACAATATCCTTTGGCGAAATTATTCTTGTAAATTTCATTTTTCTAATTCTATCAATATTTACCTTTGAAGAGATATATACTATCTTCCTTTCAGAAGGCAATAGAACTTCCTTTATTATATTCTTGCCGATCATGTCCCTGACTGTTTTTATATAACTGTCATTTATGGGGGTATCAGTGAGCTTAGAATATATTTCATCATCAAAAAAGCCCATTGTTTCTATCATGTACTTTAAAAGTATATCAATGGCCTCAAGTTCTGAATAGTTGTCTCCTATAACAATATATTTTCTGTTTTTGTCTCTTGCTATTGCATTTATTTTATAAAGGCTTTTGATTGTGTTTTTTATAACAAAGCTATTCATTTTTATGGTCTTTATCAGCTCATTTTCAGTCATGTTTTCAGATATGAGGGATTTTAAAACGGTTTCTTCATCCTGAGTTAATTCCCTTTTCCTGATGCTTTTATAAACTGAAATGACATTTTTTGTAGCAAAGGCACCTACGCTGAATGGTCCGTTGAAATTATAAAGAAGTATGGAATTGTAATAATTGTTAAGTTCAATGCTTCTTATTCCAAAATATGAAGATTCTATTTCATTCCTTATGCCAAAATATGTTTTATTAAGTATATTGTAGTTCAGCGGCGTATCGTACAGGGATGATAATTTTACTGTAATTTCCAACAAATCATCGTCATTGATATTCATTATTTCAAAATTACCCTTATAAGCGACATTTTCAGAAATTTTGTAATTTCTTTTTTCAGCAATTTTAATTATATCTTCACTGTCGGAATTTATTATTATTGAATCGAGTTTTAGCTTATCCGAAACTTTCTCAATCCTGCTGATAAACTCATTTATTATGCTTTCATTTTCTGCAAATATATTATCGATCCACAATCCAGGTGGCTTGTTTATCATTTGAAATGTTGCTTCTTCTTTTCCATTATAGATAAATCTGGAATTGAATTCATCATTTCTTATATATTTTCCCATGTAAATATTCACGGGGTCAAACGATGACAATATTAACCCATTATTTTTCTGTGAATGTTCATTTCCTCCATAATAAACATCGTTTTTGTAATAATATGGTTTAATGCCGGTATAGTCTATTCTTGAGGGGTTAAACCAGAAAAATCTTGAAAGTTCATAGGATGTCACTGGCCCATATTTTTCTATCAATATTTTTCCATCTATTTTTTCTGCAGGAGTATATCTTTCATATACGCCATTGTTGTTAATTATCTTTATTTTGAAAACAAGTTCCCTTATTATGAGCCTTATTATTGAGGAATCGTAGCCTGTTATGCCAGTGAGTTTCTCCTCTGTGTCATATCCCCTCCCTATAAAGTCAAGAACCTTTTGTTCATTTTCAGAACTTTTTTCATCTCTCAAATAATAGAGGGCATTTACCAGCCAGTCAGATGCATATACATATTTGTTTTTAATGATTTTTAAATGGTAAACCTTTTTATTTTTAATCATTTTTTCAAGATCTGAAGTGGCAAAATTTTTTGTTCTTATAATTATGTCATAAATATCGAATGCAAAACCATATTTTTCAAAATACTCCTTGACGTCACTGACGCCTGATATGAAATTATCAACCCTTTTTTCCTGCAAATTTTCTTCTGTAATATTCAGAATGTTGTTCAGATCATCCTTCATTATGTACTGCTTCACGAATATTGGTGTGATATAATCAAAAACAACATCATTTTTCATAACCATGCTATTGAGGGTATTTTCAAGAATGCTGGAATCTATAGGGAGCTTTATGAGGAGTTCATCCAGTGATAATGGCCCATATGAGGAGAGAATTAATTTTATCGCCAGTTCTTTACAGTCATTGCACGGTTCAGCTATTATGTTGTTTTTTATGTACACCGCATTTCCATTTTTTATTTTTTTTCTGATTGAGTATGAGGATTCTAGATGCAGCAATGCATTTCTTATTTCTTCATCTGAATAGCCTGTTTTTTTCAATTCATTAAATGTTGTTTCATTGATAATATCAGATATCTCATTATCAATATCTGTTTTTTCAATATTTTTTTTAAACAGATTCATGGCAATACTGTAATATTTTATGTTAATCCACTGATCGGATCTTATAAAAGAATGTATTAATGTGTCGTTTTTTATCAAATTTTCAGTTATATCTTCAATATCGGTATCTGTATAATTCATTGGAGAATTGTATTTTCTCTTGAATGGGTCTATGTAAAAGAAATGGTCAATAAAATTCACATAATCATCCATATTTCTGACTTCAGGTATCTTGTTTTTAAAATAGTTTTCGCACATTTTTGAATCCTTAACGATAAAATCGATACCGTTTGTTCCGTATATTTTATCCAGAAGCTTATTCTGCAATTCCCTCAACAGTTTTGATCGGTCTTCCATCAGTACTATATCGGAAACTCCGGACAGTATTAAATTGTAGGAAAATGGGCTGCTCTCATTTGAATAATCCGATATTTTATATTGCCCATTTTCAATAACATCCTCAAGATATTTTTTAGCGTGATCAACATCCATTAGATCATTTTTTATCTCGTTAAATGTTTCCATTATCACTGGAAAATTTTTTATTGATTCAAGAACCCTCAGTAATTTATCACTTCTCAATTGCTGCCTTGAAACGGATATATCAGTTTGCTTATACTTTCTCAAAACCATCAGTGAACGTGTGGCACAGTATCGAAATCTCTGTTTGAACATTTCCGTATTTAGTATGGACCTATTCAGCAGATCGGAAAAATTTTTTGATGTTAAAAGGCCAAGAATGCTCTCGATCCTTATCTTCCTTGAAAGGGTGATCATAAATCCATTATCGTTCACGCTTATTCTGGTATTGACATCGTATTTATTGGAAATTGCAAGGCCATAAGCACGTGATAAAGCATCGTTTACCCTTCTTCCCAGAGGTATATGGAAAATTACATTGTAAAGATCACCATCCATATAACCCTCTACATAAAGATGGTCTTCTGTGGGAATGTCAAATTTGCCCTGTGATTTTACATACGATATGAGGCTTATGGCCCCAGCATGGTCCACGCGGTAATTATCAACAAGCCATTTTTCAGCATCCTCTTTTTCGGATATTTTTCTGGATAATTCCTTTCTGAATTCCCCAATCAATATGCCAAGATCGTAGCTGCGGGGCAGAAGTTCTCCACTCCATGATGGTACAGTTGGCTTCAAGCCCCTTGCCTCCTTTACAGTTATATTATTCCTTAAAGTTCTCACAAATATGTATGTTTTCGCACCGAGAACAAAGATATCTCCTTTCTTCAACCGTTCAACAAATTTATCACTCAACTGGCCTATTATTCTTCCGTGTTCGTTTACAACATTATAATTTGCTTCTTCGGGAATTGTGCCCACATTCATGAAGTATATCATTCTTGTGCTTCTTTTTTTGCCAAATGTTTTTGCCTCCTCATCGAGCCATATCTTTGAGAATAATGTGTTTCCTTCAATTTCTCCAGCCAGATATTTAAGTGTTGAAATATAATCGCTGTATTCCAGAGTATGGAAAGAAAATGAGCCCCTTATCAAATTATATGCTTCATCTATATTCCAGACCTGTTCAAGGGACATTCCTATTAACCCCTGGGATAAAACGTCCAGTGGATTTAATGGCACTGAAACCCTATCTATTTCATGATCATATGCGGCCTTTGTCATAACTGTACATTCCATCAGATCATCAAGATCAAAAACAATGAACCTCCCCAGTGATAAATCCTTGACGCCATGCCCGGATCTTCCTATTCTCTGCAATGCCCTGGACACAGATTTTGGGCTTCCTATCTGTATAACAAGGTCAATGTAGCCAATATCAATTCCGAGCTCCAGAGAGGTAGATGTTATGACGCATTTCAATTCTCCATTTTTTAATTTATTTTCAACATCTATTCTTGTTTCCTTTCCCAGAGATGAATGATGCGCTTCTATATTTTCTATGCCTCTTGCCTTTAATCTTATGGCCACATGCTCAGTTGAGCTTCTTGTGTTTGTAAAAATCAATGTCGTTTTATGGGAATTTATCAAATCAACCAGAATATCATACATTTTTTCATTTGCAACTTCATAACTAACCATGGTGAGGTCCTTGACAGGAGTTATGATTTTTAAATCCAGATATTTATTGGTATTGACCTCAATGAGCTCAAAGTCCCTTTTTATTTCATTTTTATAGCCGCATAAATATGAGCCTATTAAATCCAGAGGTGCCTGTGTCGCGGATAACCCTATTCGTACAAATTCCCCTGCTAAATTTGATAGCCTTTCCAAATTTAAAGATAATAATGAGCCCCTCTTTGTGGATGAAATTTCATGTATCTCATCCAATATAACATATTCTACTCCTGAAAATTTTTCCCTGAATTTTGTTGCTGTTAATGCCAGAGATAATGATTCTGGTGTTGTAATTAAAATGTGTGGAGGTTTTTTTAGCATTTTATTTCTCTCACTTTGAGCGGTATCGCCTGACCTGACTCCAACCCTTATTTCAGGTATTTCAATATTCTTCTCCCTTGCAATTGCGTATATCTCGCTTAAGGGTTCCCTTAAATTTTTATTTATATCGTTTGCCAGTGCCTTTAATGGAGATATATAAACACAGTATATTCTGTCCTCAAGTTTATTGTTTTTTGCCTTTTTAAATAATTCATTAATTATTGATAGAAATCCGGTTAAAGTTTTACCTGTTCCCGTTGGCGATGAAACAAGAACGTTTTTCCCTTCGTGTATTAATGGTATTGCCTTCTTCTGCGGTTCACTCAATTCACTGTAATTTAAATCAAACCATTCTGATATTATGTCATCAAGGAATGGCAACGTATCTTTTACCTTAAAAGAATTATGTTCAATCATTTAATATGGTCTGTATGATAATTCATTACGATATTTAACTCTATTGCAATTATCACATTAATTCGTTATTTTAACGAAAAAATGCAGTATTTCCGCATTTAAGAAAATGTTTTTTTAGAGGGTTATATTATGAAATAGAATTAAAATTTTTAATACGTGAATATAATTAACAATTAAATGTGCTCGTGCATTTTATATAATGGAGATGATTAAACGTCACTTAAATTATCATCATGGCCCTATTTTGAGAGATGGCTGGTAGTTGGTGCCATCATAGGAGTTGTTGCAGGTATCGGTGCAACTTTATTTTATTTCGCAATAAAATTTTTTGAACTTCTTTTTTTAAGTAATATTATAGGAATGGCCGTACCTCACCCCCTTGGTGAGGGGGGTTCTTTAACATATCATTTTGTGGCCCTACGATATTATCTTATCCCCTTAATAATCTCACTTGGTGGGCTTATAGTAGGAATTTTGATATATACCACTGCACCCGAGGCTGAAGGACATGGTACTGATGCCGCAATAAAGGCATTCCATTATAAACAGGGAAAGATCAGGCATAGAATACCATTTGTTAAAACAATAGCCTCAGCAATTACCATAGGATCTGGAGGGAGTGCGGGAAGGGAGGGGCCAACTGCATTGATAGCAGCAGGAATAGGATCGATACTTGCCGATTATCTTGGCCTGAGCCCAAAGGATAGAAGAATAGCTGTGGCAGTTGGGATAGGCTCTGGTATAGGGACTATATTTAAGGCACCAATTGGGGGAGCTATTCTTGGAGCTGAAATACTGTATAGAAGGGATTTCGAATCTGAGGTTATCTTTCCTTCTCTTGTTGCTTCTGCAATAGGATATTCAATATTCGCATCTATAGTTGGATTCAATCCTATATTTGGGGATTATATTGAGCCCTTCAATGTATTGAGGATACCGTTTTACGCGGTTCTTGGAATAATAGCAGGAGTTATGTCAATTGTGTATATAAGAACGTTTTATACCATACGGGATCTATTTAAAAAATTTCGAGTCCCCAACCATGTAAAGCCAATGATAGGTGGTGCAGTTACAGGTCTAATTGCACTGGCATTTCCTGAAATTATGGGTACTGGTTACGGATGGGTTCAGTTGCTTGAATATGGAAAATTCAGTGGTTTTTTAACCTTTGGAATGCCCATCCTTATATTTTTAATACTGCTTGTTTTTGCCAAAATTTTGGCAACATCATTTACGGTTTCCTCAGGAGGAA
The DNA here is from genome assembly GCA_021846395.1 of Thermoplasmata archaeon. Classification (GTDB taxonomy): domain Archaea; phylum Thermoplasmatota; class Thermoplasmata; order Thermoplasmatales; family Thermoplasmataceae; genus Acidiplasma. The sequence continues at coordinate 34,168 of JAJZXB010000007.1, read as the reverse complement.
GTGGCGGAGTGTTTGCACCTGGAATTTTCATTGGTGCCTCTCTTGGGGCATTTACTGGAGTTCTTTTTCATATGCTTTTTCCTTCAATTGTTACTGGTATTGCGCCCTTTGTAATTATAGGCATGCTTGCCCTTTTTGGCTCTGCCGGAAAGGCTCCCCTTGCGGTGATTATAATGGTGGTAGAAATGACTGGCAGCCTGCAACTGCTTCCTGGAGCTATGATAGCAGTATCAATAGCCTATATAGTTTCAGGAACAAAATATTCCATATATGAATCGCAGGTCATGACAAGAAGGGATTCCCCAGCCAATATGGGAGAATATCATACACCCCTGCTGATGGATATAAAAGTATCAGATTTAAAGATAGTCAATGACATATATGCAGATCTATACTATACCATAAATAAGGCGGCAGATATAATGAGAACAAATGGAATGCTTGCCCTGCCTGTTATATACAATGGAAATTTAATGGGAACAGTTTATATATCGGATATTGAAAATAAACCCTATGGGTATATCAAGGATTACTATAAGCCTGGAACGTCATATATGAAGTTGGAGAACAGTGCAGAAAGTGCATGGGAAGTTATAACGAAAAACAGAACCACATGGTGTGCTGTGGCAGAAAATGGAAATTTTTTGGGAATCGTTACAATGAACAGCATTCTGGATAAATATCATGAAGAAGTAAATAAAATGAATGATGAAAATAATTAAACATTTATAATAGAATTACGATATGGATATGATATAAATGATAAAATTGAGAAGATTGTTCCTGCTAACATTCATAGCTGAATTGCTTATATTTGCAATTGTATCGGCATTGCCAATCAAGGACCCTGCATTGTATACTTCGTTCAGGTCACAGGACAGGGCCATAGTTTCCAAACCATTTTTTTCCATGTGGCTTTCAATATTTCCACATAATTTAGAGGTAGCTTCAATTGAGTTTATCCCAATAATAGGACCGGCGTGGTTTTCATTTTCAATGGTTACAACATCAGTTGTTGTTGCTGTTGAGGGTACTGCCGCACATATATCCGGATTTTTCATATTTCTCTCATTAATGATTCTGCCACATTCATGGCTTGAATTGCCAGCGTATGCGGTTGCAGTCAGCACAAGCATATACCTAATTTATTATCTTATTAAGAGGTACCCTGCAAGAAAATATCTGAAATTGCTATACATGTACCTATTTGTTGTAATAGAACTGGCATTGGCTGGCGCTATTGAAAGTGCTGAAATTATACTTGAACAATCTGCACATCCGTTTTATGCATTTTATATGTGGATTCCTTCAATTCCAATAATAATATTCCTGATAATGCTTTACAGGTATATAGACAGGGACGAATATCACCAGAAAAAAGAGGAAAAACCTGTGGATGACATATTTAATATGCAATAATTTTATTATGATTGAATGTCATTTATTTTAAAAAATAATGGCCTTATAAAAATATCGGATAATAATGAGGTTTTAGTTGCTGATGCAGAAGGCAGAATGATGTATTATTCATTTGATAATGCAACTTACAGAAGAACACTGCAAAATATATTTTTAAAAACATATTTCGTAAACCATAAAAGGATGGTGTATCAGCTAAATGAGAATGAAAGCAGGGATATTGCAAAAAGATTTTATGAAAAAACTAGAAATATTTTATTTAAAGATAGTGCTGAAAGGGACTTTTATGGATACCTTAAATCAAGCTCAGAAAAAATGGAAAATATATATGGGTCAAGCATTCCCATAGTCCCTCCAGACCAATATTTTTCAATTTATATCCGTATAACAAATGGTTGCTCATGGAATAAATGCGTATTCTGTGACCTTTATAAAAATCAGAAATACTCTGTTGTTGATTTCAGCTCATTAAAAAAAGAGATAAACGAAATAAACAATTATTTTGGAGATTCAATAATGGCAAGAAAATCTGTTTTTCTTGGGGATGCAAACGCAATAAACATAAATAACAATGTGTTGATTGAATATTTAAAATATATTCACGAAGTGTATAATCTTGACATATATTCATTCATGGATGTCTTTACAACTGATAAAACAAAAAAACTCAACGATTTTATCCAGATGAGGGCCAATGGCGTTAAAAGGCTGTATATAGGCCTTGAAAGCGGAAATGAAAATGTCCTGAAATTATTGAATAAAAATATAGATGTAAATAATGCAATCAATTTTATAAATACGGTAAAAAGCTCTGGAATAAATGTGGGAATTATAATTCTGATCGGTGCAGGGGGGGTAAAAAATTACCATAACCATGTGAGGGGTACGGTGAATTTCATTAAAAAATTGAGCCTCGATAGGGGTGACATTATATACTTATCAAGGCTTGTTGAATATGACGAGTATCAAAAGAATTCATCCATAAATGGTATTGTTAGCTTAACATCTGATGAGGGTGAAAGTCAGGTGCAGGAGTTCAAAAAACTTCTAAATACGGATGCAAAAATAGCAGAGTATGACATAAAGGAGGCTTTATACTAAAGGGTTTTTACTAATAATCCTTTATTTATAGCACTGGCATTCCCTATAAACCGTATTTATCAGACATTGCCACCTGTGAATGATTCTGCAATATTTATTAGCTATGGCTACATGCTTTTTACATATGGATATTGAGGATTATTCTCATAATAATCCTGTAAATAAAACAGGAAACAATAGAAAACCATGAAAAACTATAAGGGAGAGAGGGCATAGTTCTGCATTGGGATAATCTAACCCCAAGTAGAATAGCAAATCTAAAATGTTGCAGTTAAATCTATAACTGAACAGTCACTAAATTTTATATATAGGTTATTAATAATACTTCCTTGAAAATAGGTTATTTTGGTGAAATGGGCGCATATAGCAATATTGCGGCAAAGCGTATGATGGCAGGAGAATATGTGCCAATGAAATTTATCAAATCCATCTTTGATTCGATGAAACGCAATGAGATAGATTATGGTGTTGTGCCAATAGAAAATTCAATAGAAGGATCGGTTAATGAAACATATGATAATCTATTCAATGAGAACTTCTATGTTGTGAAGGAATATTTCCTGAGAATAAATCACTGCCTTATAGGTTTTAAGGGTACAGAAATAGATGCTATAAAATGTGTCCATTCACACCCCCAGGCTCTGGCCCAGTGCTCTGATTTCATATACAGAAATAATATGATTCCCATAAGCGAGTATGATACTGCAGGAAGCATAAACATAATAAAAAATCTGAAAAATGTGGAACATGCAGCAATAGCTAGTGAACTTGCAGCAGGGATTTATAATATGGAAATATTGAAAAGAGATATAGAAAACAATAAAAATAACTATACTAGATTTTTTTTAATATCAAAAAAGGAAGAAGAATTCACAGGAAATACCAGAACGTCCATTGTTTTCTCAACTGAAAACAAGCCAGGGGCATTGCATAAAATACTGGGTATATTTGAAAAATATGGAATAAACATGTCAAAAATTGAATCAAGGCCAGTAAAATACAATCCTTTCAATTATATATATTTTATAGATTTCGAAGACAACCAGTATTCAAAAAACGCCCTTGATGATGTGAAAAACAGTACATCGCTTTTTAAAAAGATAGGCACATATAAAATAGCAGGGCTTGATTCAAATATTTAAAAAATTTTTGGGTAAAATGAAAAACATATTAAGGGCAATGAAATAAAGTCCTGTGTTTGAATATATACCAACTGTTTTAAGATCACAGGAAATAATCGATAAATCATTTAAGAAAGCCTCAAATATAGTTGAGCCATATTTCCCAAAAAAAGAGGATAAAATAAGAAAGGAGATAACGGATAGAATTTCTACAATAGAAAGCATTTCAACAGGTCATTTTGATAAATTAATACGTAAATTTCCGACGATAGAGACATTGCATCCGTTTTATTTTGACCTTATTGATTTAATGTTTGATGTGGATAAGTACAAGTTGAGCCTTGGAAATATTCAATGGACTTCAAATAAAATAAAGGAATTGAGCACAGTTTATATCAAAAAATTAAAATCTGCAAAAACTGTGGACTCCCTAAATGGCATAATGAAAAGCTACTATGGAAGATATTCATCCTTGATAAAAAATATAAATAAGGACCTTTTATTTTTGGGGGAATGCAGGAATTATTTTAAAAGATTGCCTGGAATAATAATGGATATACCAACATTTATCATTGCGGGAATTCCAAATTCCGGAAAAAGCTCATTAATCACCATAATAACAGGTACAAACCCTGAAGTTGCAGATTATCCATTCACAACAAAGGATGTTCTTCTTGGATATAAAATTATAAACAACAGGAGGGCCCAATTTATAGATACGCCTGGCATTCTTGACAGGGATATGAGCCGGAGAAATCCCATAGAGAAGAGGGCTATTATTGCATTGTCAAAAATAGATGGGATTATTTTATTTCTTTTTGATTATTCAGGAACATCAAAATATACTGTTGAGGAACAGGAAGGTCTATACAAAGAAATTTCAGAAACATTCAACAATAAGGTTATAAGAGTTCAAACCAAAATCGACATAAGTGAAAAGCACGAAAGTGTTTGCATATCATCAAAAAACAGTGATGTAAATCAATTGATGGATATTATTTATAAAGAGGTTGATGAATTTTATGGGATCAGAAATAAGGAAACAGGCAATTAAAAATGCATATTTGCATCACGGTAAGGCGGAATTTTCATCAGTTATAAGTAAATTAATAGCCGAAAATCCTGATATCAAGAAAAATATAAAATCAATTATGGAAGATGTAAAAAGCGAGATATCAAGGGTAAACTCATTGAGTATTGAGGAAATAAACAGAATAGTCAGGGAAGAATTTCCAGAAGTTATGATAAGGGAAAAGAAGGATGAAAAACATGAACTGCCGGAACTTGAAAATGTTGCAGGAAAGGTTGTTATGAGAATGGCACCATCACCATCAGGGCCATTGCACATAGGGCATTCAAGAATGGCCATTCTCAATGATGAATATGTAAGAAGATATGGCGGTGAATTGATACTTAGAATTGAAGATACAAACCCAGAAAATATCGATATTGAAGCATATGATTTGATACCCCAGGATTTAAACTGGCTTGGAGTCCATGTTACAAAAAAAGTCATACAGTCATCAAGAATGGATATATACTATAATATTGCAAGAGAAATGATAAGAAAGGGATTTTTGTACATTCTTGAAAAGGACCAGGAATTATTCCGTGAGCTTAAATTGAAATCAATTGCAGCTGAAGAGAGGTCATATTCACCGGAGACAAATGAGGAAAAATTTGACAGATTGCTTTCAGGATATTACGACGAGGGCGAAGCGGCTGTGGTAATGAAAACTGACTTGAACCACCCAAACCCTTCCGTTAGGGACTGGATAGCCTTCAGGATAAATACATCCCCCCATCCACTTACGGGCAGCAAATATTCACTGTACCCAACTATGAATTTTTCTGTTTCGGTTGACGATCATCTTTTGGGACTAACCCATGTCATAAGAGGGATTGACCATCTTGTAAATACTGAAAAGCAAAAATATATGTTTGAGGCGAATAAGTGGAAGATACCGGAATATTTTCATTATGGATTTATCAGTATACCTGATACAATTTTAAAAACAAGTGTTATAAAACAGGGCATTAAATCTGGAAAATATTCTGGCTGGGACGACATAAGGCTTGGCACAATAATGGCACTGAAAAAAAGGGGATACAGGCCCGAGGCATTCAGAAAATACTGGATAAACTCAGGAATGAGGGAGAGCAATGCAACGTTTTCATGGGAGATATTCAATTCCATAAACAGGGAAATCATAGATTATGATGCAAAAAGATTTTTCTTTGTAAAAGATCCTGTGGAAATTAAATTGAATAACACTGGGAAATTGAAAAGCCATGCAGCCATCCATCCAGAGAGGCCCGAACTTGGATATAGGGAATATGAAATAAACCCTGATTCCCCCATATATTTTCCCTCGGAAGAATTTGATAAATTGGGCGAAAACAGCACAGTAAGGTTGAAGGATTTATGCATAGTCTTTAAAAGTGGTAATGAATTCAAATATGTGCCCGAAAATAATGATAAAAAGCTAAAAATAATACAGTGGTGTCCATTGGGTTCAGACAATATTGAAATATATAAACCAGATGGAACTGTGGATAGTGGTAAAATTGAGCCACTGGCATCCGGCAAAAATGGTGTTGTTCAGCTGGAAAGATATGGGTATGTTAACCTCTTAAATAACAGGGGATTTTATCTGCATAGATAATATACTATCACTCATTTTAACCTACTGCGAATTTTCGGCAATTACTGTATATTTGTTGAAGATATAAAAACCCGTAATGCTATATTCCCCGTATCTTCATCCCAAATAATTGATTTTTACCAGTTCAACAAAACCTTTAACAGTTTTTATAAAAAAACATAAATTATTTGGTGCAATATAATAAGCATGAAAGAGGATGATCAGAGAGCAGTTGTCTGCGGTGGTGACCCTGAAAATTACCTAAAAGCATACTTCAAGGGCCTTTATTTTGATATGGACGATAAGGAGGAAATAAAAATAATTGGTTTGAAAGAAAAGTTTTCAATGGGCAGGGAGACTATTGAGGGTATTGCAAATAAATCACATCTCACACTGTTTGACTATTCAGAAAATGGAAAAGACATATACATATATTTAAGAAAATAATATTTTCACATTGATATTGTGCAAGGATATCAAAATAATTGGGCACTATTCTTATTAATTTTCCATGTGTTGTGGGATATTATGATTAAATTTTTTATATAAAGTTATAATATGATATTATGAAGTATAAGAATATTGTTTATTCCCTGATTTCATTTGCAGTGACTTTTTTGTTTTTGTCATTTACATTCAGTAAAGGAGTGAAATTTGTGAGGTTTTCGGGATTGTTTATATTTTCGCCCATTGTGGGATTACTTATGGGCCTTTTAACATATTTTGGCATTCGTCGAAACTTCAAATCCAAAAAAACCATCTATTATTCATTTCTAATAGGTTCAATATCACTGTTATTTGTTGAGTCAATAATGATAATTATAACAATACATTCATGGCTAACATTATTATTTTTAATAATAATTGATGCAATAATTTTATTATTCCCGTTATATTTAAACAAATCTAGAAATATTGGAGAATACAATGAAGAACTAACGGAGCGGATAAGGGCACTTACCAGCGACAGCGATACAAGTGTATATTTAAAGAATCATGGCAGTTTATTGAGAAGGTTTTCGGGATTTTCAAAAAACAGAATAATTTTATTTAAGGATTCAATGAGTGAATTAAACCCGGAAGAAATAGATGCTCTCCTGCTGGAATCATATTATTCTGGAAAAATATACAGTTCTGGCAATTTGAGTCTGAATGTTAATAAATTAACTGCATTTATTATATCATACTTTGATGCATTTTTAATTATATATATTATATCCATGAATACAAGTCCAAAATATGGCATGTATTTCATTGTTATATTATTAGCCTTAATAATTTTATTTGACCTTTTGGTAATTTTGTATTCCAAATTTTATCAAAATAAATTTTTAGATGTAGATGACAAAATATTGCAAATAACAGGCAATAAAAAAGCCTTATTATCCCTATTAGAAAAGGAACTTGGCTCCATAACATTATTCATGTTAAATAATGTCAAATACAGTAAAAACAGTTATTTTAAAAGGCGCAAGGACAATATATTGAAGAGAATATCAAAGCTTGAAAAACAATAAATAAAATATTCCAAGATATATTGTAACCCTACAGACATATTATTTTAACATTCAGTTATTTTATAGTATTAACGAATTGCCCAAAGAAAATGGGTTATATAACAATCAATATGCTTAAGTTTTAAAACTTCATAAAAAAGAAAATTATTTTTTAATTTGTAAAATATTTAATTATTTTCGGACTTCTTCCATGTGCTTTCACCTTCAGTTGAATATAGATCTTCCGTGAATTTTTTGTGTATGAACTGTTTCTTGAATCCAGATAGAACACCAAGAGGATATACAATAAAAACGCCTACCAGAAATGTTATCAGTGTTCCTTCATAATAACTGAAGAATTGTGGAAATACGGAAGATGTTAATCCATCATGACTTGTAGCAACCATGAATGTAGCAAAGCCTATAAAAAAGACATACCAGAGTGCATTTTTGGCACCGATTTTAACCTTTGCCAGTATTCCAAATATGATGCTTGCTGCTGCAATTAAAATAACTGCATAGGGTTCAGAGGGCCATCCAGTCCAGAAAACAATCAATGCACTTGCACCTGTGGCCAAGGGCGCAATGATGCCCATTCCACGAACCATCTGTCCCTTTTCTGTAACGCCCTGCCTTCTTGATACCATAACTGCTATTGGTGTGGTAATCAGCCCAATATAGCCTGCAGCTGTAGCGTCATCAATGAATGTATATATGCTTGGATCTGGGGCAGTTATAAAAACAAGAACGACTCCCGCAACAGCAAAAATAATTAACGACACAAGGGGGATTGAATGTTTTTGATCAATATTTTTTAAAGAATCGTGGATATATCCTGATCTGCCCATTGAGAATAAAACCCTTGTTCCTGAACCTAAGTATATGTATCCGGTAACAAATGGTGCCAGAACGCCAGTTATAACGGCTGCTATAAACACAAAGAATATGCCGCTCTGTTTTGATAAAACGAAGAAGGGATTATTGCCGTTGAAAGCAGGAACAAGGTCACTGAAATGGCCTGGAACAACACCTAACAGAGACCAATTTGTTGCCATTAAAACGGCAAAAGCCACACTTATATATATTAATGTTTCAAAAAATATAACCAGCCCTATGGCCTTTGGTATTTTATCCTTCATGTTTGTTTCTTCTGCAAGATCCGGTATGACCCTTATTGCACCAAAATCATACATTGCAAATGGCATTATTGCAAATATGGCGGTTGGGCCATATGGAAATATGCCGTGGTATACGTATAGGTTTTTAAAATCAAAAACGACGAAAATAAGTCCCAGAGACATTGAAAGATAAAAGAAAATTTTAACTACACCTATGTACAGTGAAGATCTGCCAAACTGTTTTACACCGTAATAATTAAATGGTATTAAACCAAGCATAAGTACCAGACCAATAACAACTCCATAGTAGGTTGGTGCTCCACTACTGGTCAGGAATATTGGGTTGAAATAATTTAAACCTGCCACAATAGCAATAACTTCGATGGGAGGTATAAATATGTACCATATTATATCCGAGAATGCATTTATTATATTTGTCCAACGGCCATGCGTATATATCGTATATCTTGTTGGCCCTCCTGCTTCAGGATAAACCCTTGCAAGTTCCATATAAGTGAAGCCAATTGATGAATAAATTATTGCTCCAAGAACAAATGCAAGAATGGCGGAAGGACCAGCCCCTGCAACCATTATAACCGTACCAAATAAGGCACCATTGCCGAATGAGCCGACCAGCCCGATCATAAGCATCTCATTAAACGTCAAATCTTTTTTCAATCCCGGTTTTTTGCCAATAATACGTTTATGACTATCTTTTTTTGTAGTATTATTTTCCATCATAATCCCTCAATATTCCAATCGTATATTAATGGATTATGGAGTAAATTTAAGTACTAAATCAGGGAGCGGTCAAAACATTGTTGCCAACAGGATTTCAATTTTTCATATAAAATTTATAAGATGGTGTAAAAAAAGAGGTGTCTACCCACATTTATTTTTATTGTGGTATGCGATTGCCGGGATTTGAACCCGGGTTAAAGGCTTGGGAAGCCATTGTGATACCATGCTACACCACAATCGCTTTATCCTTTGATATCTAAACAATATATAACTTTTAACTATTGTTTAAATTTATCTGCCTTCTCTTAGAAAGTCTAGATTTTCATTTATCCATATTTCACAATTCAGTGCTTTTTTAACAGCAGTTCTCATTTATTGCGTGTTATATGTTTTTTATTAATGAGAATTTCTAAAAACCTCAGTTTTTTAGAAGCTTTTTAATTTGCCAGTTCCTTCCAACTCGGGCAAATACGTATTTTTAATAATAAGGCAGTTACATGGAATAGGCAATTTTTAGAGTTATTGGAAATCCTCTAATGACTATGCATCCATAAACAATGTATCAAATATCGCATATAATTCCCTTTAAGAAAAGATTAACTACTCCTGACAAATTAACCAGCGGTGTGATTATGGAAGATCTTGATCCGTTTGATATAGCGGTTGAGCAGCTAAATAAAGCTGCCAAAGTTATTAGTCTTAGCAATGAAGCACTAGCTCTTTTGAGTTCTCCTAAGGAGATCCTTGAGGTAAGCATACCTGTAAAAATGGATAATGGTGAAACGCGAGTCTTTAAGGGCTTCAGAGTGCATTACAACAATGCACGTGGCCCAATGAAAGGCGGAATACGTTACTATGAAAAGGAAACATTATCCGAAGTGAAGGCGTTATCTGCATGGATGACATGGAAAACTGCACTTCTTAACCTTCCATTTGGTGGAGCCAAAGGTGGAATAATCTGCAATCCGAAAAAAATGAGCAAAGGTGAACTTGAAAGACTTAGCAGGGGCTACATAGATGCAATTGCAAATTTTATAGGGCCTGAGGTAGATGTACCGGCTCCAGATGTTTATACAACACCACAAATAATGACATGGATGATGGATGAATACGAAAAAATAGTTCGGCATTCTTCTCCAGGAATTATTACAGGTAAACCCATAGAAGTTGGTGGATCTCTGGGAAGAGGAGACGCAACGGCAAAAGGTGGAATGTACGTATTAAGAGAAGCTGCCAAAAGTATAGGACTTGATTTATCAAAGGCAAAGGTAGCTGTTCAGGGCTTTGGAAATGCGGGTCAATTTGGAGTAAAGTTTTCATCTTCAATGTTCGGGTCAAAGGTTGTTGCAGTATCAGACTCTGAAGGTGGAATTTACAAGGAATCCGGTATAGATTATGAAAAATTGTTGGAACACAAAAATAAAACAGGTTCGGTAATGAATTTTGAAGGGTCAACAAATATAACAAATGAGGAACTACTTGAACAGAATGTAGATGTACTTATTCCATCGGCCATTGAAAATCAATTAACTGGTGAAAATGCAGATAAAGTTAAAGCAAGAATAATCCTTGAACTTGCAAATGGACCGACTACACCCGAGGCGGATGATATATTCTTTAAAAAGGGGATATTGCTCTTACCTGATTTTCTTTCAAATGCTGGCGGTGTGACGGTATCATATTTTGAATGGATACAGAATATTACGGGCGATTACTGGACTGAAGAGGATATATACAGAAAACTTGACCGCAAAATGACAGAGGCCACAAAGGGTGTTCTGGAAATATACAAAAAATACAACATTGACCCAAGAACGGCAGCCTATACAATTGCCATAAAAAGAGTTGCAGATGCCATGAAATTGAGGGGAGTATATAATTAACTCAATTATATATTCTAATTTTTAATATATTTTAATTTTTAAACAAAAAAACTATTTATAAGTGTTATATTAAAGATAAGATAATTATGACAAGAATGAGTATTTCTGTAAAAAATCTTAAGGATATAGTGGATATGCTTGGCACGGTTGTTACTGAGGCTAAATTTAAAATTGATATGTCTGAAATTTCAGTAAATGCGGTGGACCCAGCACATGTGGCGATGGTTTCTCTAGAAGTTCCCAAAAACATTTTTTCCGAATATGATGTTGATTCCGAGGAGGAAATTTCTGTGGATCTTGAAAAAATTAGGTCGGTAATTAGATTATCCTCATCAAATGAGTCCATTATAATAACAAAAGAAAAAAGCAAGCTTAAATTCGAAATAGGAAGCATAATTAAAAGCATTTCATTACTCGACAATGATCAGGTTACAACGCCCAGAGTTCCACAGATAGCTTCAGATGATTATATTGTTTTAAACAAGACAGAGCTTGAAAAGGGACTTAAAGCAGCTGAAGACGTTTCAGATGCAATAAGGCTTACCCTTGATAAAACTGCCTTTTCAGCCAAATCAGTATCGGATTCTGATGAAAGTGAGATGATACTTCAGAAGGATATGGTTAAGGAACTCATATGCAATGAAACAATTAAATCGTCTTACCCCCTTGAATATCTTTTAAAGCTGGTTAAATCCATATCATCAAATGAAGATATAAAAATTTCATTCAAAAGTGATTATCCCCTAACAATAGAATTCAACCTCGGAAGTGGTGCTGGAGATAGAATAAAGGGAAGATTTCTGTTGGCTCCGAGAATGGAATCTTAAAAATATTTTTTATATAAAATTTAAATTTTAACATAATTCATGGCATTTACCTTAAAAATTTTTAGAAATAGGACGGGCACGAGGGGATTTGGACCCCTGATTTACAGCTTAGGAGGCTGTTGCCCTATCCATGCTAGGCCACGTGCCCATTTTATTCAATATGGTACAATAGCATTTAATTTTTTTTAAATTTATATGGATTTTAAACGCTTTACCATTTTGATACAGCTTTCAACAGCATCCTTTGCCATTTCTATTCTGGCCTCGGCCTGAAGCCTTGATTCACCAGATCCGGATATTCCAAGAGCCACAGGCTTTTCATACTCCAGAGATAGATCTGTAATTTTTCTGGCAGCATTGTCCATTATGACCCTGTGATGATCGGTTTCACCCTTTATCACAGCCCCAAGGGTAACTACACCATCTATATCATCCATCTTCAGCAATTTTTTAACTGCCAGTGGTATATCAAAGGTGCCCGGTACCTTGAAAACTCTGGACACATTCGCATCAAGGAATTCCGAATATTCCTCCGCTCTCTGAAGCATCATCATCGTTATATCATAATTAAATTCAGACACAACTATTCCTATTTTTATTTTTTCCATTTTTATCACCTAATGTCTATGGGAACCTATGTTCCCTGATTTTACTGGGCCTTTGTCCTCAAAGCCCTGTCTCAACCCTTTTCCCGCATTCTCTGTGAGTTTGTTGCGATCAAACAGAAGATTATACGCATTTATGGCGTGTTCTCTTGCCCTCATGTCGCAGAGCCATGCAAGCTCCTCATCATCCTTTCCCTCATCCTCATGCACAAAAACCTCTATTATGTGCTTATTCTCTTCCAGCTGCACATGCATTAATCCCGTAGAAGCAATCTGTGCTGACATCTTATCTACCGGCATTGGACCCGGCATGCCGAATGCCATAACCAGATCACACCCATAATTCTCGAAAAGTATTTTTGAGGCAACAGGTATATCCTTTATACCGGGAACAGTATATCGCTCTATCGTGAATCCCGTGCCAGTTTTATACAGTTCATCTATTGCAGATGAAGCCATATCGTATTCTGCAAATGTTGTATCAACAATGCCAATAAGTTTCATTGCGTTTCTCTCCACTGTTCGATAATTTCATCACCGGTTACAAATGAATATCCGTGCATCCTTGCATAGCTCTCACTCTCATCCATTTTCATTGAGTAGCCACTATCCGAAAGCATTTCCACAATGGTTGCACTTGGAATGAGCCCTGCAGAATCCATCATGTATGTGCTCAATTCAGTATGACCTCTCCTGTTCTTAAAATAGCCTTCATTGGCAATCAAAAGATGTATGTGCCCCGGTGTCCTGAATATCCTTCCGAACTCACTTGAATTATCGGGGTTTTTTTCAATTTTATCCAAAAATTCAGCAAGGTGTTTTATGGTTTTTGCCCTGTCAATGTCAGGAATTCCTGTAAATGTATCTCTTGAATTTATGGTTATTGAAAATGTACTGTTCTTGTCATATTTGAGATCATCAGATCTTAATATTGATTTGTCCATATTCAGGCAATTTTTGTATAAATCCTCAATATAAGGCAAATTGAACTTTGTGGCATCATCGTATTTCAGGGTCGTGCATATTAATCCACCCCCATCCTTTCTCATGGTTCTGACAATATCACGAGTAATAAATTGCGATGCGATAACCATATCTGATTCCCCTTCACGGTCGTCTGCATCAAATATGAGGATAGGTTTTCCTTCCTTTAAAGATTTCAACGCATCATTGAACATAATGGTTCATTGTTTCATAATATATATTATTTTGGTAAATACTTAATAATGAGTAATATTTTCAGATGTAAAATAATGTTTCCTGGTAATTAACTGGTATTCATTGAGCAACTCGTTCTTGAAAAAAATATATTTTTCCTGCATCTCTATATTATTTCTTTCCATGAATTTTCGTGGATTGTCTATTGCCATTTTTAAAATATATTCTGGGCTTATGTAGTCTATAAACCTTTGATACCTGTAAAGGAAGTCCATTTCAGAAAAAATATCCGGTTCTGTCACGAATACATTATCTGTGCCAAGCATCAGTTCGACTTTTTTATTGATAAATTTTTTATAATTTGGCCTTTTTCCATAGAAAATATTTGACCGCGGTGTTATCACAACAGGTATTTTGAAATTATGTACAGTTTCAAGGTCATCATCTTTTGCCACAATGCCATGAACGAGGATATCAGGATGTAAATTTATCACCCTGTCTATATCTTCCCTTTTATTTTCACTGAAATGCATGGCTATCAGTTTATTCTTCCTATGCGTTTTAGAGCTTATATCAAGCGCATTGTCATAATCAATATCTGATATTGAGCTTATTCCGATGCCGTTTGTGACCTTCAATATCTCTTCAATGCTGTCTATATTATTATTGCATCTTCCAAATATTACGGGCAAAATGAATTTTCTGTGGGCGCTTTTAATGTTTTTTATTCCCTGAAGGCCCTCCTCACGAAAATCAAAATATGATAATGTTCCATTGTCCTCCATAAATTTATTCGACCGCCCCATATACTTTATTTTTATGGAATTGCTGCCCTCCTTTAATTTTCTGTGTTTCAGGCCACCTGGCCCGACTATTTCTGGCAGTGTACCGGCCGGTTCTTCTCCTATGAAAGAATCTCCTATATGTGTATGCGCATTTACTGGCATGGGAATCAGTGTGCCATAAAGCCCATCGTTTGATAGCCCCTCATGAAATTCATATTCACCCTTATCCAGCTTTACTGTGCCCTTTCTCAATTGGCCATCCATATAAATATTGCCAGTAAATTTCATTATACGCTTATTTCTTAATTATATTTATTTTTTGGTAATTACTCATTTTTTAACACTTATTTTTTAGTAGTATCCCAATATTGTTATAGTATGAAAGTATGCCATATTATGTTTCCCTATATAATTATCAACGTTGCCATGTCAATCAACGGAAATATTTCGTCAGCACATGGTAGATACAATATATCCACAGAAGAGGATATTAGCAGGGTATTGGATTTAAGGGAAAAGGTGGATGCTGTTCTTATAGGTGCAAATACAGTAATGATAGATAATCCCCTATTGAGAAAGGCAAAAAAAAGAATAATTCTTGACGCCAATTTTAAGCTTAATGAAAATTTTCATGTTTTTGATGGGTCGGTGAAAACGTACATATTTTCCTTAAAAAACAATAAAATAAACAATGCAGAAACAATAACCCTGAATGATACATCACTGAAAAACATATTGAATAAAATAAGGGGCATTGGAATTAATAGTGTTCTTGTTGAGGGTGGTGCAGATGTTATAAACCAGTTTATTAATGAGAACATTTTTAATGAATTTTACATATTTATAAACCCTGGAATCGTATTGTCCGGAAAACCACTGTTTGAAAATGTTGAAATAAAGGACATGGAATATTCCATTTTAAAATCGGATAACGGAATTCTTTTAAGTATAAAACGTATACCAATTACGAGATAAAATGGTATCAAATGGTTATTTAAGACTTAAATGGGCAAGGGACCATATGGGCGTCTCTTCACATATCAGGGATCGATTTTTAAAGGAGAAGCCATTCAGTGGAATGAAAATAGCAATGGCACTGCATGTTGAGGCTAAAACTGGAATTTTTGCACTTTTGCTCAAGGAAGGGGGTGCAGATGTAAGGTTGGCCTCATGCAACCCACTGAGTTCTGATGACAGCGTTGTTGAATCACTGAAAAATGATTATAATTTTAAGGTTTATGCAAGGAAGGGCGAATCAGAAAGCGAATATTATGAGTATATAGAAAAAACCGTTGAGGAGGAACCAGATATAATCATCGATGATGGAGGGGACCTTACAAATCTTGTTTCTTCAAGACCCGAACTTGTAAAAAATATAATTGGAGGGAATGAGGAAACAACCACGGGTGTTGTGAGATTAAAGGCAATGGAAAAGGCTGGAGCATTGAAATTTCCAATGTTTGATATAAATGATGCACAGATGAAGCATTTCTTTGACAATAGATATGGCTCAGGCCAGAGCGCCCTTGATGGATTCATGAACGCAACAAATATATTGATTGCCGGAAAACATGTAACTGTTGCAGGCTATGGTTATGTTGGAAAGGGTGTTGCAATGCGTTTAAAGGGGATGGGTGCCAGTGTTACAGTTACTGAAGTTGACCCTGTTAAAGCCATAGAAGCTGTTATGGACGGATTCAATGTGGATACAATGCATAATGCGATAAAATATTCTGACCTGGTTTTCACTGCAACAGGTATGAAAAATGTTGTTTCTTATGATGATATGCTCAATGCAAAAAAAGGAATGATTCTGGGCAATGTTGGGCATTTCAACAATGAGATAGATGTGGATAGGCTCAATAAAAACAATATTGAAAAAACTCAGGTCAGAAATCTTGTAACGGAATATAAGCTTGAAAATGGAAACACCATTGATGTGATATCTGATGGAAGATTGCTGAATCTTGCAGCAGGTCAGGGCCATCCTGTTGAAATTATGGATCTCAGTTTTGCCCTGCAGGCATTAACCGCAGAATATATTGTAAAAAATAAAAATAAGCTTGAAAAAAGGGTTTATGCAGTTCCTGAAGAAATAGATAAGCAGGTTGCAGAAATTGAGCTTAAAACATTGAACATCAGGATAGACAACCTGAGCAATGAACAGATAAAATACATAAATAGCTATACTGAAGGAACATAAGTTGTCCTATAATAAATAATATATCTTTTATTCCTAACCCTCATTTAAACTATGATGATGAACCTATATCTATTCAGTATTTTATCATGGATAAAAATCTGAATGATTCAATTAATATCTTTGAAAGGTACAGGAAGCATGATTCTGTTGAGAAACTCTTCCTATCATCAAAAACCTCTCTCTTTAAAGAATCCCTTAAAGTCCATAACAAGGGAAATGCCAAGGGGTATTCTCTTTGTGAATCTTATTTAACTGGCCATCGGGTCAATAATATTGGAGAATATGGGGATCAGAACTCATAAAAAAATATTCCCTATAAAAGATGCCTGAAGAGTTAAGGTTGTTAACCCTATTTATCAACTTTGTGGTTTGATTGTATTACATTGATTTTATGATAAAGGAGAATAGGTATTGTTATTGATATTATGAAAATAATAATCTGTGAAATCCATTCATAATAAGAGAAAACTGTTATAGTAGTTGAGAATACAATAAAAATTGTAAAATTGATCGCAAGTATAAATGCATAATTTAGGATACTCTGTTTATTTTTTGTATTATTGCTTTTTACAGATAAATAATTAAAAAATGATAACACATCAATTCCAAAATATATCAGTATCATTGAGGGGAGAATTATTATTAAAAAATCATATTGAGGAGAAATTTCAGTGGAACCGGTACCTATAGTTAATATTCTATCAATTAAAAATAAACATGCTAATATAAATACAGTTAAAGAAATGGCACCATATATCCGAATTTTTTTTAAATTTTTATTTACCATCCAAATCACCACGGTGGGGACACTGAAGGTCAAACAGATGAATGAGGTATCATACTTATAGTATATTCTGAAGGATTAGTGTTATGATTCCCACTTGTTAGAAATGGAAAGTAAAGATATCCATCATTATACATCAATTAGTGAGCTACCTCACGTTAAAGCCGTGAAGCTTCCTATATCAACCACAAAGCTTCCCTTCACGCATGGAATATTGTTCAGGTATTCCATCATGTAGGTATAGGTTTTTATGTCCATAGGCTTATATTCCCTACGCCCCATAGGTACACTAAATGTATACTGTATAACAATATAAACTTTCGCACTTTATCCACATCACAAGCCCAGTGGCTTTCGTGCTTTAAATCATTTCTAATATATAGCTATATATAAATTTTGTCTCACACTATATACCGAGCATAGATTGTTGGAATTGTAATTTAATTTTCTCTCACCGATACTGAAAAGTTCCATATAGGTGGGTGCAACCTGAAACTTCACCAGACCAATTGGGAGAAGACCAATCTATGAAAGAACCTAAAATCATAGTAGCTAATCAGACATGCCGATTGAGTGATCGTCTGTATGCAAACTCCGGTGAGGGAGTAACCGCCAGCGAAAGTTCGGACCGTATAGGTGTGCGAGCAAGCAATAGTGTCATAGCATTAAATTAAGTCGGAAGCGTCGTGAGAAATTCCACAGTAATACGGAATAGATACAATAATTATAAAAGAATCATACACAAGCAAATGTTCCTTCCTTGACAATGAAATTATAGAACAACATGAAAACTACAAAGTAAATAGGATATCAAGGGGAATATTTAGATCATTCAACGGTGCCATGATAAATGCGGATGTTAATGCATCACACAATATAATGAAAAAGGCAATACAGAAATTATTCAAGGGCGGGATAAAGGATTATGTGCTGCATCCAGAGAGTTTGACTGTAGGAAAAATGATAACACTTAAACGTTACAGTTAGTTAAATTATAACGTAACAGGCACAAAGGCTATATTTCAATAAAAATAGATCTTTTACAAAGGGACGGAAATCGTGTCATAGAACAGATATATATTATGAAGGTGGGGATTTCAACAAAAAACATTCGGCATGGGCTATTTTGAAAAAACTAAAGGTGAGAATGAAGTTTAAAATATAACTAATGAATATAAATATTTTGGTTAAAATTTGGCAAAAAATACAGATAGCGCATATCCAAAGCAAAAGAGGAAAGATATTCAAACGGTGGAGCCTTAAACTGCACATTTCAATAGCAAACATTAATTAATGGCCATAATTATCAATCATGAAAAAAGTTCTATTGATCATAATGGACGGGCTTGGTGATAGACCTAACAATTCATTGAATGGCAAAACAGCACTTCAGGCTGCATACAAACCAAATTTGGATTATCTGGCATCAAATGGTGCCACCGGCCTCATGTCTCCAGTATCATTTGGCATAAGGAGTGGCTCCGATACATCTCATCTGTCAATACTAGGATATGATCCTGAGAAATATTATACTGGCAGAGGCCCATTTGAGGCAATGGGGCTGGGAATCGGCCTTGAAGCGGGAGATATCGCTTTCAGGGCAAACTTTGGTTCGGTTGTTGATGGTAAACTGGTTGATAGAAGAGCGGGCAGGATAAAAGATACTTCAGAATTGTCAAAGTCGCTGGAAACCAGCATAGATGGAGTTGAGTTTATAATAAAATCCGGCGTTGAGCACAGGGCTGCACTTGTATTGAGGGGAATAAATTTATCCGATAAAATAAGCGAAACCGACCCACATAACACTGATACAGAGCCATTATTTACAAAACCATTGAAAAAAGAGGGGGAATTTACAGCCAGCGTGATAAATAAATTTATTGAACGCTCAAGAAGAATATTGAACGAGCATCCAGTAAATTTAAAAAGAATTGAACTGGGAGAACTTCCAGCAAATGAAATAATGTTAAGGGGTGCCGGAAAAATACCAGAAATGCCGAGTTTCAGTGAAAAATATGGTATGAATGCTGCGTGTATTTCTGGAACTCCGCTTATAAGGGGAATAGCAAAGCTTGCAGGCCTCGATATAATAAATGTGGATGGCATGACAGGCAGAACCGACACAAACTATGAGAATGTTATTAATTCAGCCATATCAAGCTTAAAAAATTATGAATTTGTCCTTGTAAATATTAAGGGTACTGACATCGCAGGCCACGATAAAAAACCTGAATTGAAAAAATCCGTTATAGAAAGAGTGGACAGAGCTATGGAACCACTTAAAAAAATCCTCGGTGATACGCTTGTTGTGATCACCGGAGACCACAGTACCCCGTGCAGTTATGGGGACCACACAGGGGACCCTGTTCCAGTTTTGTTTTCAACTGAAGGTATATTATATGATTATGTAAACTCCTTTGATGAATTGGGCGTTTCATCTGGATTTTATAAAATTAAAAGTACTGACCTGATGCCGATAGTTCTATCATATTCAGAAAGGGCCGAAAAATATGGGGCATAATAAACCATTAAACCTTAACTCTCCATTTTTTACATAATATGTCCTGGTATATTATTTTTTAATTTTATTACCAGCATAGTATTTCAAGTATTTTGAAAGTATATGGCATAATGAAAACATTTATATTCATATGTTGTATATATACATTATATGAATAATAAATATCCTGAATGGGTTCTCAGGTATAAAACAAAAGGTGTCCAGATAAGGCAGTTTGGGAATAATTATTATGCATACCATCCAAGGTGTGTTTATGATAAAATCAACAGGAAGCCAAAAAGCCTTCCACCTGAATACCTGGGTGTTGTAACAAAAAATGGCATTGTAAAGAAGGATGATATTTCTAAAATAAGTGGAGATTATGAATATGGGAATATTGCACTGTTATATGGCATTGCAGAAAACACAGTAATACCTGTATTGAAGAAGTATTTTCCTTATATGTACAGTAAAATAATCATATATGTTATTTTAAGGAATATAAATCCCCTTCCAATGAAATCAGTCAAATACCTGTATGAAAAAACCTATTTAACCAGGCTAAATGAGAGTATGAATGGAAGGTCGCTGTCCTCCATGGTTTCATCACTTTCCTATGACAAATGCAACAGTGCAATGAAGGAGATGACATTGAAGGGGGAATATCTTTTAATGGATTCTACAGCAATATTCTCCAGGTCAGCAAACATATCAATGCTGGAGCCTGGCCATAATACGCACAATATGCACATTCCGCAGGTCAATATAATGCTGTTATTCTCATCATCAAGGAAGCTCCCCACATTCATCAGGGTAATTCCCGGCTCTGTAAGGGATGTAACTGCAATGTCAAAAACTATAGAAATGGCAGATATAGAAAAATGCATTATTGTTGCAGACAAGGGATTCTATCCCACCAACAATATCAAGATGCTTAAAAAAAGCCATTTATCATATATAATACCTGTAAGGAGGAATTCAAAAATGATAATTAAGGATGATGAGTTTTTAAACATATTCCTGTATAATGGCAAGCCTGTAAAGTACTGGAAATATAAAAATAACATATATACATATGAAGACCCAATACTCAAAATGGAAGAGGAAAAGGATTATTTAATAAGGGTAAAGGAAAATAGGAAGAGCAAAAAGTCATTTCATAATGATTCTGTAAATTTTGGGAAGATATATCTGTATTCTGATATTGTAGATGATCCTGAAAAGATATACAGGTTATACAAGGAAAGGGAATACGTTGAATATGCATTCAATGTTTTGAAGAATGACCTTGAAGCGGACAGGTCATATTTGCGTGACGACAATATGCTGTTCTCATACATGTTCTTAAATCTGATCTCACTGTACCTCCATTTTCAAATATTGAATGCTATAGATGGAAAATACAGTGTAAAGGACATATTGTTGATACTGTCAAGGATAAAAATATACACTACAGGAAACAGTGAAATATTAAGTGAAATACCAAAGAAGGCAAGAGAAATTGTGGAGAAACTCAATATTGACTTAAACATATTGCGTAAAAAATGAAGAGTTAAGGATTAAATACCAATTTTTATTCTGCTATTTATGGTTCAAATAAGGTTTAAAAAAACAATTGAGATAAACTCAGATATAGAGAAAATATGGAATATAATCTCTGACATCAGCAAAATTCCAGAATTCTGGCACGGGACCCGTGAAGTAAATAAGATAAATGATAATGAATATATGGTAAGATTTGCTTTTCCCCAAAAGGGGTGGGTTTCATTTGCTTCCAGCAGGGAAAATTATAGTTTGACAGAAAATTATTTGAGTGGCCCCTTCAAAGGATTCACAAAAAATTCCATATTCCAAAAAAATGGTAAAACAGTATTGGCAACTGAATGGAATATAAAATTATCACCACTGCTGGCGTTATTTTCCCCTAAATTAACAAATCATTTCGAAGCGGGAGCAGAAAATGCACTTGATAGGATAAAAAAATTCAGCGAGAACTTAAATTAATTATTTTTGTTATTTTAGGAACATCGTATGAGAGCAGTTCATGGCTCAAGAAGGAATTGTTAAACTCCGATTTTGCATCGTTCAATAATATGCCCAGATCGGTAAATCTCTGGCTGTAATGAAATAAAAACAATTTTTTTACATTTGCCTTCTTTGCAATTATTGCAGCCTGCCTTGCCGAAGTATGCCCATATTGGTTCACCATTGGCTCCATTGATGAATCCATTGTTGTATCATGGATTAAAACGTCAGCATTTTTTGAAAACTCGATCATGGATTCTGAGGGTCGGGTATCTCCGGAATATACAATTTTTCTTCCCTTTTTTATTCCCATTGCGACATCGTTTATTGAATATTTTTTATCATTGATTGTCAATTCACCATTGTTTCTCAGTTCCTCAAGCTTGTAAACTGGAAATTTGATTTTATCTACAAGATTTTTATCTATTTTGATAATGTCCATTTCCTCAATGGAATAGGATAGTGATGGGACTGGATGATTTGCCTTCAATGTTTTTATATAAAATTTTTTAAAATTGTATGATTTCCCCGGCTCCAGCTCATGGATATTGACGTTAAAATTAAGCCTTCCGTATCCAAGTTCAGTGATCTTTTTCACAAATTTTATTGCACCTTCGGGGCCATAAATATTCAGATCATCCGTTCTTCCGCTGAATGATAGTGTGTCTAAAAGTCCAGGCAAACCAAGAAAATGGTCGGCGTGGAAATGGCTTATAAAAATATTGCTAATATCCATAAAGGATACCTCGCTTTTCATTAACTGTTTTTGTGTTCCTTCACCGCAATCAAAAATATTCAGTACTTCATCAATGTGTATTGCAAGTGCGGGGAGACCTCTTCCAGGCTTGGGGACGGATCCGCCAGTTCCAAGAAAAGTAATCTTAATGTTTGATGCCATAATAACATTATCGTAAATTAATATATTATATTTAATAAATTAATTATATCTAATCCCAATATATTATCATGATATCTCAGGAAGTAATTATAAAAGATAAAAAATATAAATATGTTAATATGAAACTTGGAGAAAATGCTCCATTGATTATACTCAAAGGAAGCACGGGGTATATTATGTGTGGATACCTGAATATGGAAGCCGCAAACACACTTGGGGATATTGCAGTGAGAGTTGCAGGTGTAAATGATGTCAATGATGTTCTGAACACTGAAGTAAATTCATGTTCCAGAAGGGCTCAGGAGTTGGGAATAAAACCTGGCGACAAAATCATAGATATTATCGATAGATTATAGGTAATATGGTAAACCAATAATCTTATATACCGGTAAATAATATATCATAGATAACTATGACAGAAAAAAAAGAGTTTGAAAATAACGAAGAGAATAGTGAAGACGAAAAGGATACAGTGGTAAGGAGAACCATATCCATCAAAGGCGTAAGCGCTGATCTGTACAAGAAAGTTCAGAAAGTGTCAAATGAAACTGGAAAAACAATAGGACAGTTAACAGATGAAGCATACAGATCATTTGTCGGGTCTATTGACAGTGCAAGGCATATATCGGAAAGCTTTATGAAAGGTCTGAAAGAGGGGTCATCACAGTATGTTGAGAACATAAAGGAACTTGAAATATCAGGTGATGATCTTGAAGAAATCGGAAAGAAAATCGTTTTCAGAAATATAGAAACACTTACTTTTTCAGATGTAGATAATGATCAGTTTTCAGAATATGTGCTATCTATGATAAACGTGAAAGTTGTCAGGATTCCCGCAACATTAAGCAAGGCTAAATTACTGTTGAGAAGCAATTTTATTGACAAAATTGTTACATATTAATTTTTTCCCTGAAAAAAAATGAGCTTTCAACGTCAGAGAGAATAATAAAATTTTTATTGTATTTTTTTAAATTATCATATATTTCCTCATGCAATGGAATCCAGTATTTTTCTTCATATTCGGGATTCAGTGAAAGTATGAATTTGTGCTTTGCCCTGAACACATTGTCGGTTAATTCCGAATTTATTGCATTTTCATCTTTCCAGAAACCTTCAAGATAGGATTTTGTTATGGAATCAAGCATGTCCAATAAATTTTTTTTGGTTATGGTCTCAGCATCTATTGCCTTTATGCTGTATTTTTCCCGAAGCGAGGAATAATAATTGAAATCAATACCGTTGAAAAATAAATTATATTTCCCTTCAAGGCTATGTATTTCCTTATATGAATTTTTGTTATTTTTATATTTTTCCTCTGAAAGATATGTTATGAATATGTTTTTATTGCCATATCCATCTACAATTCCCCTAAACTTTTCATAATTATAACCTGAAATCTCACCATGCATATTTCCAATTGAGGATATAACTTTCATAAAACATTATATGTATCATACTTTTAAATTATTTGTTTATTATCTTAAGAATGTCAAAAAATTGATATCGCCTATGCTGGAGAATTTAAAATTGTATCTATTGCATATTTTTCCTGAATTTATCCTGTAATTCAGGGGCACATCATTGTAAATTTTGATAAAATTGGAATTTTTAGATTTTATGGATCGGTAAATTAAATTTCCAAAGTCATACATAGTTATGCCGTCTCCTGAGCCAGTATTGTATATTTCATTATCTGTATCGTGAATTGCTTTTTCTATTGCCGTTGATTCATCTTGATTCAGTGTTGGATTAATATACACATTTGCATTGAGTTTCATTGGAATTCCCGATCGTATAGCAGCCAGTATATCTGTATATATGTTATGCATGCATTTGCCATATGCCATGCCTGACCTGAAAATTATGTAATTACCTGTTTTTTTCACTTCATTTTCCGCATTTAGTTTTGTTTTTCCATAGTATGTGTCCGGATCTGTATCAGAGGCCTCATCCTTCATTTTTTCTGAACTGCTATAGACAAATTGTGAAGAAATTAAAATTTTTCTTGCACGCCTGAAAATATTGTCAATTAAAATCTGAACCTTATAATTCAGGTCTATTAAATTCTGATTCTTGCTGAAAAAGTAAATATCGAAATTATTGATCACATAATCATATACGTCAGGCATATTGTTTATTTTATCAATAAACTCATAGAAGTTTGATCTGGGATCGAGCCATGTTAAATCATATTTGCCTGAAAATTCCTTGATGAATCTGAATCCCGTGCTTTCACCAGCATCTATGATTAATATTTTTTCCATATATATGCATGTTTATTATGGATATAAAAATAACCCGGGCAAAAATTTAATTCGATATCAATAAATGGAAAATTTAAATAGAATATTTACATAATTACACATGGTTCTTGACAGCTTATCAGATTCATTAAAGGGCATTATGAGAAAAATTTCCGGATCAAGTTATATTGATAAAAATACATTAAAGGATATTTCAAAGGATATACAGAGGGCTTTACTGAAAGCCGATGTAAATGTTAAACTTGTGCTTAGCCTGACAAACAGTGTTGGATCCCGTGCAGCCAATGAAAAACCACCGGCTGGGATGACCGATCAAGATTTCATAATAAAAATTATCTATGAAGAACTTTTGAAAATACTTGGGGAAAATATAAATTTCGACTTAAAACCGGGTATTATAATGCTTGCTGGATTATATGGAAATGGAAAGACAACGACGGCAGGAAAGCTTGCAAAATTCTTTATAAAAAAGGGCTTTTCAACTGCATTGATAGCTGCAGATGTACACAGAGCGGGTGCATATGAGCAGCTCTATCAGATTTCAAAGGAGGTAAATTCACAATTCTATGGAATTAAGGGGGAAAAAAATCCAGTTAAAATTGTTAAGGAAGGCATTAATAACGTTGATGCAAAAATAAAAATAATAGATACAAGTGGGAGGGATTCACTTGATGATTCATTAATAAGTGAAATAAAGGATATAAAAAAGGCAGTAAATCCCGACACGGTTTTGTTTGTGCTGGATGCAACAATGGGACAGCAGGCTGGTCCACAGGCAAAAACATTTCATGAAGCCGTAAACATAAATGGCGTAATTATTACAAAAATGGATGGAACTGGCAAGGCTGGTGGAGCCCTCAGTGCAGTTGCAGAGATAAAGTCCCCTGTATATTTTATTGGAACAGGAGAACATATGGATGATATAGAAATATTCAATCCAAAAAAATTCCTGTCCCGCCTTCTAGGGATGGGTGACATAGATGCTTTGATGGAGGCAGTTAAGGAAACCAATTTTACCGATGAAGAGGCTGAAGAATCCATGGAAAAGCTCATGTCCGGAAAATTCAATTTGAAGGATATGTATGATGTGTGGGAAAAATTTTCAAAGCCCGGTTTACTGAAAAAAATATTTGGATCCCTGCCACTGGCTTCCATGCCAGGAGGGAACAAAATAAATGAAAACCAGATAGACCAGGCAGGAGAGAAGCTTCAATTATATAGGGTTATTCTTGACTCAATGACATTTTACGAACTAGAAAATCCAGATGTATTGAATGCAAAGCGCATCAAAAGAATTGCCGCTGGTTCAGGAAAGGGCGAGACAAATGTCAGAAACCTATTAAAAGAGTATCGTGCAATGAAAAATAATTTAAAGATGATGAAAAGAAATAGAAATTTCAAGAAAATGTTGAAAACACAGATAAAAGGCGGAGATTTAAGCCTTGACAATATTGATATGAAATAATTTATAAAAAAATATTAAATAAGGTCTTCAATCTGACTTACAAGTTCGGGGTATTTCATCTGCACTGCTTTCAATATTTCTTCAACTGAAATATCCTTTATTCTTACATCAGATATGACATCCACCAGCTTATCCATTGTATCGTCACTCAATGTTCCAAGCTTTTCCTTTGCATACCAGTTTCTCAGATGCTTTCTTTCAAATTTATTTTTTACCATTAAGTCATAGTTTTTCATCATCATTTCAGAGTAGTCATTTGTATCTATTGCCTTTTTAGCAACCTCTGCTGCATATTTTCCTGAGATGATTCCGTTTGCTATGCCTCCTCCAGTTATGGGATCTATCAATCTTGCGGCATCTCCAACTGCAAGCAACCCGGGAAGGGACATCTTATCCTTTACCCTATTTACTGAAACCCCTCCGGTTATCATCTGTATTGTTTTTCCCTTGCTGTAGCCCGGATGTTTCTTAATCCATGCGTCAAGATAATTCCTCACATCCCAGCGATCATTCATCTTTGATATTGTTACACCTATACCAACATTAGCCTCATGGGGACCCTTTGGAAACACCCATATGTATCCCGCAGGGGCACATGATCCAAGATAGAAATCTGTATAATCCTGGTCTGAATCAACATTTATCATTCGGTATTCTATTGCTGAGATAATATCATTCTTTTTCAGTATGGTAGATTTTAATCCGGCCCATCTTGCAAATTCTGCTTCAAATCCATCAGCTGCAATGACCATTTTAGCCCTAATTTCCACCATCTCACCATTGTGCTTTATCATAGCACCGGCAATTTTATTTCCCTCCTTTATAACAGATAGGGCGGGTGATTTTACCCAGATATCTGCACCTTCCTCAGCAGCAAGAGCGGCAAGATGCTTGTCGAATTTATCTCTCTCCACAACAAATCCAACCTCATTTCCTGCCGTTTCCGCTGTCAACATTATTGGCTTTTTCTCTGATGGCCCGAATATCCTTGCACCCTTGACTTCATCAGATATCCAGTGCTCTTCGGGCTTGAGATCAACTTCAGGCATCCATGCTTTGGAAACACCCTCACCACATCTAACCGGAGACCCAATGTCTGGCCTTTTATCAACCATCAATGTTTTCAACCCAAGACGTGCAGAGAATCTTGCTGCAGAACTTCCGGCAGGCCCGGCGCCTATAACAAGAACATCATAATTTTGCATGGAACCACTCCGCTGAAATTGCTGCCGTTGGGCATCCAACTACACAAAAACCACATTTTATGCATTTTTCTTCATTTATATCTATCACAGTTTCATTCATGAATATGGCGTCCGTGGGACACATGCCAACACATGCCCCGCAATAATTGCAAAGGCTTCTGTCTACATCCATATCACTTTTGATTTTTAATTCCATAAGTGTAAAAGGCACATTAATATATTTATTTTTTGTTTTTTTCCAAATGATAAGATTTAAAATAGTCGCAGTATGCAAGTACTGGGCACGTTTCGCATTTTGGGTTTATTGGCTTGCATATATTTTTCCCAAATTCAACAAATGTGGGATTGAATTCTATCTGGTATTCATGGGGAACAATAATTTTTAAAGCCTCTTCAGCCTCATCAGGGTTCCTGGCACTTATCAGCCCAATTCTGTTGCTTACCCTAAAAACATGTGTATCCACTGCAATGGCAGGAATTTTGAATCCCTGGGTGAGTACAATATTTGCTGTTTTGCTTCCAACTCCAGGAATTTTGACTAGTTCATCGTGCGTATCCGGAACTATTCCATCATATTTCTCTTTAATAATTTTTGCTGTTCCTATTACTCTTTCAGATTTAACATTGCTGAACCCAACATTTTTTATAATGTTTTTTACATCCGATGTTTTTGCCTCCGATAATCCAGTGTAATCCCTGTACTTATTGTATAGGGATCTAGCTGCCTCATCAGTTGCTTTGTCCTTTGTTCTGTGTGATAATATTGTTGTGATAAGAATCCAGAAAGGATCATCGGTAAATTCAAAATGATGCTCCGGTGAAACTGCCTTTATTTTTTTATATATTTTAACAAAATCTTTCATTTTGGGATAATGCCAATATGAAATATATTTTATTGCATTTTTAAACGTATTCGTCTATTTCACGGTATTCTGACTGCATGCCGGATGCCAGTGAATTAACAAGGGCGGAGGCAAATTTTATGTTTGTTATTACAGGTATATCCCTCCTTATTGCAATTTCTCTTAACGTATATCCATCCCTGAACGATCCGTAACTTTCTGATGGCGTGTTTATTATCAATGAAATATTGTTGTTCTTAATCAAATCGCTCAGTCCTGGGCTCCGCATGTCCTTTATTCTGTATACTGTGGTATTTTTTATATTGTTGTCTGATAAAAACTTTGATGTTCCAGGGGTTGCGTATATTTTTATATTATTCTTTGCCAGTTTTTTAGCAATATTTGCCGCTTCAGCCTTATCGGCATCATTAACCGTTATTACAGCCGATTCAAGCACAAATTTTCTTTTCATGATCCTGATTACCTTTGACATGGCCTCATCGAATGTAAGACCACAGCACATAGCTTCTCCTGTGGATTTCATTTCGGGGCCGAGTATTACATCCATATCATGGAATCTTTTAAATGGGAATACTGGCACCTTTATAAAATATGATTTTGGAACTCTAAATTCTGCATTTATCTCCTCACCAAGCATTGATTTTACAGCAAGTTCAACCCAGTTAATGCCGGTAGCCTTAGCGACAAAGGGGATGGATCTTGAGGATCTTGCATTCAGCTCTATGATAAATATTTCCCCATTTTTAACCGCAATCTGCAAATTTGACAATCCTGAAAGATGAAAACTTTCCCTTAGCTTTTCAACAATAATTTCTATTTTTTTAACAAATTCTTCCGTTACCATTTTTGGGCCCAGAATCATTGTCGCATCCCCTGAATGAGTTCCTGCCTCCTCAATATGCACAGAGATGCCTGCTATTATTGATCTCTTGCTGTCTGAAACAAAATCAACATCCATTTCAGTTGCATTTTTTATGTATTCACTTACAAGTATTGGAAATCCTGGCCTTTCCATAAAAAGCTCCCTTACTCTCTCCATCAATATATTGTAATCATATATGATGTCCATTGCCCTTCCACCAATAATAAAACTGGATCTAATAATTACCGGAAGATTGATGGTTTTTATTTTTCTGTCTATATCTATAATATTGTCTATTTCAATAAATTCTGGTTGCTTTATGCCAAGTTTATCCAACTCAGATGAAAATTTTGTTCTTTCCTCAATCCTGTATATATTTTCTGGATTTGTTCCAATAATTATGTTTCCAAACAATTTTTCAAGCCCTGCGGCCATATTCTGCCCTGTCTGGCCTGAGAACTGTATAATAAGGCCTTCAGGCTTTTCACGGTGAACTATATTGGCTATATGCTCAAGCGTAATTGGCTCGAAATATAGGATATCGGCAATGTCAAAATCGGTTGATACGGTTTCGGGATTGCTGTTAACCATGATGGATATGCAGCCAAGTGATTTTATTGAGCTAACGGCCTTTACTGATCCATAGTCAAACTCAACACCCTGCGAAATACGATTTGGCCCTGAGCCTATTACAATAATTTTCTTTTTGTTTACAATGCTGAGATCGTTTTTTGTATCATATGAAGAATACATATATGGTGTATTGGATTCAAATTCAGCTGAGCATGTATCTATATTTTTATACACTGGAAAAATGTTATTTTCCATCCTTTTTTTAATTATGTCTATTTCCTCAATCCTTGAGTAGTACGATATTGTTTCGTCTGATATTCCCAGCTGCTTTAATTCCAGCATATTTTCGGGATATTCGTCATGTTTAATGCCCTTTAATTTTTCAACAATATTGTTCATTTTATATATGAAAAAGCTGTCATATCCTGATTTAAGAGATATTTCTTCAGCGTCCATGCCGTGAAATAACAATTCAAATACAGCATATAGCCCCCTGTCATTTGGTGTTTCAACAAGTTCCAGTGCTTTTTCCCTTGATACAGATAATCTCAATGATTTAGAATATGCTATGTCAAGGGATGAAACGCATTTTAACAGTGCTTCCTCAAACGTTCGGCCTATGCCCATGGCTTCCCCTATTGATTTCATTTCAATGCCAATATCCCTCTTAACTGAAAATTTATCAAAGGGCCATCTCGGTATTTTTACCGTTATATAATCCATTGAAGGCTCAAAAGCAGCGTATGTATTGTTTGTTATGGGATTCTTAATTTCATTTAAATTATATCCTATTGCAATTTTTGTTGATATTCTTGCTATGGGGTATCCAGATGCCTTTGAAGCAAGTGCCGATGATCTTGATGTCCTTGGATTTACCTCAATAACATAATATTCATTTCTTTTCTGGTCAAGGGCAAACTGGATATTGCATGATCCAACAACACCTATTTCACTTACTATGTGTATTGCCGATGATCTCAATTTCTGGTAATCGTCATTGCTAAGTGTCAATGATGGAGTTACAACAATGCTTTCCCCTGTATGAATGCCCATTGGATCAAGGTTTTCCATATTGCATATTGATATGCAATTTCCATTGTTATCCCTCATCATTTCATATTCAATTTCCTTTAATCCGAGCAATGATTCGTCAAGTTCCAGAGTGTCATCATTTATTGAAAAATAATCATCGCAGTAGTTCAGCAAAGAGTCCCTATCCTTTATTATGGTTCCACCTGAACCACCAAGTGAAAATCCGGTCCTCAGTATAAGTGGATATCTTTTTATGTTTTCTATAATCTGCCTGTAATCGTCCTTTAAAAGATTGTAAGAATTTATAATGGGCTCATCTATTTTTTTCATAAGCTCAAAGAATTTTTTTCTATCCTCGGCTATCTCTATTGATTTCACAGGTGTTCCAAGAATTTTAATTCCGTATTCCGAAAGTATCCCCAGTTTGTCAAGAAGAATTACAAGGTTGAGGGCCACCTGCCCACCCATTGACGGCAATATTGAATCTATATTTTCCTTTTTAATAATTTGTATAACGGTTTCCGGTTCAACCGGCTCTATATATATTTTGTCAGCTATTTCCTTATCTGTCTGGATTGTTGCAGGATTTGAATTTAGAAGTACAACCTTTATGCCTTCTTCCCTTAAAGCCAGACATGCCTGGGATCCGGAATAATCAAATTCTGCCGCCTGGCCTATAACTATCGGACCTGAGCCTATAACAAGTGTACATTTAATAGATTTATTCATTAATATCCCTCAAGGTACTTTTTATTTTTTCAAAAAACCATGATCCATCATAAGGCCCCGGGTGGGCCTCCGGATGAAATTGAACTGAATAGACTTCAAGCTTCTTGTGTGATACCATCTCAACTGTACCGTCATTTATATCCCACAATGGAGCGATTAGATCTGTATTTTTTAGTGAGTCCTTATCTACTGCATATCCATGGTTATGTGATGTTATATATATCTTTTCTCCATCAGTCACAGCGTGATTAACGCCCCTATGGCCAAATTTCATTTTTTTTGTTTTGCCATTGAATGCCAGCGTTATCAATTGATTGCCAAGACATACGCCCATAACTGGTTTTTCCTGTGATGCTTCCCTGACGAATTCAACTATGGGTTTCAACGCACTGTGATCGGGATTTCCCGGGCCATTTGGCAAAAATATTGCATCGTAATGAAATTTTATATTGAAAAAATCATAATCATGGGGTACAATATGCACTGATGCAAGTTCCCCCAGATTTGTGATTAAGCTATTTTTAGCTCCCACATCTATGAACAGTATTTCCTTCTTTTTATCTGACTTATAATACTGATAATTTTTTCTTGAAACTTTGGAAACAAGGTTTTCTTCCATTGTGTCCTCAAAAATATCAGGCATTTCTGGTGAATTTGAAATAAAGCATTTTAAAACACCTTTTTCTCTTATTTTTTCAACCAGCAATCTGGTATCAATACCGTCTATAGCCGGTACACTGGAGTTTATAAGGAAATCGTTAAAATCCTTTCCGGATTTTCCCCCGTAAAAAATTTCATGAGCATCTTTTGTTACAAGGCCTGATATTTGAATGCGTTCAGACTCCATCTTTTCGTAAGTTAATGGGTAATTTGCTATTTCTGGAAATGCAAAAATAAGTACCTGCCCTGCGAAGGAGGGGTCGGTTATGGTTTCAATATATCCAGACATCGAAGTTGTAAAAACAATTTCACCATGAGTTTCCCCAGTGTAACCGTATCCTTTTCCCTTAAGTATTGTTCCATCTTCAAGTATCAAGTATTTGTCCATTTAAATCTTAAAAAAGGTAATTTTAAAATTGCATATATTACTTTCCATATTTTTGATAAAATTAATGTTAAAAATTTTAATTTATCTGCACAAAATATATTTTTTTAATATTTATTTGTGTATTATACAATAATTAAACATTATATTAATAAATGACTTATCTATTATGTGTTATGAGAATAATAACAGCACCCGGACCGGTATGCTACCCCATAGTGGCTGCACAGATGGAGAGAGATGATATTGATATAGAATTTGCAAAGGAGGGGAGGGCAGATATAGTTCTTGATTCGACAGTTTCTCTCGTTAAAAGAGGGTTGCCAATTGATCTTGTAACGATAAATAATCTGGCGGTCGTATTCCCAAAACTTGGGCATGAAGTTGGACTGGCAAGAAAGGGGGGTGCAGCCGATGTGCTTATAAGAGCATATGTGAACTACCTCACGCTAAAGCAGTGAAGCTTCCTATATCAACCACAAAACTTGCCTTCACGTTTGGAATACTGTTCAGGTATTCCATCATGCAGGTATAGGTTTTCATGTCCATAGGCGTAAATTTCCTACGTTCCGCAGGTACCATATATTCTAATATATTTATTGATGCATTTAGATCCCGATCAATAGAGATATTGCATGATTCACAGTTGAATATTCTTTCCTTCAAAGGCATCTTCTGCCTGTGGTTGCATTTAGAGCATACCTGTGATGTGGGTGTATATCCTGGAACAACCTTAGGAGTACGTGATTTTCTCTTTAAATCATCCATTATTCCTCCTATTGCTGATCCTTGAATCTTCCTTCCCCATAATCTCATCCATC